>JBBSOR010000036.1:0-31902 GCA_038259535.1 Propionibacteriales bacterium | reverse complement strand
GAGGGCGTTAACCCAACCCGCTTTCCAAGCGAGCGCCATAGGCCACTAGGCGACACCTCCGCGGGGGAGTTTACCGGTCGGCTCCGTCGGCGTGAAATCGCCTGGCGCGGGCTGGCCCACTGGCCTCAAGGAGATCGTGGAGCTCGTGTGCTGATACGCGGCACGCGAGCTCCACGATCACGTCGGCGTCCCCGCTGAGGCGGTGACTCCCACACCGACCGACCTACCGACCACCTGGGTTTGGGCACCAGATCACGCTCCGCCTAGACTCCGGGACAACCCCCCACGCGGCGTCATCTCGCCCAATCCCCCAGGGCCGGAAGGCAGCAAGGGCAAGTGAGCTCTGATGGGTGCGTGGGGGGCCTCTTCATGTCCGGCTCCCCTCCGCGGGCGGGCGCCGGTGACCGGTGGCGTACGCGCGGTGGTCGCTGTGGGTGCACCCGGTTAGGGTTCACGGCGTGGAGTCACCGCTCGCGCTCTATCGCCGCTACCGGCCCGAGACCTTCCAGGAGGTCATCGGGCAGGACCACGTGACGGAGCCGCTGCGTGCAGCGCTCGCGGCCAACCGGGTCAACCACGCCTATCTCTTCTCCGGGCCGCGCGGCTGCGGCAAGACCACGTCCGCCCGCATCCTGGCTCGAGCGCTCAACTGTGCGCAGGTGCCGATCGCCGACCCGTGCGGTGAGTGCGACAGCTGTCGTGAGCTCGCGCGCGGCGGTCCGGGATCGATCGACGTCATCGAGATCGACGCCGCCTCGCACGGTGGCGTCGACGACGCGCGCGACCTGCGCGAGAAGGCGTTCTTCGCGCCGGTGCGCGACCGCTACAAGGTCTACATCATCGACGAGGCCCACATGGTCACCACGCAGGGCTTCAACGCCCTGCTCAAGCTGGTCGAGGAGCCGCCGCCCCACCTGCGGTTCATCTTCGCCACGACCGAGCCCGACAAGGTGCTGCCGACCATCCGCTCGCGCACCCACCACTACCCCTTCCGTCTGATCCCGCCACGGCTGCTCAGCGACTACCTCTCCCAGCTGGCCGGCGAGGAGGGCGTGGCGATCGAGCCCGCCGCCCTGCCCCTCGTCGTGCGAGCCGGGGCGGGGTCGGCGCGCGACACGCTGTCGGTGCTCGACCAGCTGCTCGGCGGGGCCGGCCCCGCGGGCGTGACCCACAAGCTCGCCACCGACCTGCTCGGCTTCACCCCCGAGACCCTCCTCGACGAGGTGGTCGAGGCGTTCGCCTCGCGCGACGGAGCCGCGGTCTTCTCGGTCGTCGACAAGGTCGTGGAGACCGGCCAGGACCCGCGCCGCTTCACCGAGGACCTGCTGCGCCGGCTGCGCGACCTCGTCATCGTCACCGCGGTCCCCGACGCCCCGGCCACCGGACTGATCGACGTCCCCCAGGACGCGGGGGAGCGGCTGGTCGCCCAGGCCGCCCGCTTCGGTGCGATCGAGCTCAGCCGGGCCGCCGACATCGTGGCCTCGGGTCTGACCGAGATGCGCGGCGCCACCGCGCCGCGGCTCCTCCTCGAGCTGCTGTGCGCCCGCGTGCTCCTCCCGGGTGCCGACCACACCTCCGAGGGCGTCATGGCCCGCCTCGAGCGGCTGGAGCGCCGCCTCGACGTCACCGGCGCCCCGACGCCGGCAGCCACTGCGCGCGAAGCTTCGGTCCCGCCCGCACCCGCGTCGGCGTCACCGCCGCTCGTCGAGGCGCCCGCCCCGACGCCGGCCGCCCCGACGCCTGCTGCGGAGCGCGCCGACGAGCCCGCTCCGCCACCGCCGGTGCCGGCGTCGGTGCAGGACGGCCCGCCGCCTCCTCCGCCCATGCCGACCGATGACCCCGCTGCCCCCGCTGCCCCCGCTGCCCCCGCGGCCGCACCGGTGGTCGCCGAGCCGGCGGCCGAGACGGCGCCCGCGGCGGCGGCCGACGACCCGGTGGCCGAGCAGCCCGCAGGTCCGCAGGGCGGGCTCAGCCTCGTCGACGTACGCCGCCTGTGGCCCGACATCCTCGAGCAGACCAAGAACCGGCGCCGGCTGGCGTGGATGGTGCTCTCCCAGCACGCCCACGTCGTCGATGTCGACGGCACCCGCCTGACTGTGGGCTTCGCCAACTCGGGCGCGCGTGACTCCTTCGTCAACGGCGGCTGCGACGAGATCCTGCGGCAGGCGTCGATCGACGTGGTCGGCATGGACTGGCGCGTGGAGTCGATCGTCGACCCGAGCGGCGCGGCCGCGCAGGCGCCGGTGGTGCGCCAGGCGGCCACGGACCCGACGCCCGGCCCCGCCCCGGCCCCGGATGCTCCCGACGGCCCGCCGTCCTGGGTGACGGGCGACGCCGCACCCGCCGCGCCCCAGCCCACGCCTCCGGCCCCGGCCGCTGCGCCGCCGGTCTCCGCGGCCCCCGCCCGCGAGGCGCTCCAGGCCGCGCGCGCGGGAGGCGGGATCGCCGAGCCCGTCGAGCCGATCCGCTCGGCCGACGACGACGTCGACCGCGACGACCCCGACGCCGAGTCGGGCGCCCTCGACACCGAGTCACTGCTCAGCCAGACGCTCGGCGCGCGCTTGATCGAGGAGATCAAGAACGAATGAGCAGCTCCACCCCGGATCCCGACCCGATCCACCCGCACCCATCCACGACGTGGGAGACCCCATGACCGACAACCCCTTCGACGCCCTCGGCGGCGGCTTCGACATGAACGCCCTCCTCCAGCAGGCACAACAGATGCAGCAGCAGCTCGAGGAGGCGCAGGCCGCCCTGGCCCAGCAGACCGTCGACGGCACGATCGCCGGCGGTGCGGTCACCGTCACCGCCAACGGTGTGGGCGAGCTGGTCGGCGTGACGATCCGGTCCGGCGAGTTCGACGGCAGCGACCCCGACGACCTGTCCGACCTCTCCGACCTGATCGTCGCGGCCTACCGCGACGCGCGCGCCAAGTCCGAGGCCCTGGCCAGCGAGTCCATGTCCCCGCTCACCGACGGCCTGGGCGGTGGCCTCAGCGGCGGCCTGCCCGGTCTGGGCTGAGGGGCCCTCGTTGTACGAAGGCGTCGTCCAGGACCTGATCGACGAGCTGGGGCGGTTGCCCGGCGTCGGTCCCAAGAGCGCCCAACGCATCGCGTTCCACCTGCTGCAGGCCGAGCCCGCCGACGTACGCCGTCTCGCCGACGTCCTCATCGAGGTCAAGGCCAAGGTGAAGTTCTGCTCGGTCTGCTTCAACGTCAGCGAGGACGAGCAGTGCCGCATCTGCCGCGACGAGCGGCGCGACCCGGCCGTGCTGTGCGTGGTCGAGGAGTACAAGGACGTCGTCGCGATCGAGCGCACCCGTGAGTTCCGCGGGCGCTACCACGTCCTGGGTGGCGCCATGTCGCCCATCGACGGCATCGGACCCGACCAGCTCCACGTCAAGGAGCTGATGCCGAGACTGGCCAACGGTGTCGTCACCGAGGTCATCCTCGCCACCGACCCCAACCTCGAGGGCGAGGCCACCGCGACCTATCTCACGCGCCTACTTCTGCCGATGGGCTTGCGCGTCACCCGCTTGGCGAGTGGACTGCCAGTGGGCGGTGACCTCGAGTACGCCGACGAGGTCACCCTCGGCCGCGCATTCGCCGGAAGGAGATCAGCAGAATGATCTCGGACATGCAGTTTTCGCAAGGAGTTCCGTGCCGTGACTGACGACCAGATCAGGTTCGAGGAGCAGATCGCCGATTCGGTGACGAGCTTCCTGCTCGCCCTGCGCGAGATCGCGCGGGAGGGCAACGGGTCGCAGGCGATCTCGCTGCTGCTCCTCGAGATCAGCCAGGTGCTGCTGGCGGGTGCGCGTCTGGGCGCGCAGACCGACTTCACCCCGCGCGAGGAGTTCCAGCCCGACGTCGGGCCGGAGGCCGACATCGACGAGCTGCGCCTGCGGCTGGCCGACATGCTCGAGGGCGTCGACTCCTACACGTTCGTCTTCGACCCCTACGTCCCCGAGGTCGTCCAGAGCCGTCTGTCCGACGACCTCGCCTCGATCGCGATCGATCTTGAGAACGGCCTGCGCCACTTCCGCGCCGGCAACGTCGACGAGGCGCTGTGGTGGTGGCAGTTCTCCTACGTCAACAACTGGGGCAACCTCGCCGGCGCGGCGCTCAACGCCTTGCTGACCGTCGTGGCACACGACCGCTTCGACACCGATTTCGAGGCCAACGCCGAGGCCGTCGCCGTCGCCGATGAGATGCTGGAGATCGAGCCGGGCGTCCAGCCGTAGAATCGTCGGTGGCCTGCCGGCAACGGCGCCAGCGGGCACCAACCAACGATCGCGGTCCGTGCGACCGCACACCGACCCCGAGGACCAACCGTGGGCATTGTCGTGCAGAAGTACGGCGGCTCCTCGCTCGCCGACGCCGACGCCATCAAGCGCGTCGCCCGACGCATCGTGGACATCAAGAAGTCCGGCCACGACGTGGTCGTCGCCGTCTCCGCGATGGGCGACACCACCGACGACCTGCTCGACCTCGCCAACGGCGTCTCGCCGTTGCCGCCGGCCCGCGAGATGGACATGCTGCTCACGGCCGGCGAACGCATCTCCATGGCGCTCGTGGCCATGGCGATCAACGACCTCGGCTTCACCGCGCGGTCGTTCACCGGCTCGCAGGCGGGTGTGATCACCGACTCGGTGCACGGCAAGGCCAAGATCATCGACGTCACGCCGGGGCGCATCACCCAGGCCATCGGTGAGGGCCACATCGTGATCGTCGCCGGCTTCCAGGGCGTCTCGGCCGACACCAAGGAGATCACCACCCTCGGTCGTGGTGGCACCGACACGACGGCCGTGGCGCTCGCGGCGGCCCTCCAGGCCGACGTGTGCGAGATCTACACCGACGTCGACGGCGTCTTCACCGCCGACCCGCGGATCGTGCCCAGCGCCCGCAAGCTCGACCAGGTCTCCTACGAGGAGATGCTCGAGCTCGCCGCGTGCGGCGCCAAGATCCTGCACCTGCGGTGCGTGGAGTACGGCCGCCGCTACGGCATCCCGATCCACGTGCGCTCCTCGTTCAGCCAGCTCGAAGGCACCTGGGTCGTCAACCAGCCCCAGCACCAGGACCCCAACCAGGACCCCAGCCAGGGAGAGACCATGGAACAGCCCATCATCGCCGGCGTCGCCCACGACGTGAGCGAAGCGAAGATCACCGTGGTCGGCGTCCCCGACAAGGTCGGCGAGGCGGCGCGCATCTTCGAGGCGCTGGCGGACGCCCAGATCAATCTCGACATGATCGTGCAGAACGTCTCGGCTGCCGCGACCAGCCTGACCGACATCTCCTTCACGCTGCCGCGCAGCGACGGCCAGAGCGCGATGACCGCGCTGGCGCGGATCCAGGCCGAGGTCGGCTACGACAAGCTGCTCTACGACGACAAGATCGGCAAGGTCTCCCTGATCGGCGCCGGGATGCGCTCGCACCCCGGGATCACCTCGAAGTTCTTCGGGGCGCTGGCCTCGGCGGGCGTCAACATCGGCATGATCTCCACCTCGGAGATCCGGATCTCGGTGATCGTCGACGAGGGCTCCGTGGACGACGCCGTGCGCGCCACCCACACGGCGTTCGACCTCGACGCCGACGAGGTCGAGGCCGTGGTCTACGGCGGGTCGGGCCGATGAGCGTCAGCATCGGCATCGTCGGCGCCACCGGCCAGGTCGGCGTCGCCATGCGCCAGATCCTGCTCGAGCGTGCCCACCTCGGACTGATCGGCCCCACCGACCAGGTCCGCTTCTTCGCCTCCTCGCGCTCGGCCGGCACGGTGCTGCGGTTCGGCGACCGGGAGATCACCGTCGAGGACGCCGCGACCGCCGACCCGACCGGGCTCGAAATCGCGCTCTTCTCCGCCGGCGCCACGACCTCGCGGGCACTGGTGCCCCGCTTCGTCGAGGCCGGCGTGATCGTGGTCGACAACTCATCGGCCTACCGCAAGGACCCCGACGTCCCGCTCGTCGTCTCGGAGGTCAACCCCGGCGCGATGGCAGCGGTGATCGAGGCCGGGCGGGGCATCATCGCCAACCCCAACTGCACGACCATGGCGGCGATGCCGGTCCTCAAGCCGCTGCACGACGAGGCCGGCCTGCGCCGCCTGGTCGTCTCGACCTACCAGGCCGTCTCCGGGTCCGGGGTCGCCGGCGTCGACGAGCTCGCCCTCGGCGTCACCGAGGCGGGCGACAAGGCCCGCGAGCTGGCGTACGACGGCTCGGCGATCGTGTTCTCGGAGCCCACGACCTACGTCGCGCCGATCGCCTACAACGTGCTCCCGTTCGCCGGGTCCGTGGTCGACGACGGCCTCAACGAGACCGACGAGGAGCAGAAGCTCCGCAACGAGTCCCGCAAGATCCTCGGGCTGCCCGACCTGCTGGTCTCGGGCATCTGCGTGCGCGTCCCGGTCTTCACCGGCCACTCGCTGGCGGTCAACGCCGAGTTCGAGCGCCCGCTGACGACCGCGCGCGCCCGCGAGATCCTGGCCTCGGCCGCCGGGGTCGAGCTCGACGAGGTGCCGACCCCGCTCAAGGCGGCCGGGAAGGACCCGTCCTACGTCGGGCGGCTGCGGCAGGACCCGGGCGTGCCGGACGACCGCGGGCTCGCGCTCTTCATCAGCAACGACAACCTGCGCAAGGGCGCCGCCCTCAACACCGTGCAGATCGCCGAGCTGATCGCCGCCGCCCGCTGATCAGCGGACGTCGTGCGGCTCCCGGTGGGCGACCGCGTCCTCGGGGTCGGACTCGTCGGTCCGGACTGACGCGGTGACCCACCACGAGGCGCAGTAGCCGATCGCCGCTGTCAGCGGGATCGCGACGACCATCCACCACTCGTCGATCGAGCCGAGCAGGAACACCAGCACGAGCACGGCGAGGATCCCCACCGCCAGGACGCTCGTCGAGCCCGCGTCCGGCACGCCGAAGACCCGCAGCACCAGGCTGCCGGCGTAGGCGAGCACGACGAGGAGGGCGAGCAGGATCAGCAGACCGGGTCCGCCGCCGCACGAGGGGGTGCCGCGCACCACGTCGCAGGCGCTGGTGGCGACCCAGGAGAGCAGGACGGCGAGCCCACCGATCACGACGCCCGTCGTGGCGGCGGCCCGAGGACCCGAGAGCGCGATCGTGGGGAGCCGGCGTCGTTCGCGGGGCGGTGGCACGGCGGTGGACGCGTCCTCGGCCGCTGCCTTCGTACTCTTCCGGCGCAGCGAGAAGGAGGGCATCTCCAGGGACCGACCGTCGTCGGGCTCGTCCGTGTCTGCCATGGGGGCAGTGTGCCAGCAAGGTGCCGTCGGGGCCGCGTGAGACGTCTTGACCGCGTCGCGCCGACCTGTTCCGTGGGGAAGCAGATGTCTAGTCCGGCACGACTTCGGGAGCCACGGAACGGCAACGGCAGCGCACCGGGCGGCAACAAAGGGGACTTCTGACGGTGACCCGCAATCCGCGCTGCTGTCCTGCCCGAACGAAGGGCAACAGATGCGCAGAGGTCTGCGCCCCGAGATGCAGGAGCAAGGCATGAAGAAGATGACGTGGCTTTCCTTGGTGGGCACGCTCGCGATCGTGGGCACCGCTTCGTTTGCCGGGGCCGCCCAGGCCGCTCCGCAGGGGGCAGACGCCCGGCTGATGGTGGTGCAGGCCGTCCCCGGGCAGAGCCTGCACATCGAGATCGACGACGAGACGGTGAGCGAGAGCTCCGCGACCGGTGACGTGCTCGGCCCGTTCACGGTGCCGGCCGGTGAGCACCAGGTGAGGTTCGTGGACGAGTCCGGCGACGTCGTGGTCGACACCGCGGTCGAGCTCGACCCCGGCTCGACCCAGGACCTGGTGATCCACCGGCCCGCCCAGGTCGCGGGAGACCCGGTCGCGACGCTCTACGCGACGCCGACGGACACCATCGCCGCAGGCAAGGCGCGGGTCCTGATCGCCCACACGGCCTCCGTGGCACCGGCCGACGTCCGCCTCGACGGGACGGTGGTCTTCCGCAACATCGCCAACGGCGAGTTCGCCACCGCCGACGTCGCTCAGGGTGCCCACGTGGCCGAGCTGCTGCCGTCGGGTCTCACCACCGCCCCGATCCTCGGTCCGCTGGACGTCGACCTGTCGGCTGCGTCGGCCACGATGATCTACGCGGTCGGCAATGCGCAGGATGACTCGATGAACGTGATCACCCACAGCATCTCGCTCAACGCCACCTCCGACGAGGCGCCGATGTCCATCAACGCCGGCAGCGCGGGTCTGGCGGCCGACATCGCGGTCTCGCCGTTCACTGACGCCGGTGCCAAAGAGCTGGACCAGGCATCCACCCACCGGACGCTGATGGCGGGGACGCTGGCCGTCCTCGTCGCCCTGGCCATGGGTGCCTTCGGGTTCAGCCGACGCCGCGTCGCGGTCGAAGCCTCGTCGTGAGGCACGCGGCTGCGCGGCACGCCGCGAGGAACCGGACCGGCGCGGCGAGGGTCAGGCTCGGCCTGGTCGCGGCCACAGCGGTCAGCCTCCTCGTGGTGGCCGTCGCAGTCGCGACCGGTGCTGATTCGCCGGACGAGAGCGGCACGGCAGGCTCCGCGCGCGCTGCGGCGGCGACGGCCTCGGCCGCAGCGACGGCGGACGGGGGCACGCCCGTGGCCGCCTCCGCGCCCCGCACGGGAGCGGTGGTCCCGGAGCCGCCCCAGGGTGCGGTGCTCCCGAGTGGCGCGCGCGTCCCGGTCGTCGCGGTGTCGACGACCAGCGACGGCACCCTGGACGTACCCGGCGACGCGGACGTCTCGGGCTGGTGGCGCGGCGGGTCGCGGATCGGTGACCCCTTCGGTTCGGTGCTGCTGTCGGCGCACGTGGACTCGGCCACCAAGGGGTTGGGCCCCTACGTCGAGCTGCTGGGCGTGCGCCGCGGGCAGTCTGTCGTGCTGACCTCCGAGCACCTGCGCCAGGAATACGTCGTCAGCTCGCTGAAGCTCCTCGACAAGGGTCCGCTCGCGGACCACCCGTGGGTCTACTCGGCGACCGGGCCCCATCGGCTGGTCATGGTGACCTGCGCCGGCCCGTTCGACCCCGCGCGGGGTGGTTACCAGCAACTTGCCGTCGTCACCGCCACGGCCGTGGGGCAGCCCACCGTGCGGAGCGCGTGATGCCGGGCCAGGGGGAGTCGGACGACCTGCCGAGCCGCCGGAGGCCGGCCGTGCCCCCGGAGTTCGCACCGATCACGCCGCTCGGGGGCACGAGCCCGGAGGGGGCGCCCCGGCGCGCCCCGGGCGAGGCACCCCGGCTGCGCCTCACCGCCTCGGCGTCCAGGCGCAACGCCCCGGACCGGGCGACGGCGCCGCCCTCGCCACCGACCCCGGAGCCTGCTCCCGTGGCCGCCCCGCCGGAGGAGCCGGCCCCCGCGCCCCGGTCCCGCCGGACGGCGCTGGTCGTGGGCGCCGCGGGCACCCTTGTCGCGCTGGTGGTGGGCGCGTTCCTGATGTGGCCGGCCGAGCAGCCCGGGGCCGACTCGGTGTCGGGCGCTCCGGCCGCGGCGCCGACGGTCAGCGAGTTCGACCCGCCGGTCGCGCTGTCCTCGGACACCGAGTACGTCGAGACCGAGGTCCTCGACGACGGGGACGACCTGCTCGTGACGCACTGGATCTCGACCACGGCGCCGATGGACCGGTTCCGGGTGCGGCCGCCGAGCAGCCCGGGTCTTGCCGACGTCGTGATCGATGTCGAGGACCTCGTCGTCGCTGCCGACGGCGTACCCCTCGACACCGCTTCCATGAGGACCGAGGCGCCGAGCGCCCTGCCGTCGGCCCAGCAGCTCTACGTCCGCTACCGGCTCGTCGACGCGGTGCAGCGCACCAGCTCGGTGGAGGGTCGCGCCCTGGCGACGGTGACGTCGCTGGGCATCGGCCTAGAGGGGCGCTCGCTGGCCAGGACCCAGGCGTTCCCCGGGGGTCGGGTGATGACCCTGGCGTGCCTCGGGGCCGGGGCGCGGGCGGTCCCCGAGTCGTGCGGCACCTACGAGGAAGGCGCCTGGAAGGTCACGTCGTCGGCGGGTGAGATGCCGATGGCCGTCATCGCCCAGCTCGACCTGGCGATCACCCGCTGACCCCACACATGACGACTGCCGGACCTGCCAATGCAGGTCCGGCAGTGTCGATGTCCTGAGACATCACCTGGTCGGGCTGACAGGATTTGAACCTGCGGCCTCCTCGTCCCGAACGAGGCGCGCTACCAAGCTGCGCCACAGCCCGCCATTGCCCGGTCGAACCAGCTTCCCTCGCGAGAAGTGGCCATTCGGGCAACGCGGGCGAGCATACCGGAGCGGTCGTGACCGTCTGAAATCGCCCCGACCCCGACCGGGTGGGCGGAGTTTGACGCGGATGGGCCGTTGCGACGGCCCATCCGCGCAGGAGTCCCCGCTGAAGCGGTGACTCCTGCAGAAGCAGCCCCACCCAGCCGCCCGCCGGCGTTCACGGACCGGCGGGAACCCACGTCATCAGCGTCGCCTCGGGGCGGCAGGCCACCCGGATGCGGACGTAGGGGTTGGTGCCCAGCCCGGCCGAGACGTGGAGCCACGACGAGCCCTTCTCGCCGTGGACGGAGTCGGCCGGGTGCCGGTGCAGGCCGCGCGCCCGTGCCGGGTCGAGGTCGCAGTTGGTCGTCAGCGCGCGGCCCCTCCCGTCGAGCGTGGGCAGGCACACCTGACCGCCGTGGGTGTGCCCGGCGATGATCGCGTCGTAGCCGTCGGAGGCGAGCTGGTCGAGCACCCGGAGGTACGGCGCGTGCGTGACGCCGATCCGGACGTCGGCGTTCGGATCGGCGGGGCCGGCGACGCGCGCGAGGTCGTCGTACTTCAGGTGGGGGTCGTCCACGCCGGCGAAGGCGATCGACGTGCCGCCGACGCTCAGCGAGCCGAAGCCGTTGGTGAGGTCGAGCCAGCCGGCCGAGCCGAACCTGGCCTTGAGCTCGGGCCACGGCAGCTGGCGGCCCGACGTGTGGCGCTTGCCCGTGTCGGGGAGGACGTAGAGGAAGGGGTTGCGCATCCCCGGCACCCAGTAGTCGTTGGAGCCCATCACGAAGACCCCGGGCACGTCCAGCAGGCCGCCCAGCGCGTCGGCGACGACGGGCACGGACCGCGAGCTGGCCAGGTTGTCGCCGGTGTTGATCACCAGGTCGGGCTCGAGGGCCGCGAGGCCGCGGAGCCACTCCTGCTTGGCGCGCTGGTCGGGCGCCATGTGGATGTCGCTGAGGTGGAGCACCTTCAGCGGCGCGTGTCCGGGTGGCAGCAGGGGGACGGTGACCCGTCGCAGCGTGTATTGGCGGGCCTCCCAGGCGGCGTACGTCGTCAGCCCGGCGCCGGCGACCGCGCCCAGCGTGAGGGTGCGCCGGAGAATCGGGGGGAAAGGCATGCGGCAAGGCTGCCACAATGGTCGCCATGAGTGCTTTGAAGGACCGTCTCCGCGCCGACCTCACCACCGCCATCAAGGCGCGTGACGAGCTGCGCTCCTCGACGCTGCGGATGGTGCTGACGTCCATCACCAACGCCGAGGTCGCCGGCAAGGAGGCCCGCGAGCTCTCCGACGACGACATCCTCGGCGTGCTGTCCAGCGAGGCCAAGCGGCGTCGCGAGGCCGCCACCGCCTTCGCCGACGGCGGGCGCGCGGAGATGGCGGCCAAGGAGGCCGCCGAGGGCGAGGTCATCGCCGACTACCTGCCGACCCCGCTCACCGAGGCCGAGATCGCCGACCTGGTCACCGCTGCCGTCGCGCAGACCGGCGCAGCCGATGAGGGCATGCGCGCCATGGGCAAGGTGATGGGCGTGGTGACCCCGCAGGTCAAGGGTCGCGCGGACGGCGGCGTGGTCGCGGCCGAGGTGCGCAGGCAGCTCGGCTGACCGGCACTTCGCGCCCGGTCGGCGTTCCGGGCGAGCACTTCGCGCCCGGTCGGCGTCCCGGGCGGGCACTTCGCGCCCGGTCGGCGTCGCTGAGCGGTTTGTGTGCCCGCTCAGCGGTTGCCCTTGCCGCCGCCCCGGCCCTTGCCGTCACCCTTGCCGCCGCCCTTGGTGGGCGGGGGGACGTAGCCGGTCGAGGTGTAGAGCGTGACGGTGTCGCCGCTGCTCAGCGACGTACCGCCCGTGGGCGAGGTGTAGGCGACGAGCCCCTCGCCGGTCTGGGAGTTGACCTGCCCGCCGTCGGCGACGGCGAACCCGGCGGCCTCGAGGGCCTGGGTGGCGGCCTCCACGGACTGGCCGGCCACGTCCGGCACGCTGGTCAGCACGCCGGCGATCTCGTCACCGGCCGGCGCCTGGAAGTCGACGTAGTCGAGCTTCGCGGAGACCGCGCCCATGGCGTCGCCCCAGATCGGACCGGCGACCGTGGAGCCGAAGGCCTCACCGATGTAGCCGCCGCCGACCGTCTGGCCGTTGAGGCTGACCCACTCGCCGAACTCGTTGGCGCCCGCCACCATGGCTGCGGTCGCGATCTCCGGGGTGTAGCCGGCGAACCACACGGACATGTTGTTCTGGTTGGTGCCGGTCTTGCCCGCGGAGGGCTTGTCGATCGCGATGTTCTGCCCGAAGCCACCCGGCTCCATCACGCCGCGCAGGATGTCGTTCACCGCGTCGGCCGTCGCGCCGGGCATGACCTGCTCGCACTCGGACGCGAAGTCCTTCAGCGTCTGGCCCTTCGAGTCGAGCACCTGGGTGACCGGTCGCGGGTCGCAGTGCAGGCCGCGCGCCGCGAAGGTGGCGTAGGCCTGCGCGATCTCGAGCGGGTTGCTGTCGGAGACGCCCAGGATCCACGACGGCACCTTCTGCGCCAGCGGCACCTTGACCCCCATGGCCTTGGCCAGGCGCAGGGGCTTGCACATCCCGGTGCGGGTCTCGAGCTGGGCGAAGAAGGTGTTCACCGACTGCTGGGTGCCCGAGTAGAGGTCGAAGGTGCCCGAGCCGGTCGAGTTGCTCACCGGCCACCCCTCGCCGTCACCGGCGTAGGGGCCGTCGCAGTTCTCGAAGTCCTCGTCGGGGATCGTCATCGACTCGGGCGCCTTGATGCTCGTGCTCAGCGGGATGCCCTGGTTGATGGCCTCGGCGAGGACGAAGACCTTGAAGGTCGAGCCGGCCTGGAAGCCGTTGGCGTCGCCGTACTTCTCGGGCACGACGTAGTTGAGGTAGGTCTGGCCCGCCTTCTTGTTCTTGCCCATCGGCCGCGACTGCGCCAGGGCGCGAACGTCGCCCGTGCCGGGCTCGACCATGGCCAGGCCGCCGATGGCCTGGTCGGTCGGGAAGACGTGGGAGGAGACGGAGGCGTCGGCGGCCCGCTGCATGTCGAGGTCCACGGTCGTGTTGATCGTCAGGCCGCCGTTCTTGAGCGCCGTGCGACGCTCCTTGGCGGTGTCACCGAGGACGGGGTCCTTCAGCAGCCACGAGACGACGTAGTCGCAGAAGAATGGCGCCTGCGACTGCTGGCAGCCGTTGGCGGCGTCCTCGATCTTGAGCGTCTTGCCGATCGGCCGCTTCTTCAGCCGGTCGGCCTTCTTCTCGGTGAGCACGCCGAGCTGTGCCATCCGGTCGAGGACCACGTTGCGGCGGCTCTCGGCGCGCTCCGGGTTGTCGATCGGGTCGTAGCCGACGGGGTTCTTGACCAGCCCCGCGAGGGTGGCCGACTCGAGGAGGTTGAGGTCCTTGGCGTTCTTGGAGAAGAAGTGCCGGGCCGCGGACTGGACGCCGAAGGCGCCGTCGCCGAAGTAGGCGATGTTGAGGTAGCGCTCGAGGATCCAGTCCTTGGTGTGGTTCTTCTCGAAGGCGATCGCGTAGCGCAGCTCGCGGACCTTGCGTGCGTAGGTCTCCTCGGTCGCGGCCTTGCGCTCCTCGTCGGTCTCGGCCTGGTAGAGCAGCGTCTGCTTCACCATCTGCTGGGTGATCGACGACCCGCCCTGGACCGATCCGGCATTGGCCTGGTTGGTGACGAACGCGCGCAGGGTGCCCTTGAGGTCGAGGGCACCGTGGTCGTAGAAGCGGTAGTCCTCGATCGCCACGATCGACTTGACCATCGGCCGGGAGATGGAGCTCAGCGGGACGTTGATCCGGTTCTGGTCGTAGAGCGAGGCGATGAGGTTGCCGTTGACGTCGTAGATACGCGTCTTCTGCGACAGGTCCTTGGCCTCCAGCGACTCGGGAAGGTTGACCATCGACTTGCTGACATCGTTGGCCGCGACGCCCACCAGGCCCGCGAACGGGATGGCGAGGCAGGCGGTGAGGACGCCCATGACCACGGCGACGGCGGCCATCACGGCGAGGTGGGAGGCCACGCGCCCGGCGTCGGGGCGTCCCTCAGGGCGCGGCGAACGGGAAGACATGGGCACCAGAGTACGCGGGGGACGCATAGCACCCTCACTTCCAACCGCGCAGCCGGATAGTCACATTGGACTACGCGAATAGGCCCACCTGGCTCTGTCTGGAACGTGGCAAAGTCGTTTACTTTTCACATCGAGTCGGGAATGGCCGCTATGGGGGCGGCTGACCGGCTCGACCAAGATCGTGGGGAATGACCATGTGGGTTGAGGACTGGGCAGCACGCGCTGCATGCAAGGCGGAGACGCCGGACGCACTCTTCGTGCGCGGTGCCGAGCAGAACAAGGCCAAGCAGGTGTGCGCGGGTTGCCCCGTGCGCACCGAGTGCCTGGCCGAGGCACTGGACAACCAGATCGAGTGGGGGGTCTGGGGCGGGATGACCGAGCGTGAGCGCCGTGCACTGCTCCGCCGCCGCCCCGGTTCGTCGTGGCGCTCCATCCTGGAGACCGCGCGGACCAAGGTCGAGACGCCGTCCGTCTCGGTCTGAGCCGCACCGAGCCGCACCGCGACGCACCGCGACGCATCGAGTCGCACCGAGTCGGCCGCGACCTCAGGGTCGGAGCGCCAGCTTCGCGCCGATCGTGCGCAGACCGGTGAGGTCGTGGATGTCACCTGGCATCGCCGGCACCACCGCCGTGGGCACCTGCGGGTGCGACGCGGCGAAGCGCTCGCGCAGGTGCTGCTCACGCTCGATGATCCGCATCCGGTCGGCGTGCAGCTGCAGGAGTCCCGCGGCCAGTGACGACGAGTCGGCCGCCCGGAGGCGGTCCGCGCCCGTGATCGCCTCCTCGGCCGACAGTGGGCTGAGTGCCGACGGGCTGACCCGGTTGATCACCAGGCCGGCCAGCGGCATGTGGTCGTCGGTGAGGCGGTCCACGAAGTAGGCCGCCTCGCGCAGCGCGTCGGGCTCCGGCGCCGCGATGACCACGAACGCGGTGGCGTCCGCCTGCAGCAGCGCGAAGGTCTGGTCGGCGCGCTGCCGGAAGCTGCCGAAGAGCGTGTCGAGCGCGGTCACGAACGTCTGCACGTCGCGCAGCATCTGACCGCCCAGGATCTTGCCCAGCGCGTTGGTCACCACCGACAGGCCCGCGGTCATCAACCGGGCCGGCCCGCGCGCCGGCGCCACGAGCAGCCGGATCAACCGACCGTCGAGGAAGCTGGAGAGCCGCTCCGGGGCGTCGAGGAAGTCCAGCGCAGATCGGGACGGCGGCGTGTCGACCACGATCAGGTCGTAGGTGCCGTCCTCGAGCGCCTCCCGGTGGAGCTGGCCCAGCTTCTCCATCGCCATGTATTCCTGGGTGCCGGCGAACGAGCTCGACAGGGCGACGTAGAACGGGTTCTCCAGGATCTGCTTCGCCTTCTCCGGGCTGGCCTGCCCCTCGACCACCTCGTCGAAGGTGCGCTTCATGTCGAGCATCATCGCGTCGAGCGACCCGCCGCCGGCGGCGTCCACGTCCGGCACCGGCCGCGGGGTGTTGTCGAGCGCCTCGATCCCCATCGACTGTGCGAGCCGCCGGGCGGGGTCGATCGTCAGCACGACCACCTTGCGCCCGCGCTCGGCGGCCCGGAGGGCCAGCGCCGCGGACGTCGTGGTCTTGCCGACACCGCCCGAGCCGCAGCAGACGATGATCTCGGTGCCGCGGTCGTCGAGGAGGGCGTCGACGTCCAGGTGCGGGGGCGTCCTGCGGGTGCGCACGGTGCCGCTCATGCCATGCCCTGGGTGCGCAGCAGCTGTGCCAGGTCGAGCAGCGCACCGCGGTCGATGCCGCTGGCCAGGCGGGGGAGCTCGTAGGTCGGCAGGTGCTCGGCCTCGATCAGCACGCGCTGCTCGTCCTCGAGCTGACGGCGTACGGCGTGGTCGCGGGCCTCGTCGATCAACGAGGCCACGAGTCCGGCGTCGACCTCGACCCGGGCGCGGGTGAGGTCGGAGGCGATGCGGGTGTCGTCGACCTCGTCGCCGCGCACCTGGGCGAGCGCATGGGGGCTGAGCGCCCGCGGACGGACCAGGTTGACCACCACGCCGCCCACCGGGAGCCCGGCAGCGCGGAGCTCGGCGATCCCGTCCGAGGTCTCCTGCACCGGCATCTCCTCGAGGATGGTGACGAGGTGGACCGCGGTGCGCGGTGAGCGCAGCAGCTCCATCACCTTGTCGGCCTGCGCCTTGACCGGACCCACCTTGGCCAGCCCGGCCAGCTCGGAGTTGACCCCGAGGAACTGGCAGATCCGGCCCGTGGGGGGTGCGTCGAGCACCACCGCGTCGTAGGTGATGGGCACACCCTTGCGGCCCTTGTGGGTGCTCCGGCTGTCGGTGCGTCGGGGCCGCTGGACGGCTTCGTAGACCTTGCCGGTGAGCAGCACGTCGCGCACGCCCGGGGCGATCGTGGTGGCGAAGTCGACGACGCCGAAGCGGTCGAGCGCCTTCCCGGCACGCCCGAGCCGGTAGTACATCGCGAGGTATTCCAGGAGCGCGGACTCCGGTTCGATGTGGAGCGCGTGCACCTGCCCGGCGCGACCGTCCTCGTCGGGGGCACCCTTGGCGATGCGGCGTTCCTCGTAGGGGAGCGGGTCGACGTCGAACATGCGGGCGATGCCTTGGCGCCCCTCGACCTCGCAGAGAAGCACGTTCTTGCCCGAGGTGGCCAGGGCGAGGGCGAGCGCCGCGGCCACGGTCGACTTGCCGGTGCCGCCCTTGCCGGTCACCACATGGAGGCGCACCTTCGGCCAGTCGCTCACTCGTCCAGCGTAGGGGG
Organism: Propionibacteriales bacterium; assembly: GCA_038259535.1. Taxonomy (GTDB): domain Bacteria; phylum Actinomycetota; class Actinomycetes; order Propionibacteriales; family Nocardioidaceae; genus Nocardioides. The sequence continues at coordinate 14,837 of JBBSOR010000036.1, read as the reverse complement.
TGCTGCCCACCACACCCCTCGACCCGAAGTGTGGCCCACGCCCACACAGTGGCGGTGCTCACACGGCCGCTAGGGTTCCGGGCATGGACAAAGTGGTCTCTTCGGCAGCCCATGCGGTGGCCGACATCCCGGACGGCGCCACCCTCGCGGTCGGCGGGTTCGGTCTGTGCGGCATCCCGGCGGTCCTCATCGACGCGGTGCTCCGGGCCGGCACGACCGACCTGCAGGCGGTCTCCAACAACTGCGGCGTGGACGAGTGGGGTCTGGGTCGGTTGCTGGTGGAGAAGCGGCTGCGGCGGATGATCTCGTCCTACGTCGGGGAGAACAAGGAGTTCGCCCGGCAGTACCTCTCCGGCGAGCTCGAGGTCGAGCTGACCCCGCAGGGGACGCTGGCGGAGCGGATGCGGGCCGGCGGCTCGGGCATCCCCGGCTTCTACACCGCGACCGGTGTCGGCACCCAGGTCGCCGAGGGTGGCCTGCCCTGGAAGTACGACACCGAGGGCAACGTGATCGTGGCCTCGCCGCCGAAGGAGACGAAGGTCTTCTCCACTCCCGAAGGGGACAAGGAGTACGTCCTGGAGGAGGCGATCGTGGCCGACTTCGGGCTGGTGCGGGCCTGGAAGGGCGACCGGCACGGCAACCTGATCTATCGCGACTCCGCGAGGAACTTCAACCCGCTCGCCGCGATGTGTGGTCGGGTGACGATCGCCGAGGTCGAGGAACTGGTCGAGCCCGGCGAGCTCGACCCCAACGACGTCCACACCCCGGGTGTCTATGTGCAGCGCGTGGTCGCGCTGACCCCGGAGCAGGCGGCGGACAAGCGGATCGAACGGGTCACCACGCGGCCCCGTCCCTCGAGCGCCGATGAGGCGCTGGTCGACGATGCCGCGACGCACGGACTGGGAGGCTGACATGGCGGAGAGCACGGGCTGGACGCGCGAGGAGATGGCCGCGCGAGCGGCCTCGGAGCTGAAGGACGGGTCCTACGTCAACCTCGGGATCGGGCTCCCGACGCTGGTGCCCAACTACGTCGGCGACGACGTGGAGCTGGTGCTGCAGTCGGAGAACGGCATCCTCGGGGTGGGGGCCTACCCGTTCGAGGGCGAGGAGGACCCCGACCTGATCAACGCGGGCAAGGAGACGGTGACGTTGCGCAAGGGAGCGTCGTTCTTCGACTCCGCGCAGTCGTTCGGGATGATCCGCGGCGGGAAGATCGATGCCGCCATCCTCGGGGCCATGCAGGTCTCGGCCGCGGGTGACATCGCGAACTGGATGATCCCCGGGAAGATGGTCAAGGGCATGGGTGGTGCGATGGACCTGGTCCACGGCGCCAAGCGGGTGATCGTGCTGATGGAGCACACCGCGAAGGACGGGTCGTTGAAGATCCTCGACGAGTGCGACCTGCCCTACACCGGCAAGCGGGTGGTGCAGCGGATCATCACCGACCTCGCGGTGATCGACGTGATCGACCCCGCCACCGGCGAGGTGGCGCCCTCGGGCACCCTCGGCGAGCGCGCGCTGCGGCTCGTCGAGCTCGCCCCCGGTGTCACCGAGGCCGAGGTCCGGGAGAAGACCGGGCCCGAGCTCGCCTGAGCCACCCGGGGCTGGGGTGTGAGGCTTCTCTCGTCGGGGAACAACGGCGGGCCGGGGGCCGCTGAGGACGGTCGTACAGTCCTCAACTTCTTGGAGGCAGCACCCACATGTCCCGTGCATTCGAGTCCCTCACCGTCGGCCGCTGGCAGCTCCCGCAGCGCTTCGTGATGGCGCCCCTCACCCGCAACCGTGCCGGTGAAGGCCACGCGCCGACCCGCCTGAACGCCGAGTACTACGCCCAGCGTGCGGGTGCCGGCCTGATCGTCACCGAGGGCACCGCGCCCAGCCAGGTCGGTCAGGGCTACCTCTCCGTTCCCGGCCTCTACACCGACGAGCAGGTCGCCGGCTGGCGCCTGGTCGCCGACGCCGTGCACGCGCGCGGTGGCGTGGTCGTGGCCCAGCTGATGCACGCCGGCCGGATCGCGCATGCCGACAACAAGGACGACGTCGAGACCGTCGCGCCCAGCGCCGTGCAGGCGCCCGGCGAGATGGTGACCGCCGGAGGCCCCCAGCCCCACGACGTACCCCGTGCGCCGGAGACGGACGAGATCGCCGGCCTGGTCGCCGACTTCGTCTCCGCCTCCCGCAACGCGATCGCGGCCGGCCTCGACGGGGTCGAGGTGCACGCGGCCAACGGTTACCTGCTGCACCAGTTCCTCGACCCGACGATCAACCTGCGCGACGACGTCTACGGCGGATCGCCGGAGAACCGCGCCCGCTTCGTCGTCGAGGTGGTCGCCGCCGTGGCCGAGGCCATCGGCGCCGACCGGGTGGGCCTGCGCCTGAGCCCCGGTCACCAGTTCAACGGCGTCGGCGAGGAGCTCGGCACCGACCTCACCGCCACCTACCGCGCGGTCGTCGACGGGGTCGCCCCGCTCGGCCTGGCCTACCTGAGCCTGCTCGCCAGCCCGCTGGAGCCGCTCGAGACGCTGGTCCGTGACCTGCGCGAGCGCTTCGACGGCGTGGTGCTGCTCAACGACGGATTCGGCGACGTCACCACGCTCGGCTCCGTGGAGGAGCTCCTCGAGACCGGTCTGGCCGATGCCGTGGTCGTCGGTCGCCCGTTCCTGGCCAACCCGGACCTCGACGAGCGCTGGCGCCGGGGTGCCGACCTCAACGAGCCCGACCAGGCCACCTTCTACGGCGGCGGCGCCGAGGGCTACACCGACTACCCGACGCTCGACCGGGCTTCCTGAGCCGTCCGCGCGGAGGCCATGACGCCGAGAACGGCGATGCCGACGGCGATCGCGTAGACCACCGGGAACGGGTCGATGCCGGCGCGCAGGGCGGCGGCGTAGGCGATGCCGCTGACCGAGAGCGCCAGGGCTGCGCCGATCGAGTCGGCGACCGAGAGGGCCGAGGAGTTGAATCCTCGGTCCTCATCGGTCGTCGCGGCGAGCATCGCGACGCCGGTGCGGGGATAGGCGAATCCCATCCCCACGCTCGCGAAGACGTAGCCGGCGATCGGCGCGACTGCGGGGATCCCGGCTCCCCGCGAGCGCAGCAGCACCAGGACGGCGACGGCCGAGACCCCGACGAGCACCACGGCGGCACCGAACCTCATGGCCCTCACGTGGGAGACCCGGGTGCCCAGGCGCGACGAGGCCTGGCTGGAGGCCGCCCAGACCACGCCGACGCACGTCAGCGCGATGCCGGCCTGGCCCGGGGTGAGCCCCCACCGGTCCTGCAGGACGTAGACGATGTAGGCCTCGGCACAGAAGAAGGCCGCGGCCAGCAGCCCTCGGGTCACGATCACCGACGGCAGCCCTCGGGCCCCGGTGAGCGCGCCGGCCGGGAGCAGCGGCCGCAGGCCGACGACCACGAGGACGAAGGCCACCGCCGCTGCCAGCAGGCTGATGCCTGTCCCTGACCCCAGGAGCTCGAGGGACAGCACGGCCACGGCCGCGAGCGTGGCCCACCACAGCTGCGCGCGCGGAGTCCTCCGCGACGCCTGGGGCTGGGGGAGTGATCGGACCGAAGGGGCGACCAGGGCCGCGGCGAGCGCGACGAGGGCGACCGTCCCGAGGAAGACCCAGCGCCACCCGATCGCGTGGGCGACGAACGCCGCCAGCGCCGGGCCGAAGAGCGCAGGGAGCACCCACGCGGCGGCGAACGAGGCGAAGATGGCCGCCCTGAGGACCGCGGGATAGATCAGCCCGACCACGACGTAGACCGCGACGACCATCGCGCCGCTGCCCAGACCCTGCACCACGCGGCCGATGACGAGGACCTCCATCGTCGGCGCCAGGCCGCACACCACGAGGCCGAGCGAGAACACCACCATCGAGGCCATCAGCGGGCGCAGCACCCCGCTCCGGTCGCTCCACATTCCCGCCGCGACCATCCCGACCACGCCGCTGGCGAACGGCGCCGCGAAGGACAGGGCGTAGTAGTCGAAGCCGTCGAGGTCGCGCGCCACCGTCGGCATCACCGTGGTGACCGCCATCGCCTCGAACGCCGCGAAGGCGATGAGGGAGAACAGACCGATCGTCGTGGCGGCGTAGGCCGGCGACAGGATGCGCTCGCGGCGGGCCGACGTGGTGGTCACGTGCTGACGCTAGGACCTCGGGTGCACCTGAGGTCAATCGGAATATCTCGGGAACGCGAGGCGCTGTGCCGACAGTGACGTCGCCCGCCCCAGCCCTGTCCGTCCTCGACCTCGTGCCGGTCCGCAGCGACCAGACCACCGGTGATGCCATCGCGGCCTCGCGCCGCCTGGCGCAGGTGGCCGACGAGCTCGGCTACCGCCGCTACTGGGTAGCCGAGCACCACAACATGCCGGCCGTCGCGGCGACCAACCCGCCGGTGCTGATCGCGATGCTCGCGTCCGTGACCTCGCGGATCAAGGTCGGCTCGGGCGGCGTCATGCTGCCCAACCATGCGCCGCTCGTCGTGGCCGAGCAGTTCGCGCTCCTCGAGGCAGCCTTCCCGGGCCGCATCGACCTCGGCATCGGACGCGCGCCCGGCACCGACCCCCTGACGAGGTACGTCCTGCGCGGCAGCGACCCCGAGTCGGCCGACGAGGCCGTCACCAAGTTCGCGGACCACGTCGACGACATCCGCACGCTGATGACCACCGAGGGCGTCGAGCTGCAGATCGGGCCGCGCCGCCAGCCGCTGCGCGCGACGCCGGCCGCCACCTCGCTCGCCGACATGTGGCTGCTCGGTTCCTCGGACTACTCCGCCCGGCTCGCGGCCGAGAAGGGCCTGCCCTACGTCTTCGCCCACCACTTCGCCGGCGAGGGGACAGGTGTCGCGCTCGACCTCTACCGCTCGTCCTACCGGCCCTCCCCGGAATATCCGGAGCCGCGCACCTTCCTCACCGCCAACGCCGTCGTCGCGGAGACCGAGGAGGAGGCCCGCCGGCAGGTCCTGCCCAACGTCCAGCAGATGATCGCGCTGCGCACCGGGGCACCGCTGCACCCCCAGCGCCTGCTCGAGGAGGCGGAGGCGGTCGAGATGACGCCCGAGCAGCGGGCCTTCGGCGAGGCGATGGCCGGTCGCTGGATCGTCGGCTCAGCCGAGCAGGCCCGGGTGCAGCTCGAGGAGCTGGCGACGACGTACGGCGTCGACGAGGTGATGATCCACCCGGTGGCAGGTGCCGCCGCGGGCACCGACGCCACCACCTCACCCCACCGTGAGACCACGCTGCGGCTGCTGGCCGCCTGACCCGGGCCGGGTCCGGGGAGCCGTCAGTGCCGTTCCTCGAGGCCGACGGCCTCGCGGAGGTTGTCAGCCGCCTCGCGCAGGTGCGGGTCGTCGGCGGCCCGTGACTCCATCAGGGCGGCCAGTGCCTCGGCCAGCACGTTGAGCTTCTCCTGGGCGGCCTCCTCCGAGCGGCGGCCGGCGTTCTCGAGGAGCACGAGCAGCAGCAGCGAGAGGATCGACGAGCCCGTGTGGAGCGCGAGCTCCCACGTGGTGGTCGACTTCCAGAGCGGGTGGCTGACCGCCCAGAGCACCAGCGCGACGAGGATGATCCCGAAGAACGGCGCCCGGCTGACCCGGTCGTTGACCGCGTCGACGAACCGCTCGAACGGGTTCGGCCGGTCGGCCTGCTCGCGTGACTGCGACGCGTCGTTGTGGTCCATGGTCGGAATCTAGCGGCGGCGGACGTCGGTCGGCTTCACCCTTCGCGACGAGGCCCCGGACCCTCCCCCGTGGGGGTCCGGGGCCGTTGCGCTGCGGTCATTCCATCGCCAGCCCCGCAGCCGGTGTGACCCGCGCGGCCTTGCGGGCGGGTACGACGCACGCGGCCAGGCCGGCCAGCGCGGCGACCAGGCCGACCGTGGCCACCTGCAGCACCGGGACGGTCAGTCCGGCGCCGTCGACGACGGTGCCGATCAGGACCTTCACGCCCACCCACGCGAACAGCAGGCCCAGCGCGGTGCCGAGGAACGTCGCCACCGCTGACAGCAGCAGGCCCTCGGCCGCCATCGCCCGGCGCAGCTGCGTCCGGGTCAGGCCCATCGCCCTCAGCAGCGCGTTCTCGCGGCCTCGCTCGAGGACGGAGAGGCCGAGGGTGTTGGCGATGCCGACCAGGGCGATCACGATCGCGATGGCGAGCAGGCCGACCACGGCACCGGTGAGGATGTCGACCTGGAGGTCGACCCACGCGCGGTTGCTGTAGCCGCCGTCCAGACCGGCGCCTGCGGCGCCGGCGAGGGCGGCGAGGTCGCCGCGCAGGTCCTCCGCGTCCGCCCCGTCGGCGGCGCGCACCCAGATGGCCGAAGGCGTCGGGTCCGGGTCCAGGGAGGCGAGCGTCGCCGCCGAGACGATGCCGGAGCGTCCCCAGCCGCCGCCTGTCCGCACGTCCAGCGTGCGCTCCCGGCCGCCGACCGTGATCGTGACCTCCTCGTCGGCCGACACGCGGTCGCCGAGCTGGGTGGGCAGCTCGTTGACGACGTCGTACGGCAGGACGAGCACGCCGTCGGCAGGGACCAGGTCGTCCGGACCGCGTACGACAGACGGCGTGCCCGCGGCCACGAGCGGGACCTCGACCTGGCCGATCGCGACCATGGTGCCGTCGAGGGTCGCCGCCTGCGCGACACCGTCGACCGCAGCGGCGCGGTCGGCGAGGTCGGCGTCGAGCGGGCCGTCGATGGCGGTGATCGACACGTCGACCGGGTAGTCGGCGTCCATCTCCTTGTCCAGCTCGGTGCGGGAGGAGGCCAGGCCGGTCAGCACCGCGGTCGTGAGGGTGACCCCGACGAGCAGGGACGCGGCAGTGGTCGCCGTACGCCGCGGGTTGCGCACGGCGTTGCCGATCGCGAGCCGTCGTACGGGACCCGAGCCGGCCGCCCGGCCGACGAGCCGGATGAGCGCGGGCACCAGCACCGGCCCGAGGAGCAGCACGCCGACGAAGAATGCGGCACCGCCGGCGAGCATCACCGGGACGGCGCGGGTGGCCACCGAGGCCGCCAGCATCGCGCCGCCCCCGACGAGCATCAGGCCGGCCAGCGCGAGTCGGAGACGCCCGGCTGCGGATCGTACGTCGATGCCGGTGTCGGGCCGCAGTGCCGCGAGCGGAGCGACCTTGGTGGTCGATCGGGTCGGCAGCCAGGCGGCGAGCAGGGTGACGACCACGCCCACGGCGAACGCACCACCGGTCCAGATCGGGTCGATGACCGCGGCGCCCATGTCGGCGTACCAGTTGCGCACGAGCGCGATCAGGCCGTAGCCGAGCACCGTGCCAGCGACGAGGCCGACGACCGACGCCGCGACACCGAGGGCGAGCGCCTCGAGGCGGACGGCCCGGCGCAGCTGTCGACGCGTGACGCCGACGCAGCGCAGCAGGGCGAAGTCGCGCATCCGCTGGGCGAAGAGGATGGCGAAGGTGTTGGCGATGACCATCACCCCGACGAAGAGCGCGATGAAGACGAACATCAACGCCATCACGGCGAGGATGTCGACACCGCGGGAGATCTCGGCCTGTCGGGCCGCGACCCACTCGTCCGAGGACTCGATCGTGGCGCCCGGCGCGACCTGGGCGGCCCGGTCGGTCGGGCCGCCCCACGCGACCGCGTCCACCCACAGGGTGCCGCGGAACCGCTGGAGCGTCTCCCAGGGCACGTAGAGCGAGGTGGTCGCGGCGGCCGGGCTGTCGGCGAGGCCGACGACCTCGACGTCGGTCGCGGCGTCGCCGGTGCCGACGCGCAGCACGTCGCCGAGCTTGACGCCCGTGCTCTTGGCCGCGTTGGCGTCGGCCAGGGCCTCGCCCGGACGGGTCGGGAAGCGACCGTCCTCCAGGTCCTGCCACTGCAGGGCCGGGTCGAGCGAGACCTCGGAGACGTCCGCCGACGGTGCGAGCTGGACGCCGTCGCGGGTCACGGGCTCCATGGCGTAGCCCAGGGCCATGGCGGGTACGCCCTGCTCGACTGCCGTCTCGACGAGCTTCTGGCCGTCCTTCGCATCGGTCACCGTCACGACGTGGTCGACGCCCGCGACAGGTGCGCCGACGTCGGCGGTCAGGCCCTCACGGGTGGCGCCGGTCAGCATCCCGGTGACCACGACGAAGGCGACGCCGATGACCACGGCGAGCCCGGCGGCGACGTACCGACGGGTGTGGTGGCGCAGCGACGCCAGCAGCACGGTGCGCATCAGCCGATCCGCCCGCGCAGTGCGGCGACCAGCTCGTCCTGGCCCGGGTCGCTGAGGTGTGCGGTGACCGCGCCGTCGTGGATCACGACCACGTCGTCTGCGTACGCCGCCGCGTCGAGCTCGTGGGTCACCATCACCACCGTCATGCCGAGCTCGCGGACCGAGCGGCGCAGGTGCCCGAGCACCTCGGCGCTGGCCTCGCTGTCGAGGTTGCCGGTGGGCTCGTCGGCGAAGACGATGTCGGGCTGCGTGACCAGCGCGCGGGCGATGGCGACGCGCTGCTGCTGGCCGCCCGAGAGCTGGCTGGGCAGGTGGCCGAGGCGGTCGGCGATCGCGAGCACGCCGACCACCTGGTCGTAGCGCTCGCGGTCGACGGGCCGGCCTGCGAGCTCGAGGGGGAGCAGGATGTTCTGCCCGGCGGTGAGCATCGGGAGCAGGTTGAAGGCCTGGAAGACGAAGCCGATGTGCTCGCGGCGGAACAAGGTCAGCGCGGTGTCGTCGAGCCCGGCGAGGTCGTGCCCGGCGACGGTGACCGTGCCGCTGGTCGCGGCATCGAGGCCGGCGAGGCAGTGCATGAGCGTGGACTTGCCGGAGCCGCTCGGCCCCATGATCGCGGTGAAGCGGCCGGCGGGCAGGTCGAGGTCGATCCCGCGCAGCGCGTGGACGGTGCTGTCCCCGTCGCCGTAGGTCCTGGTCAGGCCGCGGGTGCTCGCGGCGGTGGTCGTCGAGATGGAGGTCGTCGAGATGGAGGTCGTCGAGATGGAGGTCGTCGTCGATGTCGTCGTCATGGGGACAACGCTCGTCGTCGTGCGGCCCGCAATCGTCGGCCCCCAGCACGGACCGGGCGTCCGTCCGGGGTCGCACCCGGCGGGTCGGCGTACGACCGGGGGAGGACCTCTGCCTCGGTCGGCTTCCCCGGTTAACCGGGGATCGCGACGCCGACCGAGCGACGGGGACCGCGCCGGGGTCAGGGGGTGACGAGGCCCGACTCGTAGCCGAGGACGACGAGCTGGACGCGGTCGCGGGAGCCGGTCTTGGCCAGGATCCGACCGACGTGGGTCTTCACCGTCGTCTCGGCGACGACGAGGTCGGTGGCGATCTCGGTGTTGGAGAGCCCGCGCGCGATGAGGGTCAGCACCTCGACCTCGCGCTCGGTGAGCAGCCCGAGCCGGTCGTCGGTCGTCGCCGCCGGGGTCGACGTGTCGGGCAGCGCGGCGAAGTGGTCGAGCAACCGTCGGGTGGTGCTCGGTGCGACCACGGCGTCGCCGCCCTGGACCGCACGGATGGCGCCGAGCAGGTCGGGCGGGGCGGCGTCCTTGAGCAGGAACGCCGAGGCGCCGGCACGGATCGCGGCGAAGGCGTACTCGTCGAGGTCGAAGGTCGTCAGCACGATCACCCGCGGCGGTGCCGGCGTCGCGAGCAGTCGGCGAGTGGTCTCCACGCCGTCGAGGCGCGGCATCCGGACGTCCATCAGCACGACGTCGGCGGTGGTCACTGCCAGCCGCTCGAGCGCCTCGCCGCCGTCGCCCGCGTCGCCGACGACGACCATGTCGTCCTGGCTCTCGACCAGCATCCGGAAGCCGGCCCGCACCATCTGCTGGTCGTCGACCAGGAACACCCGGATCGGGGAAGGCGCGTCCGTGTCGCTCACAGCGGCAGCCTCGCAGACACCACGAACCCGCCGCCGGTGCCCGGTCTGGCCTCGAGCGTCCCGCCGTGCACGGCCGCCCGCTCGCGCATGCCGACCAGCCCGAGACCGCGCCCGTCCGAACCTGCTGCCGCGCCACGTCCGTCATCGCTCACCTCGACCTCGACCTCCCGGCCGATCCGCACACTCACGCGCACGGTCGCCGCGGGCCCTGCGTGCTTGCGGACGTTGGTCAGCGACTCCTGCACGATCCGGTACGCCGCCAGCCCGACGCCGTCGGGCACCTCAGGCGCCGGGTCGGGAAGCGTGGCCTCGATCCGGGTCCCCGCCGCACGGGCGTCGTCCACCAGGTGGCGTACGTCGTCGAGCCCGGGCTGTGGGGCCACCCCGGTGTCGCCGTCGCGCAGCAGTCCCAGCAGCCGGCGCATCTCGGTGAGCGACTCGCGGCCCGTGGCCGAGATCGTCTCCAGCGTCCCGACGGCGACCTCCGGGTCCTTGGCGGCGGCATAGCGGGCACCGTCGGCCTGGATCACGATCACCGACAGGCCGTGGGCGACCACGTCGTGCATCTCCCGCGCGATCCGCGACCGCTCGTCACGGGCCGCGAGCTCGACGTCACGCTCCGCCATCCGCTCGGCCTGCTCGGCGCGGGCGACCAGCGCGGCGACGTACTTCTCCCGCTCCTGCGCGGCGAAGCCCAGCGCCCAGGCCGCGGTGACGATCGCGCCGACGGTGAGTACGTAGGGGACGAGGATGCCGACCGTCAGGTCCCCGGTTCCGAAGCCGTAGGTCCACCGTGCCGAGGCGACCATGGCCCCGGCGTATCCCACGAGCAGCGCGGTGACGCCCTGCCACCGGCGCGACCAGCGAGCGACGGAGTAGACGGCGATCGGGAACGCGAGCTGACCCGTCGTCGGTTCGGCCACCACGACCGCCTGCCCAACGCTAGCCGCGGCCACGGCGAGGAAGACGGGCCAGGCATGCCGGCGGCGCCACAGGAGCGGCAGCACCTCGAGGACCGCGAACACCGCCGACGCGGTTTGCCCGGACAGCACGTGGCCTGCTGCGAGCAGCACCAGGCACCCGACCAGCAGCAGGTCGAGCCACCTCTGGCCGCGCAGGCCGAGGCGCCACGGGTGCTGGTCCAGCCTCGACGACATGCTGCAGACGTTAGACGGCCGGGCCGGGCGTCGCGTCAGTCCGCGGGAGGACCCCGGCCGACGCGGCTCCGTCCCGAGTAGGGTGCGATCCATGACCCAGTGGGAATACCAGGTGGCGCCAATTCCGCTCCACAACGAAGCACTCATGCTCAACAACTTCGGCCAGGACGGCTGGGAGCTGGTGGCGATCCACACCAACGCCCAGGGCGGTCTCGTGGCCTTCCTCAAGAAGCAGAAGGCCGCCTGATGGGTGCCGAGGCGCGGCTCGCCGAGCTCGGCATCACGATCCCCGAGGTCGTCCCGCCGCTCGCGGCCTACCAGCCCACCGCCCGCACCGGCAACCTCGTCTTCACCGCCGGCCAGCTGCCGGCGCGTGACGGCGAGATGCTCGCGGTCGGCAAGGTCGGCGGCGAGGTGACCGAGGAGCAGGGCTACGAGTGTGCCCGCCAGTGCGCCCTCAACGCGCTCGCCGCGGTGAGGGCCGAGATCGGCTCCCTCGACCAGATCACGCGCGTCGTCAAGGTCGTCGTCTTCGTCGCTTCGATGCCCGACTTCACCGGACAGCCCAAGGTCGCCAACGGCGCCTCCGAGCTGCTGGGCGAGGTCTTCGGCGACGCGGGCAAGCACGCGCGGTCCGCGGTCGGCGTCTCGGTGCTGCCGCTCGACGTCCCCGTCGAGGTCGAGATCATCGTCGAGGTCTGAGTGGATCGCCTCCCGCTGCCCGAGGCCCTCGTCGCGCACGCCCAGGCGTACGCCGCCGGCGACGCCACGGCCGCCGAGCCGCGCGACGCGGCGACGGTCGTGCTGCTGCGACCCGGTGCCGACGGTTCGGAGGTCTACCTCCTGCGCCGCCAGACGTCGATGGCCTTCGCCGGCGGGATGTGCGTCTTCCCGGGTGGTGGCGTCGACCCGCGCGACTTCGACGACGAGCTTGTCGACCGCGGGCTGTGGTCCGGTCCGTCCCCGGCCGAGTGGGCCGAGCGGCTCGGGTGTGACGAGCCCAAGGCTCGCGCGCTGGTGTGTGCTGCGGTCCGGGAGACCTTCGAGGAGTCGGGCGTCCTGCTCGCCGGGGCGAGCGCCGACGAGGTCGTCGCCGACACGACCGGCGACGACTGGGAGGCCGACCGGGTGGCCCTGGAGACCCGCGAGCTGTCCCTCACCGCCTTCCTCGAGGACCGCGCGCTGGTGCTGCGCACCGACCTCCTCGGCGCCTGGTCGGGCTGGCTGACGCCGGTCTTCGAGCCGCGCCGCTACCGCACCTGGTTCTTCGTGGCCCGGCTGCCGGAGGGGCAGGTCACCCGAGACGTCTCCACCGAGTCCTCGTCCGTGACGTGGGCGGGCGCACTCGAGGCGGTCGAGCAGGTCGAGGCCGAGCAGATCCTGATGATGCCGCCGACCTGGCTGACGTGCCTGGAGGTCGGGCAGCACGCCGACCCGGATGCCGTGCTGCTCGAGGCGCACGGGCGTCGGGTGGAGATGTTCATGCCCGAGGTGGTCGCCGACGGCGACGACTTCATCCTCTCCACGCCGCCGGCCTATGCCGCGCTGATGGCAGCTCGATGACCGACCCGGGCTGGGCGGGTGGCTCGTTCGGCTCCACCGGCACCTGCGTCCTGGCGCCCAACGCCGACATCATGACCCTCGACGGCACCAACACCTGGGTGCTGCGCGACCCGGACTCCGCGCGGTCGGTCGTCGTCGATCCGGGTCCGTCGATCGTCGCCCACCTCGACGCGATCGATGCCGCGGCCGGCGACGTGGCCGTGGTGCTGCTGACCCACCACCACGCTGACCACAGCGAGGCCGCTCGGGAGTACGCCGAGCGGCACGGGTGCGGCGTACGCGCCCTGGATCCGGCGCACCGCCTCGGCTCGGAGGGACTGGGGGACGGCGACGTGGTGTCCTACGGCGACCTCGAGGTGCACGTGGTCGCGACGCCCGGCCACACCGCCGACTCCCTGTCCTTCGTGGTCCCGCGGGACCGCGCCGTCCTCACCGGCGACACGGTCCTCGGGCGCGGCACGACCGTGGTCGCGCACCCCGACGGCGAGCTCGGCGCCTACCTCTTCTCCCTCGAGCGGCTGCACGCGCTGTGCGGCGAGCAGGGGATCACCTCGGTCTGGCCGGGCCACGGCCCCGTGATCGACGACGCGCTGGGCGCGCTCGACTTCTACCTCGCCCACCGCCAGCAGCGTCTCGACCAGGTGCGCGACGCGTTGCGTGACCTGCACGCCATCGAGCGCGAGGGCGGCACCTTCCCCCACGAGACGCTGCCGCGCGCGATCGTGGAGGTCGTCTATGCCGACGTGGACCCCGTCCTGTGGGGTGCCGCGGAGCTGTCGGTGCGCGCGCAGCTGGCCTACCTCGGCTCCTCCTGATGGTCGGCGTTGATCGGCCGGGGCTGCTGTGGTCGGCAGCGGCCGAACGCAGCGGACCATCCCGGGTTGAGGGAGCATCTCCTCTCCGTGACCAACCCCCCGAGGGCTTGCGCGCCGCGGCCACCAGCGGTGAGGTGGGGTCATGACCGACTCTCCTATGGACCAGCTGGCGCGGGCGCTCGACCAGGCAGGTCGGGCCCTCGAGACCATCACCCCTGACACCCTCGACCTCCCGACGCCGTGCTCCGAGTGGACCGTGCGCCAGCTCGCCGAGCACGTCGCCTCCGACCCGACCCGCATGGCGCAGATGGGCCGCGGTGAGAAGGTCGACTTCGGAGCGGATCCAGGCATCCCCGTCGGCGAGCTGGCCACGGCGTTCCGCGCCGGTGCCGACGAGCTCCTGACCCAGATGCGCGACCTCCCGGAGGACGAGCAGGGGTCGGCGGGCTTCTGGATCGCCGAGTTCGCCGTCCACTCCTGGGACCTGGCGCAGGGCACGGGCGCCGGAATCGCCCTCGACGACTCGATCGCCGAGACGGGGCTGGCGGCCATGAAGCACGGGTTGACCCAGGACAGGCGTGGAGCTGCCTTCGCGCCCGAGGTGCAGGTGCCCACCGATGCGTCGGCCTACGAGCGACTCGCCGCCTTCTCCGGGCGCGATCCGCAGGCCTGACGTCGCAGACGCGCGGACATACATGTCGCGCGTCGCCCGGGCCCACGCTCGCCCGCTGCTGTGGCACCGACCAATGTCCGCGTGTCTCCCGGTCGGTCAGGTGAGGCGTCGCCGCCAGAGCCACCGCAGGCCCATCAGTACGGCGATCGCTGCCGCCACGCCGAGGCCGATGATCCACGAGATGTCGCGCAGCGAGGGGACCGGGCAAGGCGAGTCCGAGGAGCACCGCCGGCACACCGGCCGGGGCGTACGGCAGAGAGCCGCGCTCCGAGTCGGGCGGGGCACTCGCGCTGAGGTCGTGTGTGAGCTGCTGGTCGGGATCACCCGTCAGGTCGGGGATGAGGTCGACGGCGATGCTGAGACTCTCCTGCGGCGCACGCAGGCCTCGGGCGGGACCTCGATGCGCTCCCAGTGACGCGCTGCCTGGATGAGCGCGGCCTGCGCCAGGTCCTCGGCGAGGTGGTGGTCACCGGTGAGCAGGAACGCCGTGCGCGCCAGGGCGGCGCCACGTGCGTGGACGAACTCGTCGAACCCGGATCGATCGGTCATCGTGCACCCCCTTCACCCCGTAGGACGCGGGTGAGGGGCGTGGCGGGGGTCGGGTCGGGCGACCTGTCTCAGCGGGCGCGTCGCGAGAGGCGCTCGAGGTCCATGATCACCACGGAGCGGGGCTCCAGGCGCAGCCAGCCGCGGGAGGCGAGGTCGGCCAGGGCCTTGTTGACGGTCTCGCGGGAGGCGCCCACCAGCTGGGCGAGCTCCTCCTGCGTGAGGTCGTGGTGGACGTGGAT
>JBBSOR010000035.1:0-32233 GCA_038259535.1 Propionibacteriales bacterium | reverse complement strand
GAAGTCTGCGGGCCGCATGCCGGTGTAGCCACCATCCTGGTCGACCTGGTTTGAGGTCGCTTCGATGAGCACCGCGGTGCCGTCCTCACGTGCCTGCAGAACAGCCGCAGCCAGCACCCACGGATGGGCGGAGCACACGGAGTACACCCCGACCCGCCCGGACCGCGAAGTGGCCGCCCGGTGCTCGGCCAGGGTCTCGACCATGGGGTCGGTGGTGGTCGTCACGACGATTCCTCTCTTGACCTTGCGGCTCCGGAGTCTGCGGCCAGGCAGGCCGCACCGATCAGTCCTCCGGTGCCCGAAAACGCTGTGCCGCGCAGGATCGGGACGGGCGTGTAGTGCAGGCGTGCGGTGAGCCGACTGCGAAGGGGGTCGAGCAGCAGCTCATCCCCCGCTCGGGACAGGCCTCCGCCCATCACGATCACTTCGGGCGCCGCGACCGTGGTCAACGCCGCGAGCCCGTCGGCCAGCCGGTCCAGCGCGGTCTCCCAGACATCCACCGCGAGTGCCTCCCCGCGGCGCACAGCGTCGGCAACCTCTATCGCGCCGGTGACGGGCCGCACCGCGACCGCGTTGTACTGGCGGACGATGCCGGCCGCGGAGGCCACGGCCTCGAGGCATCCGGTCCCGCCGCAGGCGCACGGCTCGTCGCCCGCCACTCGGAGATGACCGAACTCGCCCGCCATCCCGCGGGCGACCAGCGGTCGCCCGTCCACCACCAGTGCCGCAGAGATTCCCGTGCCGACGACAACGACCGCCACGTCCGCGAGACCCCGCGCGGCGCCCCACCGACGTTCGGCGGCCCCCCAGGCCCGGACGTCGTGTCCGACGGCGACCGGCACCGTGAGGCGCTCCCGGAGCAGCTGGGCGAAGGGGACGTCACGCCAGCCCAGGTTCTCTGACCAGACGCCGATGCCCACGTTCTCGTCGACCACTCCTGGCAGGACGACGCCGACTGCGGCGGCGTCGCGACTCGCTGCCTCGGCCATGTCGAGGACCTGGACGACGGCCTCCGCGGGGGTGGCGGCCGCCGCCTCGGTGACGATCTCCGCGAGGACCGGTGTGCCCGTTGCATCCAGCTCCACGACGCCGCGGCGCATCGTGGTGCCGCCGACGTCAACGACCCCGACACGACCCATCCGCTGATCACTCATCCCTTCAACCCGGTGTTGGACATGGTGGCGAGGAAGTGCTTCTGGGCGACCAGGAAGCCGACCAGGAGAGGCAGCACGGCGACCACGTTGCCTGCCATCAGCAGCGACCACTCGGTCCGGCGTACGCCCTGGAAGTTCGCCAACCCGATCTGCAGAGTGAACAGGTGGCTGTCCGAGATGGCGATCACCGGCCAGATCAGGTCGTTCCATGAGCCCACCAGGGTGAAGATCGCCAGCGTCATGAGGGACGGTCGTGCCAGTGGCAGCACGATGCGCCACAGGATCTGCAGTCGGCTGGCGCCGTCGAGCAGTCCTGCCTCCTCGAGCTCGCGAGGCACCGACAAGAAGAACTGACGCATCAAGAACACCCCGAACGCGGTCGCCAGCCACGGCACGACGAGTGCCGCGAGCGAGTTGAGGAGCTGCAGCCTGGAGAACAGGACGTACGTCGGGATCATCAGCAGCTGGATCGGGATCATGATGGTGCCGAGGACGGCCAGAAAGCTCAGGTTGCGGCCCCGGAACCGGAGCCGGGCGAAGCCGTAGCCGGCCAGCGAGCAGAGCACGACGTTGGAGCCCACGGCCACCGTCGAGACGATCACCGTGTTCATCAGCCAGATCAGGATGTCCGAGCGCTCCAGGAGCCCTCGGTATCCGTCCAGGGTGATCGTGGTGGGGACGAATCGCGGCGGCAGTCGGTTGATGTCGCGGCTCGGCATGAACGACACCATGATCATCTGCACGAATGGGAAGGCGAACAGGACCGCGATCGGCGCGAGCAGCAGGTGCCAGGCGCTGAACGGCAGCTGCCACCTGGGCTTCGAGGATCGTTCAGACGGCGAGTCGGACTCGGGTGGGGTGATCCGCCGAGATCTCGTGCTGTCGGTTGTCGTGCTCATGCTGGTTGCTCCCCACCGCGATGACGCTGGATGGCGACCAGGACCAGTGTCATCACCATCGTGACGATGAACAGCACCCACGCGATCGCGGAGCCGTAGCCGAAGTTGAGCTGGCGGAACGCCTGCTCCCAGAGGTAGTAGACCAGCGTGGTCGTCGCGCCGATGGGTCCACCGCGGGTCGTGGTGTAGACGAGGTCGAAGAGCTGGATGCACTGGATCGTCTGCCAGATGACCACGAACGCGGTCACCGGGGCGACCTGCGGGACCGTGATGTGCCGAAAGCGCTGGACGGCGCCGGCACCGTCGACCTCCGCGGCCTCCAGACATGCCTTGTCCACGTCCTGCAGGGCGGCGAGATAGACCACGGTGACGAAGCCGAGCTGACCCCACATCGACATCACCACGAGTACGAAGATGGCCTGGGTCGGATCCTCCAGCCAGCCCTGCTGGGACAACCCCAGGACGCGGAGGAGATTGTTGACGACGCCGACCTCAGGGTTGAACACGAAGTTCGCCAGGAGGCCCGTCACCGCGGCCGATGCGACGTAGGGGACGAAGATCGCGGTGCGATAGAGACCCATGAAGCGGATGCGGCGGTTGAGCGCGACCGCGAGCAGGAGGCCGCCGACGACCGAGATCGGCATGAACAGCGCCGTGTAGAGCAGGGTGTGCCAGGCCGCCGAGACGAGGTCGGGGTCGCGACCCATCCGGAGGAAGTTGTCGGTGCCGATGAATCGGGGCTCGCTGAAGCCGTTCCACTTCTGAAGTGCGAGCAGACCGGCCCAGGCGGCCGGGAAGAGACCCAGCCCGACGATCACCAGGACCGCCGGTGCGACGAACGCGACGCCCGCGAGCTGCTCGGCCCCACGCGCGGTGCCGCGCTTCGCAGAGGGCGATGCCGGTGCGGCAGCCGCCTCTGCGTCGATCGTCGAGCCCCGAGCCATCAGCTGGCACCCGCCGATGCTGCGGACAGCACGACCGAGCGGGCGAGGTGTCGAGGCGTGTCCGGATCCTGGCCGCGAAGCCGCGCCAGCTGCAGGGCGACGCGCTGGGCGAGCACGAGCTCGGCCAGGGGGTCCCGCTCACCGACCCGCACCCGGGCGCCGGTCACGGCAACGTCCGCTGCGAGCCCGTCGGGCTCGTCTCCCAGCAGGGTCACCAGGGATCGTTCACCTGCGACGGCGAGCGGACCATGTCGGTAGTCGGCGCTGGGATAGCTCTCCGCCCAGGCGAGCGCCGACTCACGCACCTTCAGAGCGGCCTCGTGGGCGATGCCCAGAGCCCATCCGGTGCCGAGGTAGACGAGGTGGTCGACCTGGTCGAGATCCGGCAGGTCCGCGGCCAGGGCGTCCTCCGCCTGGGCGACGAGGCGGTCCAGCCGGGTCGCGTCGAGCTCGCCGGTGGCGACCCGCACCGCGACGAGGGTGGCCGTGGGGAACCGGGTCTGCACGACAGATGTCTCGTCCGCGAAGCCCAGGTCCACGACATCGTGGGCCAGCGCTGCGACAGGGGAGTCGGTCACGCCGGTGACCACCACCCGCCGCCAGTGCGACGGCAGTGCCTCGAGCGCATCCACGATCTCGGTCGTGGTGCCCGACCGGCTGAAGGCGAGCACGCGGTCGTAGTCGTGGGCCGGACCGGGAAGCTCACTGGCGAACGCATGGTCGGTCAGGCCCAGACCTGCCTGCTCCCGCAAGATCGCATAGGAGAGCGCGACATGCGCGGAGGTCCCGCATCCGATGGCGAGCACCCGCTCGCCCGGAGCGGCCAGTGCCTGCCGCACGGCGGTGTCGGCGGCACGTGCTGCGGCCCGGCGCCAGATCTCGGGCTGCGAGAAGATCTCCGCCTCGGTGACGACGCCGCTCACTGTGCTGCGTCCGTCAGCGCGGCGTCGGCCTTCTTCGCCGCGTCGGACAGGCCGTCGGCAACGGATGTGGCGCCCTGGAGGACCTCGGCGACACCGCGCCCGACGGCGCTGGACAGTCCGACATAGCCCGCGACAGTGGGTCGCGGGATCGTCGCGTTCTCCTGGTTCGCGACGAACACCTCCACACCCGGATACTCCTTCTTGAAGGTGTCGAACGCCGGAGTGTCGACCGCGGAGCTGCGTAGCGGGAGGTTGCCGAGCGCGAGGTTGAACTTCGCGTCCTGCTCGTTCTGGGTGATCCAGGAGATCAGCTCGTAGGACCAGTAGGCCCGGTTGGCGTCCTTCTGGTCGTAGAGCACCCACAGGTCCGGGCCCGAGACGGTGGTGTGGTCGCCGTCGGTGCCCGGCAGCTGCTGCACGCCGTAGTCGACTCCCGCCTTGACCGTGTCGTAGATCTCCCACGGACCGGTGACCATCATGCCGATGCGGTCCTCGCGGAAGAGCGGCCCGTACTTCTCGTCTGTCTGGTCGAGGTAGACGCTCTGGTCGTCGACGGCCATCGCCCGCAGGGTCTCCAGAGCTGCCTCGCCCTCCGCTGAGTCGAAGGCCGAGGCGGTGTCGTCGTCGGTGAGGACCTGCCCGCCGTTCTGCCACAGCAGGGGCCACAGCCGCCAGGTGGTGTCCTCGCCGCCCGAGACCGAGAGGTTGGTGCCATAGACACCGTCACCGGTCATCGCCATGGCATAGGAGCGGAAGTCGTCCCAGGTCCAGTCGGGCGACGGTTCCTCGAGCCCCGCCGCAGCGAGGAGCTTCTTGTTGTAGACCACGGCCAGGTTGTCGACCACGGCCGGGAAGCCGATCGTCTTGCCGTCCGGCGACGCCGTCGCGCGGGCGGCCTCGGAGAACTCGTCCCAGTTCACGTCCTCGTCCCCGTCGACGGTCTCGGTCAGGTCGAGGGTGCGACCCGAGCTCGACAGCTCGGAGGCCCACGAGCCGTAGGCGTAGGAGATGTCGGGGTAGTTGCCGCCGGCGAAGGACGCGGAGAGCTGGCCGAGGAGGTCGTCGGTGGTGGCTGACCCGGGGGTGGCCTTGATGGTGACGTTGGGGTGCTCGGCCTCGAACTCCTCGACCAGCTGGTCGATGTAGACCTCGGAGCTGTCGTCCTGCCCTGTCCACCAGGTCAGCGTCACCTTGTCCTCGGGCGAGGCGTCGCCGAGATCGGTGGCCGGGCCCTGCGTGGACGACTCGCCGCACGCGGCCAGCAGGCAGGTGCCGAGCACCGCGGCACTCACACCAGCAGTGGTACGTCGCCACAACCGTCCCCTGGCCCAGGTGCGGGTCAGTGTCCGGCGTTGCGCGTTGCGCGATGTCTTCGCCATGGTCAGCTCCTCGTGGTGGTGGGTGCGGTGAAGCGGTCGGTGGTGTAGTCGTGCCCAGCCAGGGCCTTCGGAAGGCTGTCGGCATGGAACTGGGACAGGTCGGTCAGCACCGTGTCGATCTCATGCGGCGACAGGGAGGCCGAGGTGTTGGGGTCCAGGAGTGCGGCGCGGCGCACCAGGTCCGGGTCGCCGGTCAGCGCAGCCTCCACGGTGAGACCGACGACGTCGAGGAAGCGACGGTTGAGTGCTGCGCAGGTCTCGGGCAGTGCACCCACTGCCTGCGGGTGGGCGCCGCTTCCGTCCACCGTGACCGGCACCTCGACTGCTGCGCCCGCCGGAAGGTTGTCGATCCACCCGTGGTTCGGGACCGTCGCGTAGATGTCGTGACGGGCGCCGGTGGCCAGCGCATGGATGACCTGGGGCGCGTATTCGACCGCCTCGGTCTCGAAGGTGAGCGGCTCACCGCCCGCCACGGCTGCCGCCGTGCGGTGGTACTCCTCCACGTTCTCCTCACTGATGGCGATGTACTCACCGGGTTGGAGGCGGAAGCGCTCGAGCTGCTCGTCGTGCGGGAGGTACCAGGCCACGTACTCGGCGCTGTGCTCGCTGGACTCGGTGGGGAAGCGACCGAGTCGCCGGTACATGTCCACCCGCACCCGCCTGCGCAGCTCGGGATCGGCGGCGATGCGCTCGTCCAGGAGGGGGTAGAGATCCTGCCCCTTGCGCTCGAGGCTGAGCACCCACGACTGGTGGTTGACGCCCGCCGCCGTGAAGTTCAGGTCGGCCAGGGGCACGCCGATGATGCCGCTGAGGGTGTCCATGGTCCAGTGCACGGAGTGGCACAGCCCGAGGATGTTGAGCTCCGGCGCGAGCCGGCTCATCAGGTCGATGTTGATGGCCATCGGGTTGGTGTAGTTCAGGATCCAAGCCTGCGGACACACACGACGCACGTCGGCGACGAGCTGGGCGTAGAACCCGGCCGTGCGCAGGCCACGGAAGATGCCCCCCACGCCGAGCGTGTCGCCGATGGTCTGGCGCAGTCCCGATCGCAGCGGGATCTCGAGGTCGGCCCGGGTCGCCTCCAGCCCCCCGACCATGACGGTGACCACGATCGCGTCCGCCCCGTCGAGGGCCGAGTCGCGCTCGCGGTGGCTCTCGACGCGAGCCCGCAGCCCGCGGGCGGACACCAGCAGCTCGGCGACCCCGACCGCGACCGCGAGGCGATCGCCATCGATGTCGTGCAGCCGCCAGGTCATGTCGATCTCGGCGTCCCACGTGGACAGGTCGGTGAGGAGATCCTGCGTGAACTCCACACTCCCCGCACCTACGAAGGCAATGACGGTCGGTGAACTCATGCCCTCATGAAAGCCGGTGACTGCGTACTTGAGGTCCCAAATGCGCAATCTGTCTGCTCACTCTGCGCACATTGGTAGCGTCTCTCCATGACGAGTCCCCCTCCCATCGCAGCGCCCACGGCCGTCAGGGCGGCTCGACTTGCCTCGATCCTGAGTGCCCTGTCCGAGCGTGGCGAACGGTCCGTGGCGGCACTCGCGCTGGACCTCGGGGTGTCCGCCTCGACGCTGCGGCGCGACCTCGCCCTGCTGGAGGCCCAGGACTTGCTGACACGGGTCCACGGCGGAGCTCTCGACGCCCGGCAGTCGGCGATCGAGCTACCAGTGCGGTACCGCGACGGACAGGCGGACGGCGAGAAGGCCGCGATCGCACGGGCCGTCGCACAGATGGTGCCGCCCGGCTCCCACGTGATCGGCCTGACCGGTGGGACCACGACGAGCGCCGTGGCCCGGGCGTTGGCGTCTCGCGACGACGTGACCGTCGTGACGAACGCAGTCAACATCGCCAGCGAACTGACGGTGCGCGCGCGTGCGCGCGTGTTCATGGCGGGCGGTTTCGTGCGCCCCCAGTCGTACGAGGTCGTCGGCCCGTCTGCGATCCAGGCACTGTCCCGCGTGACCCTGGGATATGCGTTCATCGGGGTCGACGGCATCTCGGCGGTCGCGGGACTCACCACGCACGACGAGGTCGAGGCACAGACCAACCTCGCCATGCTCCGGCGCGCGCACCGGGTGGTGGTGGTGGCCGACGGCCGCAAGGTGGGTCGCAGACTGATGGCACAGATCGCCCCGACGCACGCCGTCCACGAGCTCGTCACGACGTCGAGCGCGGATCAGGGTCATCTCGACCAACTACGAAGCGCCGGCCTGAAGATCACCGTGGTGCCACTCGACACGTGAGCCCGAGGGTCGCCCTCCGGATGTGGGCACGGACGCTTGCTGGACCTCAGGTGCCGGTCTCGAGCCGGAACCCGACCCCGCGGATGGCGACGACCTTCTCGCCGGCCTCGGCAGCCTCGAGCTTGCTGCGCAGTCGTCCGATGGTGACGTCGAGGGTCTTCGTCGAGCCATACCAGTTCTGGTCCCACACCTGGTTCATCAACGTCTCCCGCGGCACGACCTTGTCGTGGTGGGAGGCGAGCACGGCGAGGACGTCGAACTCCTTGGCGGTCAGCGCGATCTCGCGCTCGCCGAGGTGCACGCGGCGCGAGGCCGCATCGATCTTGAGCCCCGAGGCGGTCGTGACGGTGGTGCCCTCCTGCACGACCTGGGTGCTGCGCCGCAGCAGGGCGCGCACCCGGGCGAGGAGCTCGGCCAGGCCGAAGGGCTTGGCGAGGTAGTCGTCGGCGCCGACGTCGAGGCCGACCACGCGGTCGAGCTCACCGGCGCGACCGGTCACCATGATGATTCCACCCAGATATCCACCAGATCGCATCTGACGGCACGCGTCGATGCCGTCCATGTCGGGGAGGCCCAGGTCGAGGATCACGACCGCCGGAGCCTCCTCGATGACGAAGGTGACCGCCTCCGCGCCACCCGAGACCCGAGTGACGGCGTAGCCCTCCCGCTCCAGGGTGCGCATGAGGGGGACGGCGATGTCTTCCTCGTCCTCGACCACCAACACGTCATGCACCATGCCAAGGAGCATAGAGGGAGCGTCAGCGGTTGGTGACGTGATTCCCCATGTCACCCGTGTGGGTGACCACGGTGTGGACCGGCACGGCGGGCGCCTGCTCGCCGGGCCCGAGCACGACGGACCCGGCAGCCAGGAGGACTGCGACGGGGATCAGTGCGATGCGGGACATGTGTCAAGAATCTGTTTCGGTGATCCACGCCAGCCCCTCACAGTGGTCACAGAAGGTAAAACAACTGCAGAAGTTCGGGTGTGGCCGGGCAGAGGTGGGCGCGCTCAGGCCTCGAACACGTCGCCCAGCTCGGCGACCCGCTCCAGGACCTGGGCCAGGGTGAACTGCTCGAGCGCCAGCTCGTCCTGCGCGCCCGCCTCGACCTCGGCCCAGGTGAGCGGCGCGGCGGCGGTCGGGCGCTCTCGTCCCCGCAGCGAGTAGGGCGAGATCGTGGTCTTGGAGCCGGAGTTCTGCGACCAGTCGAGGAAGACCTTGCCGGGCCGCTTGGCCTTGGTCATCGTGGCCGTCACGAGGCCCGGGTGCTCCTTCTGCAGCGCCTCCGCGACCTCCTTGGCCAGCGCGGTCGTGCCCTCGCTGTCCAGGCTCGCCCGTCCGTCGGTCGGGAGGTGGGCGTAGAGGTGGAGGCCCTTGCTGCCGCTCGTGACCGGCGTACAGCCCAGGTCCCGCTCGGCGAGAGCCTCGCGCACCATCAGCGCCACCTGCGCACACTCGTGGAGGCCCGCCGGCTCGCCGGGGTCGAGGTCGATCACCAACCGGTCGGGATGACGCGGCGTGCCGTCGGCGTCGACCGTCCACTGGTGCACGTGCAGCTCGAGGGCGGCGAGGTTGGCCAACCAGGTGAGGGCGGCCAGGTCGTCGCAGATCGGGAAGCGCAGGGTGGTGTCGCCCTTGCCGGAGCGCGAGCCGGTGGTCGGCACCTCGACCGTGCGCACCCACGACGGCGTGCCGGGAGGTGCGTTCTTCTCGAAGAAGCTCGACCCCTCCACACCGTGCGGCCAGCGGATCCGCGTCACTGCCCGGTCCGCCAGGTGCGGCAGCAGCACCGGCGAGACCTGGGCGTAGTAGTGGAGCACCTCGCCCTTGGTGGTGCCGGTGCGTGGATAGAGCACCTTGTCGAGGTTGCTGATGGTGAGGGTGCGGCCCTCGACGTCGACCTGCATCTCGCTCATCTCGCCAGGTCCTCGGGCCCGAGGTCGGTGCGGATGCCACGGTAGGACGGCTGGCGCAGCCGCGTGAGGGGCATCTTGTTGAGCGACTCCACGTCCACGACCAGGAACGGCTCCACCCAGAACGTGCCGCGCGCGTCCACGGCAGGGACGTCGTCGGCGAACGGACTCGCCCCGAGCTCCCGACCGGCGAGCCGGTCGCCGAGGAGGCGGCCGGCCGCGCCCCCGATGCCGCTGCCGACGCGGCCGCGGTAGACGAGCCCGCCGGGCGTCGGTTCCCCCACCAGCAGCGCGGCCAGGCGATCCCTGGTGCCCTCCTGCGGACGCCAGCCGCCGACCACGAACGAGAAACGGTGGCGGTGGGCGAACTTCAGCCACGCCTTGCTACGCACCCCCGGTTGGTAGGTCGAGGTCAGCCGCTTGGCGACGATGCCCTCCAGCCCCTGCCCGAGCGTGGCCTCGCGCAGCATCGCGCCGTCGTCGTACGTCGGAGGCACCTGCCACCCGCCGAGGTCCAGGCCCTCGAGGATCTCGCGGCGCTCCGCGAGAGGAAGGGAGGTGAGGTCACGGCCGTCGAGGCGCATCACGTCGAAGACCATGAAGGTGGCCGGGACCGCTGCGGCCAGACGCGCGGCAGTCGTCGCGGAGCGGACGTGCATGCGCTCCTGGATGACCGCGAAGTCCGGCACCCCGGCGTCGTTGATGCCGATGATCTCGCCGTCGACGAGCAGGTCGCGCCCACCCATCGGTGCCGCGTGGACGTCGGGCCAGGCGATCGTCGCGTCGTTGCCGTTGCGGGTGCTCAGCCGAGCCACGCCGGCGCCGTCGGCCACGTCGGCGAGCATCCGCACGCCGTCCCACTTCACCTCGTGCGACCACTCGTGGCCGGTCGGGACGACGTCTCCCTTGGTGGCGAGCATGGGGCGCATGGGACATGCTTACCCCATGCGAGCGATCTGGAAGGGCGCGGTCTCCTTCGGCCTGGTCAGCGTCCCCGTCAAGCTGTACGCCGCCACCGAGAGCCACGACGTCTCGTTCCGTCAGGTGCACGCCAAGGACGGCGGCCGGATCAAGTACCAGCGCGTCTGCTCCCTCGACGGCGAGGAGGTGGCGTACGCCGACATCGCGAAGGGATATGAGACCGAGGACGGCGAGATGGTGATCCTCACCGACGACGACATGGCCGAGCTGCCGTCGACGTCGTCGCGTGAGATCGCCGTCGAGAAGTTCGTCCCGCGCGAGCAGATCGATCCGCTGCTCTTCGAGAAGTCCTACTACCTCGAGCCGGAGGGAGCCGGGGCCAAGCCCTACGCGCTGCTCCGCCAGGCACTGCTCGACGCCGACCGGATGGCGGTGGTGACCATCGCGCTGCGCCAGCGCACCAGCATCGCGGTGCTCCGGGTGAAGGACGACGTGATCGTCCTGCAGACGATGATGTGGCCCGACGAGATCCGCACGCCGGACTTCTCCGTCGAGGCCGGCGACGTCAAGGACGCCGAGGTCACGATGGCGCACATGCTCGTCGAGACGCTGGCCGGCGACTTCGACGCGTCCGAGTTCGAGGACGACTACGCCGGCGCCGTCGAGGCGTTGGTGAAGTCGAAGATCGAGGGCGGCGAGATCAAGCGCACCGAGACCTCCACCAAGACCTCCGGCGAGGTCGTCGACCTGCTCGCCGCCCTGCAGAAGTCGGTGGCCGCCGCGAAGACCGCGCGCGGTGAGGAGGCCGAGGAGGAGCCGGTCACGAAGGCCCCCGCGAAAAAGGCTGCTGCCAAGAAGACGCCCGCGAAAAAGAAGGCTGCTGCCAAGAAGGCTGCTGCCAAGAAGGCTGCTGCCAGGAAGACGCCGGCGAAGAAGGCTGCTGCCAAGAAGGCCAGCTGACTCCTCCCGGGGCGGTGCGTGGCCAGGGAGCACCCGGGGCTAGAGGCCGGCGAGGTCGCGCAGGTCGGCCAGGATCTCGTCGAGCCGCTCCACCAGCGACAGGTGTCCTTCGTCGTCGAAGAGGTGGACCCGGGCACCGGGGACGGCCCCGGCGAGCCACTTCCCGTGGTCGAAGGGCACCATCTTGTCGTGGGCGCCCTGCCACACCGAGACCGGAACCCGGATGTCGGCGACGTCGAAGCCCCACGGACGCACCATCTGCAGGGTGTCCTCGATCATCCCACCCGGCCCCTGCGCGACGGAGTGCCGGAACGTCGCGGCGATGTGGTGCGCGAAGTCCCCTGTGAGGGCGGCGGCGTCCACCTCGTCGACCAGGCCACCCAGGGCGGCGACGATGTCGTCGGCCGTGACCACGCGCAGCTCCTCGGCCTGCTCGGCGGCGATCGGGGCGAAGGCCTTCCTGCCGGCGACGGCGGCCTCGAGGTCGCGGACGTTCTCCGGACCCATCCCGGCCGTCCAGTCCAGGCCCGGCGAGTCGAGGGGCGCCACGCCGGCGAGGGTGGCGGCGGCCAGGCAGCGGTCGGGCAGCGTGGCCGCGCACGCCAGCGCACGTGGGCCGCCGCCGGACCAGCCGAGGGTGACGAAGTCGCCGATCCCGAGGCGGTCGAGGAGCGCCACCGTGTCGTCGACGTCCGCGGTGATCGGCACCGGCCACTCCCCCGTCACCGGCCGCGGCGTCGAGGCGCCGTAGCCGGGGCGGGAGAAGGTCACGAGCCGCAGTCCGGCGCGGGCGACGGCCTGCGAGAGGGGCTCGTGGGCCACCGCCGCAGTCGGCGTGCCGTAGTGGTAGACGAGGGGGAACCCGTCGGGGTCGCCACCGCTCACGTACTCCAGCAAGCGACCGTCGGCGAGGGTGAGGGTCCGGACCATGCTGGATCCTCGCACGTTCAGGCGCCGACCCTCAGCGCCCCGCCGACCTGCTCGCGCAGCACCGCCGACACCTGTGCCGCCACGGCGACGGCGAGGTCACGGGCGGGTTCGCCTTCGACCTCGGGCACCACCCTGTGGACGATCCCGTCGGCCAGCAGGTCGGTGGCCCGCACCCGTTGCCGCTCGGCCATCTCGGGCGCGTGGTCGACGTCGCCGTGCACGATGACGCTCGCGCCCTCGGGCGGCAGCGGCGAGAGCCAGGCGTGCTCGGTCGCGATCACCGTGCGCGCGGGAAGGAAGGCAAGCGCCCCTCCCCCGCAACCCTGACCGAGGAGCACCGCCACGGTCGGCACCGTCATCGTGGTCAAGGTGGCGATGCAGCGGGCGATCTCGCCGGCGATGGCGTGCTCCTCGGCGTCCGGGGACAGCTCCGCGCCCGGGGTGTCGATCACCGTCACCAGCGGGAGGTCGAGCTCCTCCGCGAGGCGCATGCCGCGGCGTGCCTCGCGCAGCGCGCCTGGCCCCATCGCGTGGCCGGGCACCTGACGCGCCCGGTCCTGGCCGACGACGACGCACGGTTGGTCGTCGATGCGGGTCAGCGCCACCATCACCGTCGAGTCCCGCTCGCCCTCGTCGGTGCCGCGCAGCCGGACGGTGCCCGAGGCGCCGTGGGCCAGGAGGTCGCGGAGCCCGATCCGGTCCCGGCGCCGGGTGCGCTCGATGCTGTCCCAGGCGCTCAGACCGGCCAGCGGTCGCCGGGCCCGGGCGGGCAGCCGGCCCGGGCCGGGGGCGTCGACGAGCACGGCAAGGGCCAGGTCGACCATCGCGGGCAGGTCCTCGACGGCCACCACGCCGTCGATGACGCCGACGGCGGCGAGGTTCTCGGCGACCTGCACGCCGGGGCGGAACGGACGGCCGTTGAGGGCCTCGTAGACCTTGGGACCGAGGAAGCCGACGAGCGCGCCGGGCTCGGCGACGGTGACGTGGCCGAGCGATCCCCACGAGGCGTACACGCCGCCGGTGGTGGGATGCCGCAGGTGGACGAGGTAGGGCAACCCGGCGCCGCGGTGGGCCATCAGCGCGCGGGAGATCTCGGCCATCCGCACGAAGGCGGGTGTGCCCTCCTGCATGCGGGTGCCGCCCGACGCGGTGCTGGCCAGCAGGGGCAGGCCCTCGGCCGTGGCGCGGCGCACGGCGGCGATGATCCGGTCGGCCGCGGCGCGGCCGATGGAGCCGGCGAGGAAGCCGAACTCGTTGACACCCACGGCCACCGGTCGGCCGCGGACCTCACCGCGCCCGGTCAGCACCGACTCGTCGGTGCCCGCCCTCGCTGCCGCCGCCTCGAGCACCGCGCGGTAGGAGTCGTCCACCCCGGACAGGTCGATCGGTGAGTCCCACGAGGTGAAGGTGCCGGCGTCGAGCACCAGGTCGAGCAGCTCGGGCGCGGTCCAGCGTCGGGTCACGGGGTCCCCGCGCCCGCGACCCAGGCCCGGATCTCGTCGGAGTGCTGGTCGAGCAGCGGCGGGGCCGCGTGGTCACGGCGGGTGACCTCGGCACCGCCCGCGTCGAAGAACCGCAGCGGCGGCCCCGGCAGGGTCAGGTGGCCGAGCGTCGCGTGCTCGACGTCGACCAGCAGGCCCTGGCTGGCGACCTGGTCCCACTCGTAGACCTCGTCGAGGCTGCGCACCTTGCCGGCCGGGATGCCGACCTCGGCGAGCCGGGCCAGCAGCGGCTCGGCCTCCCAGTCGGCGAAGACCTGCTCGACGATCTCGATGACCTGCTCACGCCGGGCGACCCGCTCCTGGTTGGTCGCCAGCCCCTCGGCGTCCGGGTCGAGCCCGAAGCCCTCGCAGAAGCGCTTCCAGAGCCCCTCGCTGCCGAGCGCGATCTGCACGGCTCCGTCGCCGCAGCGGAAGAGGCCGTAGGGCGCGATGGACGGGTGGTGGTTGCCCTGGGCCCGGCCGACCTCGCCCGCGACGGTCCAGCGGGTGCCCTGGAAGGCGTGCACCCCGACCACGGACGCCAGCAGCGAGGTCCGCACGACGGTGCCCTTGCCGGTGGCGTGGCGCTCGTGGAGCGCGGCGAGGACGCCGTAGGCGCCGTACATCCCGGACAGCAGGTCCGCGATCGGCACGCCGACGCGCTGCGGGTCGTCGGGCCCCGAACCGGTCAGCGACATCAGGCCGGCCTCGCCCTGGGCGATCTGGTCGTAGCCGGCGCGCCCCCCCTCGGGACCGTCGTGTCCGAAGCCGGTGATCGAGAGGACGACGAGACGCGGGTTGCGCTGCATCAGCTCCTCGATCCCGAGGCCGAGGCGCTCCAGCACGCCGGTGCGGAAGTTCTCCACCAGCACGTCGGCGCGATCGACGAGGCCCAGCAGGACCGCCTTGTCGGACGCGTCCTTGAGGTCGAGCGCGATCGACTCCTTGTTGCGGTTGGTGCACAGGAAGTACGTCGACTGGCGGGCGTCGGGCTCGCCGACGAAGGGCGGCCCCCACCCGCGGGTGTCGTCGCCGCTGCCGGGCGACTCCACCTTGATCACGCGCGCACCGAGGTCGCCCAGCATCTGGGTGGCGTGCGGGCCCGCGAGCGCGCGGGTGAGGTCGACGACGAGCAGGTCTGCGAGCGGTCCGGTCATGGTGACCACGATGGTGTCAGGCCTCCTGCGCCCGCCATGTCAGAGGTTCACTTCATCCCCACCAGCGCATTGGCGACCCTCGCTCCGCGTCGACCGGCGTCACGAGGTCAGGACAACAGCCCCCGCACCACCCGCAGGCCCACGGACAGGCGGGCCAACTCGGCGGTCTCCTCGCGGCAGATCTCCTCCAGGGTGGCGGCCGAGCGGCCGACGAGCTCCTCGTCGGCGTCCTCCCACTCGGCCACCCGGGCGGGCGCGCTGTCGTCGGCGCTGGTGGACTCGAGCACCCGCGCGGTCAGCTGCTGGTGGACGCCGTAGAGGTCGTCGCGCACCGCAGCGCGCGCCATCGTCTGCCACCGGTCGTCACGCGGCAGCGCGAAGATCCGCTCGACCAGCGCGGGCAGTCCCAACCGCTCGCCGAGCGCGAAGTGCACACGCGCCACCTCGACGGGGTCGAGGTCGAGGCGGTCGGCGGTCTCGACGATCCCGAGCAGGGCGTACGCCGTCGCCAGCGCCGCGACGTGCGAGGCCAGCTCATCGGGCACGCCCTGGTCGCTCAGCCGCTTCTCGCGCGCGGCGTAGTCGTCGAGCTCGCGACCGCTCATGATGCTCGGCAGCTCGGCCATCACGGCCTGCACCCGCTCGCGGAAGAAGGCGACGGTCGCACCCGAGTCGAGCGGTGGGCGCCGGTTGCTCACCAGCCAGCGCGACGCGCGCTCCACGAGGGTGCGCATCTCGATCCGCATGCGGGTCTGGCGCTCGGCCGGCACCTGGTTGTCCAGAGCGGCGATCGCCTCGCGCAGCGGCAACGACCCGAAGATCTCCCGGGCCACGAAGTTGGCGCGGGTCAGGTCGGCCACGCTCGCGCCGGTCTCCCCTGCGAGGCGCGGCCAGAAGGTCATGCCGGCGCCGTTGACCAGGTCGTTGACCACCTGCGTCACGATGATCTCGCGCCGCAACGGGTGGTCCTCGATGGCGGCCTCGAGGTCGGGCTTCATGCGGCTGGGGAAGTAGGCCAGCAGGTCCTCGCGCAGGTAGGGGTCGTCGGGCAGGTCGGAGTCGATCAGCTCGTCGGCGAGCACGATCTTGGTCCACGCGAGCAGCACCGAGAGCTCCGGCCCGGACAGCGCCTGCTTGCGGTCGAGGCGTCGTCGCACCTGGCGCGTGCTCGGCAGCCCTTCGAGATCACGGTTGAGCACGCCACGCTTCTCCAGCTCGCGCATCCAGTCCTCGTGCACGTGGAGCAGTGAGGGGGCGTGCGCCTCGGCATTGGCCAGCGCCAGGTTCTGCTCGTAGTTGTCGCGCAGCACCAGGTGGCCGACCTCGTCGGTCATCTCCGCGAGCAGCTCGTTGCGCCCGGACTCGTCCATCGCACCCGCACGGACCACCCGGTCGAGCAGGATCTTGATGTTGACCTCGTGGTCGGAGGTGTCCACCCCGGCGGAGTTGTCGATGAAGTCGGTGTTCATCCGCCCGCCCTTGCCGCCCGCGCCGTAGCGGGCGTACTCCACCCGGCCCAGCTGGGTGAAGCCGAGGTTGCCGCCCTCGCCGATGCACATCGCGCGGAGGTCCTCGCCGTTGACGCGGATGGCGTCGTTCGTCTTGTCCCCGGCGTCGGCGTTGGTCTCCTCCGAGGCCTTGACATAGGTGCCGATGCCGCCGTTCCAGAGCAGGTCGACCGGCGCGAGCAGGATCGCCTTCATCAGCTCGGCCGGGGTCAGCGCCGTGACGTCGGAGCCGAGGCCCAGCACGGTGCGGACCGGGGCCGACACCGGGATCGACTTGGCCGAGCGGGGCCACACACCACCGCCCTCGGAGATCAGCGCGGTGTCGTAGTCCTTCCAGCTCGAGCGCGCCAGCTCGAAGAGCCGCCGGCGCTCTGCGTACGACGACGCGGGATCGGGATCGGGGTCGATGAAGATGTCGCGGTGGTCGAAGGCGGCCACCAACCGGGTGTGCTCGGAGCACAGCAGACCGTTGCCGAAGACGTCGCCGGACATGTCGCCGATGCCGACCGCGGTGAAGTCCTCGGTCTGGCAGTCGATGCCTCGCTCGCGGAAGTGCCGCTGCACGGACACCCAGGCACCCTTCGCGGTGATGCCCATCGCCTTGTGGTCGTAGCCCACCGAGCCGCCGGAGGCGAAGGCGTCGCCGAGCCAGTAGCCGTAGTCCTTGGCCACGCCGTTGGCGATGTCGGAGAAGGTCGCGGTGCCCTTGTCGGCTGCCACCACGAGGTAGGCGTCGTCACCGTCGTGGCGCACGACCTCGCGCGGGGGCTCGAGCTCGCCGTCGACGAGGTTGTCGGTGATGTCGAGCAGGCCGGAGATGAAGGTCTTGTAGCAGGCCACGCCCTCGGCCAGCCAGGCGTCACGGTCGGACGCGTCGGGCAGCTGCTTGCAGAAGAACGCGCCCTTCGCTCCCACCGGCACGATGACGGTGTTCTTGACCATCTGCGCCTTCACCAGGCCCAGCACCTCCGTGCGGAAGTCGTCGCGCCGGTCAGACCAGCGCAGGCCACCGCGGGCGACCGCGCCGAAGCGCAGGTGCGAGCCCTCGACGCGCGGGCTGTAGACGAAGATCTCGTAGCGCGGCCGCGGCTCGGGCAGGTCGGGGATCGCCGAGGGCTCGAGCTTGAAGGAGATGTAGGGGTGGAGGTCACCCTCGGCGGTGCGCTGGAAGAAGTTGGTGCGCAGGGTCGCCCGGATCAGGGTGCGGTAGGAGCGCAGGATGCGGTCGTGGTCGAGGCTGACCACGTCGTCGAGGGCCCGCGCGAGCCGCTCCTCGATCGCGTCCACCTTGGCGACCCGCGCCTCCGCGTCGGCCGCGAGCACGCGGTCGCCACGGCCCGGGTCGAAGCGGCTCTCGAAGAGCTCCACCAGCAGGCGGGTGATGTCGACGTTGCTGCGCAGCGCCTCCTCGATGTAGTCGAGGGCGAAGGGCGAGTTGCCCTGCTTGAGGTACTTCGCATAGGCCCGCAGCACCGTGGCCTGACGCCACGTCAGGCCGGCGGCGAGGACGAGCTGGTTGAATCCGTCGATCTCGTTGTAGCCGTCCCAGACCGCGCGCAGTGCCTCGGCGAACAGGGTCCGCTCGTGGGGCGGGAGCACCCGACCGTGGCGTAGGCCGAACTCATAGATGTACGACGGGCGCGCGAGGCCCTCGAGCTCGTAGGGACGCTCGTCGACGACCTCCACGCCCATCGAGGTGATCATCGGGAGAACGGTGCTGAGCGAGAGCGGCTCACCCACGCGGAAGACCTTGAGCCGGGACTCTCCACGGCGGTAGGTGCCACCCTGGCCGTCCTGGTCGAAGAGGGCGAGGTCGATGCCCGGGTCGCCCTCGATGTCCTCGATCCGGCCGAGGTCGGCCGCGCCCCGCTGGGGGCTGTAGTCCTCCTTGTAGCCCTCCGGGAAGGCGCTGGACCAAGCGCGCGCGAGCTGGGAGCCGCGCTCCTCGCCGTACTGGCTGACGACGGACGCCATGAAGTCGTCGCGCCAGGAGCGGGAGGCGTCGGTGAGCCGACGCTCGAGGTCGGCGACGTCGACGTCGGGGATGTGGCCGCCCTTGGGCGGGTGGACGACGAAGTGCACGCGCGCGGTCGTCGACTCGTTGACGCGCGCGGTGAACTCGACGTGCTCGCCGCCGAGGTCGTCGCGCAGGATGTCGGAGAACCGCTCCCGCACTGCGGTGCTGTAGCGGTCGCGCGGGAGGTAGACGAGCACCGAGACGTAGCGGCCGTAGGTGTCGCGGCGCACGAAGGCACGCAGCTGGCGGCGCTCGCGCGCGAACATGACGTCCTGCGCCACCGGGGCCAGCTCCGCCGGAGAGGTGTGGAAGAGCTCGTCGCGCGGGTAGTTCTCGAGGGTGTCCATCAGCGCCTTGCCGGCGTGGCTGTGCGAGTCGAACCCGGCCCGGCGCAGCACCTCGGCGACCTTCTCCCGCAGCACCGGGATCCGGGTCACCGACTCGGTGTAGGCGGCGCTGGAGAACAGTCCGAGGAAGCGGCGTTCGCCGACGACCTCGCCGTCGTCGCCGAAGGTCTTCACGCCGACGTAGTCGAGGTAGGCCGGGCGGTGCACGGTGGCTCGCGAGTTGGCCTTCGCCAGCACCAGCAGCGTCTTCTCGCGCGCCTTGGCCTTCGCCAGGGGCGGCAGCTTGGCGAAGGCGCTCGAGAGGTCCTGGTCGTGGCGCAGGATGCCGAGCCCGGAGCCGGGCACGGCGCGCAGCCCGCACTCGTCGGGAGAGCCCTCCTCGGCCTCGAGCTGGTATTCGCGGTAGCCCAGGAAGGTGAAGTGGTCGTCGGCCAGCCAGGTGAGGAAGTCGCCGCCCTGGGCCAGTTCGGCGGCTGAGAGCGGCGGCGGGTCGTCGGTGAGCTCGCCCACCACAGCCAGCACCTGGGCGTGCATCTTGGCCCAGTCCTCGACCGACTCCCGGACGTCACGCAGCACGCGCTGCACGCCCTCGGTGATGTCGGCGGCCTCCTCGTCGTCGGTGCGGTCGATCTCGATGTGCATCCACGACTCGGCGCCGGTCTCCGTGGTGCCCGAGCGAGGCTCCTCGACGTGCGAGGAGACGTGCTGGAGCGCACCGGTGATGTCGCGTTCGACGGAGAACTGCGGGTGGACGACGGAGTGCACGTTGTGACCGAGCCGGTTGAGCTCCATCGTCACCGAGTCGACGAGGAAGGGCATGTCATCGGTGACCACCTCGACCACCGAACGCCCCGCAGCCGACCAGCCGGACTCGGCGCTGGTCGGCGTCACCACCCGCACGGTCGCCGTCCCCTGGGGACGCATCCCGGCGAGGTCGCGGTGCGAGGCGAGGGCACCGGAGAGGTCCTCCGGGGTCCGCTCGGCGACCTCCTCGGGCGCGACGTGACGGTAGTAGGCGTGGAGCAGGTCGCCCCACTCCGGACGCACCTGCGCCGCCGCGTCGAGCTGCTGGTCCTTGGTCTCCTCAGGCGTCGCCACTCTCCGACCATAGGACCCGTCGTGTGACCCCCACAACACAGGCCCCTACCCGCGAGTCGCAACGGTCGCTGAGCCATGATGGGCGAGCAGATCGGCACCACAGCCAGCGCCTCCGACCACACATACTCCGGGAGTCCCCGATGAGCACCAAGCTCTCCAAGCAGCTGACGTACGACGCGCCGGCCGAGGCCGTGACCGCGATGCTCGACGACCCCGCGTTCCGTCAGGCGGTGCTCGAGCGCCAGAAGGTGCTGCGGGGCTCGGTCGACATCGACGGCGACGTGGCGAGGATCGAGCAGGTCCGCTCGGGGCACGACGTCCCGTCCTTCGCGCGCACGTTCGTGGGCGACGAGATCGTGATCGTGCAGACGGAGACCTGGAGCTCCCCGACGTCGGCCAGCATCGAGCTGGCCATCGCGGGCAAACCCGGCGAGGCCGTCGGCACCCTGCGGCTCGTCGAGTCCGGCGGCACGACGACCGAGACGGTCGAGCTGGCCGTCTCCGTGCGGATCCCGTTCGTCGGGGGCAAGGTCGAGGGCATGATCGCCGGCCTGGTCGAGCAGGCGCTCGACCGCGAGCACGAGGTCGGCGTGGAGTGGCTCGCGCGCTAGCCGCGAACCCGCCCCGCGACGCCCAGCAGGTAGCCGACCATCCACAGCTCCCCCACCGTGGCGGGGACCACGAGGACGCCGGCGAGGACTCCCGCGTCCGGGAGCAGGTAGGTCACGAAGCCGCTCAGGACGTAGCCCGCACCGCCGACGAGGAGGATCCGGCCCAGCATCCGCGGCATCGTCGCCGAGCGCAGCACGCACCAGCCCATCGGCACCAGCCACAGCCCGAAGAACAGGTTGCCGACGCCCCAGAGGTTCTCGCTCAGCACGTACATCAGCTGCGGGGTCCCCTCGGCCGCACCGGCACTCCCGCTGGCCGCGTCCAGGGCGGTCGCGAGGCAGGCCGCGCTTCCCATGATCGCCACTGCGTTGATGGCACCGAAGAGCGCGATGGCACCCGCCGCGACGTCGTCGACGGCGCGGAAGAGCCGGAAGAACCAGAGCGCGGCCAACGCCTGGAAGACCACGACGGCCATCTCTGCGCCGATCTCCAGGCGGGCCAGTGTCTCGTGCTCCTGCAGGTTGGCCAAGGTCGTGGCGGGGTCCGGGTCGACCAGCATCGGCCGCAGGATCAGGAAGCCGAGCATGCCGGTGAGGGCGAGACCGAGGTAGAGCCCGCCCGTGGTGCGTGCGGTCCGGCGATCCACGGTCGTCGGTGCGGTGGGGACGACGTCGGTGAGGGTGGGCATCCTCGGCTCCTTTTTCTTACTATGTAAGAATTTCTTACGTGGTAAGAAAAGCACACGTGGCGCGCATCCGCAACGGACCGCCGACACCGTCCCCCCACGAGGAGAGCCTGTGACCACACGTGGTCGTCCCCCGACCCTGAGCCGCGAGCGCGTGCTGGCGGCGGCCGTGGAGCACGCCGACCGGTCAGGGCTCGACGGCATGACCATGCGCGCGGTCGCCGACGAGCTCGGCGTCGAGGCGATGTCGCTCTACCACCACGTGTCCGGCAAGGCGGGCCTGCTGGACGGTCTGGTCGAGCGGGTGATGGCCGAGGTCGACGAGGCCACGGCCCTGATCGAGACCGACGGCGACTGGCGCGACGTCGTACGCCGTCGCTGCCTGGCCGCGCGGGGCGTGATGGTGCGGCACCCGTGGGGGCCGACACTCCTGGTCTCGCGCACCTCCATCCCGCCCAGCGTCTTCGCGCACTTCGAAGCCGTCCTCGGCGCCATGGTGGAGGCCGGCGCCTCCTACCATCTCGGCCACCGGGCGCTGCACGCCCTGGGCAGCATGGTGCTGGGGTTCACCCAGGAGCTGTTCGCACCGGCGGACGGCGAGGGTGACCTGTCGGAGGAGGAGCTGAGCCTGATGGCGCAGGCCTTCCCGCACATCACCGCGATGGTCGCCGCGGAGCTCCACGACTCCGACGGGGACGTGCTCGGATGGTGCGACAGCCGAGCCGAGTTCGAGTTCACCCTCGACCTGCTGCTGGACGGCCTCGAGGCACAGCGCACGGCCGCGTCCTGAGGCGGACGCCCCTCAGCTGGGCGAGTCCTCCTCGTCCTCTCTCCGCCGACGCCAGATCACCAACCCGAGCACCACGAACGGGCCGAAGGCCAGCACCAGGACCAGAGCCTGCTCGTAGGGGTGCAGCGCACCCATGTGCCACGGGTTCATGGGTGCCTCAGCCCATGTGCGGGTAGTGGTGGTCCTTCGGCGGCACGAACGTCTCCTTGATGGAGCGTGGTGAGGTCCAGCGCAACAGGTTGACCGCGGCACCGGCCTTGTCGTTGGTGCCGGAGGCACGGCCGCCACCGAAGGGCTGCTGGCCCACCACCGCGCCCGTCGGCTTGTCGTTGATGTAGAAGTTGCCGGCCGCGAAGCGCAGCGCGTCCTGGGCCCATGCGACGGCCGCGCGGTCCTGGGCGATGATCGCACCGGTGAGCGCATAGGGGGCGAACGACTCCATCTGCGCCACGACCTGCTCGAAGCGGTCGTCGTCGTAGACGTGGACCGCGAGGATCGGGCCGAAGTACTCGTCGGAGAACACCTGGTCGGTCGGGTCGCTCGACTCGATGATCGTGGGCCGCACGAAGTAGCCCACCGAGTCGTCGACCTGGCCGCCGGCCAGCACGGTGAGGTGCTTGTTGCGCTTGGCGCGTGCGATGGCCGCCTTGTGCTTGGCGAAGGCACGATCGTCGATGACGGCACCCATGAAGTGGGACAGGTCGGTGACGTCACCCATCGACAGCGCCTCGGTGTCGGCGACGAGCTGGTCCTTGATCTTCACCCACACCGACTTCGCGACGTAGGCACGCGAGGCCGCCGAGCACTTCTGTCCCTGGAACTCGAAGGCGCCACGGATCATCGCGACGCGCACCACGTCGGGATCGGCGCTGGGGTGCGCGACGATGAAGTCCTTGCCACCGGTCTCCCCCACGATGCGCGGGTAGGTGCGATAGCCGTCGATGTTCTCCCCGATCGTGCGCCACAGGCGGTGGAAGGTCGGCGTGGAGCCGGTGAAGTGGATGCCGGCCAGGTCGCGGTGGGTCAGGGCGACCTTCGAGACATCGAGGCCGTCACCGGGCAGCATGTTGATGACGCCGGGCGGCATTCCGGCCTCCTCCAGCAGCTCCATCGTCAACGACGCGGCCAGCTGCTGCGTCGGCGAGGGCTTCCAGATCACGGTGTTGCCCATCAGCGCCGGCGCCGTCGGCAGGTTGCCGGCGATCGCGGTGAAGTTGAAGGGCGTGATCGCATAGACGAAGCCCTCGAGCGGGCGGTGGTCGGTGCGGTTCCAGATGCCCGGGCTGTTGGCGATCGGCTGGTCGGTGAGGATCTGCTTGGCGTAGTGGACGTTGAAGCGCCAGAAGTCGATCAGCTCGCAGGCGGCGTCGATCTCGGCCTGGTAGGCCGTCTTGGACTGCCCCAGCATGGTCGCTGCGTTGAGTCGCTGGCGCCACGGGCCGGCGAGCAGGTCGGCGGCCTTGAGCAGGATCGCGCACTTGTCGTCGAACGGCATCGCGCGCCAGGCGGGCGCGGCATCGGTGGCGGCCTTGACCGCGGCCTCCGCGTCCTTGGTCGTGGAGTTCTTCAGCGTGCCGAGCACGTGGGCGTGGTCGTGCGGCTGGACGACCTTGATCTCCGCACCGCCGCCGTTGCGCCGCTTGCCGCCGACGACGGCACGGAAGGTGTGCTGCTTCTTCTCCATCCGGGCCAGCTCGGTGACGAGCTCCTCGCGCTCCGGGCTGCCGGGGGCGTAGGTGAGGTTCGGCTCGTTGGTCGGGGCCGGCGGGAAGGTGATCGCGTCCATGCGCCTGATCGTGTCAGAGACTCACCCGGGGCTCAAAGGGAGGCGATCAGGTCGCCGATCTCCTGGAAGGCCCACCAGGCGAGGTCGTCGTCGGGATGTGCGTCGTCGTGGCCGTCCACGTGCACCGCGACCACGTCGCGCCACCGCACGGGACCCGCCTCGGTGGCGGTCTCCACGACGACCACGACCCGACGCCGCCGACCGTCCGGGAGACCCGCCAACAGCTCGGCCGAGGCGTCGGCGGCACTCATCAGCGCGGCGTACTCGGTCTCCTCCGCGTCGTCGTCGGCGACCACGGGGTCGAGGACCTCCGGCCCCTCGAGGTCCCACTGCTCCGCGAGGCGAGGCAGCGTGCTGGGGAGGTAGCGGCGGGTCACTTCTTGCGCCCGCGCGGCGCCCGGGGACGCGAGTCCGAGGCCGAGTCCTTCAGCTCCTCCAACGACTCCAGGACGCACTGGCCGAGGATGTCGGCGTCGGGCACGGCGTCGCGGTCGGTCGTGATGCCGAAGAAGACCCCGCCGTCGTAGGACGTCACGCCGATGGCCAGCGGGTGGTCGGGCAGCAGCGGGTGGACGGGGTAGGACTCGAGCATCCGGGCCC
The DNA here is from genome assembly GCA_038259535.1 of Propionibacteriales bacterium. Taxonomy (GTDB): domain Bacteria; phylum Actinomycetota; class Actinomycetes; order Propionibacteriales; family Nocardioidaceae; genus Nocardioides. The sequence continues at coordinate 7,878 of JBBSOR010000035.1, read as the reverse complement.
CGTCGGCGTAGAGCGGGAACTGCGGCCCGGGCACGTTGGTGACCGAGACGTGGAAGCCGCTGCGCATCTCGGCCGCGGCGAGCCGCGAGCCCAGCGCGTGGAAGGTGGTCGGCGCGAAGCCGGCGATGCCGGACAGCCGACGTGCCGAGACGTTGCGACCGTTGTCGCGGTGGGCCTTGAGGTCATAGCTCACCTGGTGGAGCCGGACGACCGGGCTGGGCTCGACGATCGGCAGGTTCACGATGTGGCCGGTGATCTGGCTGCCGAGCGAGGTGGGCTCGAGATCGTCGTCGATGACCGACATCGGCACGAACGCCTTGATCGTCCTCAGGCCGCCCATCGACTCCGCCCGGGTCATCAGCCAGCCGCGCAGACCGCCGGCGATCGTGGCGAGGATGATGTCGTTGACGGTGCCGCCGTGCGTCGTGCGGATCTTGCGGTAGTCGGCGAGCTCGGTGCGGACCGCGACGAACCGGCGCTGCTGCGAGAGCCGGCGGTGGACCGGGGTGGAGTGGACCGGCCCCCGGCCTGCGAGCGCGCTCGCCACCTCGGCGACGCGGGCCCCGCTCGCGGACGCCTGTCGGCCGAGCGACTCGGCGTTGGCGCGGGTGGTCGACCAGAGCGTGCGCGGGCTCTCCAGGCTGTCGGTGACCGCGTTGAGGACGGCCGCGACCGGTCCAGCCGTGCGCCGCGGGCGCCAGTCGTCGTCGTGCCCCAGGGTCGAGCGGTCCGGCGAGGTGTCGAGGAGCACCTGCCCGATGTCGACGGTCTCACGGCCGTCGACGAGGATCTGGTGGCTCTTGGTGAGCAGTGCGATCCGGCCGTCGGCGAGCCCCTCGACGAAGTAGACCTCCCACAGGGGCCGACTGCGGTCGAGCGGACGCGAGGCGATGCGGGCGACGAGCTCGCGGAGCTGGTCCATCGTCCCGGGCCGCGGCAGCGCGGAGCGGCGTACGTGGTAGCCGAGGTCGAAGTTCTCGTCGTCCACCCACGCCGGGTTGGCCAACCGGGCCGGCACCGACTGGAGGCGCTGGCGGTAGCGGGGCACGAACGCGATCCGGTCGGCGATCAGCTGGACCAGCCGGTCGTGGTCGAAGCCGGAGTCGCCGGGATCGAAGATCTCCACCGTGGCGTTGTGCATGGGCGTCGTGGGGGACTCTGCGGCCAGGATGGCCAGGTCTCGCGGCCCGAGCCGCTCACTCATGCACGTACTCGCTGCGCTCACTCATGCAGGGGCCCTCTCGTCGGTGGCTCTTGTCCCGCATGGGATTCTGGCAGAGGCGGTGACCGACTGCGTCGTGGCCACCGTCACACGCGAATCCACCCAAGGAGAACCCTGTGCCCCGTCGCAGCCTCGCCCGCCTTGTCCCTCTCGCCCTCGCGCTGACCCTGAGCCTGACCGCGTGCGGCGACGACGGCGACACCGACCCACCGGCCACCACCCCGTCGGCCACCACCCCGGGTGACTCGGCCGCCGTGACCGTGACCCGTGAGGACGGGACGTTCACGCCCAACGGCGAGCGGGTCGAGCTCGAGGTCGACCAGACCCTCGTCCTCACGATCACCGCCGACGAGGCCGGCGAGTTCCACGTGCACACCACGCCGGAGCAGGAGATCGCCTACGACGCCGGCACCAGCGAGCACGAGATCACCGTCGACCGGCCCGGCGTGGTCGAGGTCGAGAGCCACGAGCCTGCCGTGGTCGTGCTCCAGCTCGAAGTCCGGTGAGCGTGCGCCCCCTGGCCATGGACGCGGCGATCTCGGCCCACGGGCTGGGGGGCGCCAAGGACCTGCCGATCCCCTCCGAGCTCGCCATCGCGGGCGCGGTCGCCGCGCTCGTCCTCTCCTTCACGGTCCTGGCCGTCGCCTGGCGCGAGCCCCGCTACGACGCCGCGACCAGCGGCCGTCAGGCCCCCGCCTGGCTCGACCGGCTCGTGTCCTCGCAGGCACTGGCGCTGGGCGCCCGCGTGCTGGGGATGGCGTTCTTCCTCTACGTCGCCGCGGCAGCGGTCTTCGGCAAGGACTCCCTGATCAACCCGTTCTTCGGGAGCTTCTACGTCCTGCTGTGGGTCGGGCTGGTGCCGGCGTCGCTCCTGCTCGGGCCGTTCTTCAAGGCCGTGAGCCCGGCGCGCACCATCAGCATGCTCTTCGCCCGGATCTCCGGGGTGCCTGCGGGCGAGGGCCTCCGCGCCTACCCCGCCCGCCTCGGCTACTGGCCGGCGGCGGTCGGCCTCTTCTCGTTCGTCTGGCTCGAGCTGGTCTACCCGCACGCCACCGACCTCGGCCCGGTGCGGCTGTGGGCCGCCGCCTACCTCGGCACCATGTTCATCGGCTCGGCCGTGTGGGGTACGACGTTCCTCGAGCGCGCCGACCCCTTCGAGGTCTACTCCTCGCTGGTGGCCAAGCTGTCGGTCTGGGGTCACCGCGACGGGCAGCTGGTCCTCCGCAGCCCCCTGGCCAACCTCGACACGGTGGTGCCGCGACCGGGACTGGTGGCCGTCGTCGGCGTGCTGTTCGGCAGCACCGCCTTCGACTCCTTCCGGGAGTCCACGGTCTGGCTCAAGCTCGTGCAGTCGCTCTCGACCTCGCGGATAGGCCCCGACACCCTCGCGCTGATCGGCTTCTCGGTCGGCGTCGCGCTCATCCTGACCGTCGCGACGATGGCCACCGGCGTCACCAGCCAGACGCCGCGGCGTGCCCTACCCGACCTGTTCGCCCACGCCGTGGTGCCGATCATCGTCGGCTACATCGTGGCCCACTACGTGACCTACTTCGTCGAGTACGGCCAGCAGACGCTCATCCAGCTCAGCGACCCCTTCAGCCGCGGCGACGACTACCTCGGCACCGCGGACCTGCAGATCAACTACTGGCTGTCCGCGCACCCGACCTTCCTGGCCGTGACCAAGGTCCTGGCGGTCGCGCTGGGCCATGTGGTCGGCGTCGTCGCCGCCCACGACCGCGCCATCAGGCTGCTGCCGCGGCGCCACCAGCTGACCGGTCAGCTCCCGCTGCTCCTGGCGATGGTGGGTTTCACCGTGGGAGGTCTGTACCTGCTGTTCGCGGCGTGACGCGGGTCCGGGGGTTGGGCGGCACCGGCCCGTAGGGCCAGCCCGCCGGCAGCTCCTGGGTGACCATCACGATCTCGCAGGTGCCGAAGCGGTCCACCTGGTCGAGCGGGTCGCGCCAGCCCACGAAGATGACGCGGTCCTGGGTCCCGTTCTCCTGGCCGCCGTCGTCGCAGCGGATCTTGTCGACGAATCCGTCAGGCAGCACGTAGATGGTGTCGTTGCCCTGCTCGGTGAAGACCTTGTCCGCACCGGAGCCGAGGAAGACCACGTCGTCGCCCTCATCGCCCTTGATCAGCCAGTCGTTGCCGTCGCCGTCGATCAGCACGTCGTCGCCGGGACCGCCTTGGATGGCGCCGTCGTCGCCGGGACCGCCGTCGATCCAGTCGTTGCCCTTGCCGCCGATGTGCTTGTCCGAGCCTTCGCCGCCGAAGAGGCGGTCGTCACCGTCGTTGCCGCCGAGGATGTCGTCGCCGAGCTCCCCGTAGACGGTGTCGTTGCCGACGTTGGACGAGATGACGTCGTTGCCCTCCCCGCCGTAGAGGACGTCGTCACCCTTCCCGCCGTCGATCTTGTCGTTGCCCAGGCCGCCGGCCACGAAGTCGTTGCCCGGCTGTGCGGTGATCCAGTCGTTGCCACCGTCGCCGTAGATGACGTCGTTGCCCTTGCCACCGAAGATGGTGTCGTCACCGCCGTGGCCGCGGACCTGGTCGCGGCCGCCGAGCGCCTTGATGTGGTTCGGCCGGGAGTTCGCCGTGATCACGTCGTTGCCCGGCGTGCCCTTGGGAACCTTGCGGGCGGCGTGGGCGGGCGCGGCGAGCAGGGTCAGGGCCAAGAGCGCGTACGCGGATGCGCGGACAGGTGACGGCACAGGTCCTCCTTCGAGGGGAAGGGACAGAGTATGCCGGAACTTGACCAAAATCAGACGATTCCTGAGAAAGACCTGACCCATACGTACGACACGTCGCTCAGCGCTGTCGTGCTCGTCGGGCGCGACGCCGCGGCCTCGACACCACGACGCTGCCGGGGAACACGGCATCCGCCAGGGCCGCCATGCCCCGCACGAGTGGGGAGTCACCCTCGCCCAGCGGTCGCCCCGAGAGGAGTGCCTGGTCGAGACCGGCTCGGTCCTCCGGCAGGAAGTGCAGCCCGGCGACGCGGCTGAACCCCTCGACCATCCCGGCGATCTCCCGATGCGACCACCCGATCGAGCCGCGCATGTGGTTGACCACCACCCGCACCGGCACGCCGGCCGTGCGCTCACGCAGGTCGACGAGACCGCGGGCCAGCCGGGCCAGGCCGACCGGGTCGGCAGCGCCCACCACCACGACCTCGTCCGCCTGCTCGAGTGCGGCCAGCGTCAGCACGTTGCGGGCCGGACGGCCCCCGAAGTCGGACGCGGTGTCGTCCTCGAGGCAGAAGCCGGTGTCGACCACGACGTGCCCCTCGGCGCGCGCGCGCTCGAGGAGCTGGTCGACATGCGCGGCGCGGACCTCGCGCCAACGGTCTGCCCGCGGGAGTCCGGTCACGACCGCGAGGTGGTCGCCGATCCCCCGGCACACGGAGCCGAAGCGGTCGTCCAGCTGACCCGAGCCCGCCAGCCGTGCGGCCGACAGCAGGCCGGACACCTCGTCGAGGATGCCGAGCTGCTGCGCGACGGCCCCGCCGTAGGGGTCGAGGTCGGCCAGCACCACGCCGACGCGGCGCCGAGCGAGCTCGGAGGCCAGGTGGGTGGCGACCGTCGTACGTCCCGGGGCACCGGCAGGTCCCCACACCACCACGACCCGGCCGGCGTCGCCCCTGGACTGCCGCGCCTCGGGGTCGGGCCCGACCTCGATCGCGCCGGGAGCTCGCGTGTCGGCCACGTCCTCGACGGTGGTGACCACCGATGGCAGCGACGCCAGCTCACCGGGTCCCACCACCGCCGTGATGCCCAGGCGCCGGGCGTGCTCGCGCGCGTCGAGGTCGTCGGGGCGCACGGAGGTCACTGCCACGGGTCGCACGGCGTGGCGGCGCAGATGGGCGATGCTCGCCGGGTCGAGGCCCGGTGCGTCGAGGGACAGCACGGCGACGTCCGCCTGCCCGTTGGTGACCGCCGCGAGGAGGTCGTCGACGTCGACGCACCGCTTGAGCACCACGACGCCGGGGTGTGCCTCGAGGTCGGCGAGGGCCGGGGACTCCCACCCCTCGCCTGCGGCCAGGAGCAGCACGCAGATCACGGGCCGTCAGCTCCGGCCGACGACGCGGACGCGGTCGTCGCCGCTGGCCGCGAGGACCAGCCCCAGCGACTCCTCGTCGTCCTGCGGCACGGCCAGCACCAGCTGCCGGGAGGTCGCCGACGCGAACGAGTCGGAGACGACCGGGGCGTCGAGGATGAGCACGTCGTCGAGCACCAGCTCCGCGGCCGCGCGCTGGCGTCGGTCCTCCCCGATGACCCAGACGTCGACGTGCGAGCCGCGCACGAGGCCGGTCGGCACGTGCTCGGCGGCGACGGCGATCGAGACCGCGACCGTGCTGTCGTCGGCCTCCTCCCCGAGCGCCCCGACCGGCACCAGCTCGCCGGCGGTCAGCGGCCGGTCCAGGGTGAGGGCGCCGGGGAGCTCGTCGTCGACCGGCAGGTAGTGCTGCTGGTCACCGCCGTCGTCGAACCTCACCCGCGTCGCAGTCAGGTCATCGGCGGTGAGCGTCTGGCCGGCGACGAGGTCGGAGGACGCGGCCCAGACTGTGGTCATGTCGTCCGCGCCGGAGAGGATGCGGGCCCCGGCGACCACGGAGCCCGCCACCAGGACGACGCCGATCCACAGGCGCGGGTCCCGCCACCCGGGAGTGCTGCTGCGGGTGGCCGCCTGGACGTCGGGCGCGCCGCTGCGGCGAGGCCCGTCGTGAGCCGCCGGGCGGGAGGGGTTGCGAGACAGGGTGCGAGGCAGGGTGCGAGGCAGGTTCCGAGACACAGTGGCCATCATTGCCACCCGGGCCGGACTTCACACCTGTCTCTCCACAGGCACGGCCCGGGCGCCGTCGCGGCTCACCGCGTCGATGGCACGATGACCCCATGGCCGAGGACCCCCGCTTCCTGACGCTCGCCGACGTGGCCGAGGTGCTCAACACCTCCGGCGCGCAGGTCTACGCCCTCGTGCGCCGCGGCGACCTGCCCGCGATCAAGATCGGCGGCCGCGGCCAGTGGCGCGTGGAGCGGGTGCAGCTCGAGGAGTTCATCCAGCGGATGTACGCCGAGACCAGGACGTTCGTCGACCAGCACCCCTTCGTGGAGGCCGACGCCCCGTCCGACTAGGCCGGACTCAGCCGACCTTGCCGTCGAGCTCGACCTGCACGACCTGCTCCTTGCCGCCGCGCACCACCGACATCGCCACGGTCTCCCCGGGAAGGTGGGTGCGGATGGCCACGATCAGGGCGATGCCGTCGTTGACGGGCTGGTCGCCCACCGCGGTGATGACGTCGTCCTCCATCAGCCCGGCGCGCTCGGCAGGGGTGTCGGGCATGACCTCGGTGATGGTCGCACCCGTCGCATCGGACTCGCCGCCGGTGCGCACCTGCGCGCCGATCACGGGGTACTCGGCCTTGCCGGTGCGCAGGATCTGGTCGACGGTCGTCTTGACCTGCTCGATCGGGATCGCGAAGCCGACCCCGATGTTGCCCGACTCGTTGGTCGCACCGCCCGTGGTGGCGATGGCGGAGTTGACCCCCACCACCTCCCCGGCGAGGTTGACGAGCGGGCCGCCGGAGTTGCCGGGGTTGATCGCGGCATCGGTCTGCACGGCATTGATGTAGGACGAGTCGTCTCCGGAGTCGCCGGACGTCGTGACCGGCCGGTTGAGGGCGCTGACGATGCCCGAGGTGACGGTCTGGCTCAGTCCGAGCGGGGCACCGAAGGCGACCACGGAGTCACCGACGTGGAGCACCTGCGAAGCACCCAGTGCGGCGGGCTCGAGGGACTCGGCGCCGTCGACGTCGAGCACCGCGAGGTCGTAGACCGAGCTGCGTCCGACCACGGTCGCCTCGTGGCGCTCGCCGGTGTGGTCGATCACGACGATCCGGCCGTCGTCCTCGGCGGCGGAGGCCACCACGTGGTTGTTGGTCACCACGTGGCCCTCACGGTCGAGCACGAAGCCGGAGCCGGTGGCACCCGCGGCCCGGCCCTCGAACTCGGCGACGATCTGCACGGTGCTGGGCAGCAGCGCCTGGGCGACGGCGGGGACCGACCCGTTGTCGGCGTCGAGGGGTGCGGCGGTCTGGGTCCGCACACCTTCCAGGCCGCTGTCGATCGTGCCCGGCCGGGAGGCGAGCTGGTCCTGCAGGGCGCCGCCGGCGAGGCCGCCGAGGAGGCCGACGACCAGGGCCAGGCACGCCACGGCCGGCCACACCCACAGGGCGAGCTTGCGGGTCGGGGGCGCGGCGACGTGCTGACCGTAGGGCGGGTAGGGACCAGGACCGGGGCCGAAGTAGGCGGGACCCATCACGGGACCCATCACAGGACCCGTCGCAGGGCCCGGACCCTGTGGCGGCCCGGGCTGGGGCGCGAGGGGCACGGTCGGAGCGGCGGGCTCGCGCGGAGGCGGGGGTCCGGAGAGCATGCCGTAGGCCTGCCCGTCGGGCTGCACCGACGGTGCAGGCCGGCTCCATCCCGCGAGAGGCTGGGTGGGCTCGTCGGCCTCGTGCTGCTCGGCGTGCGACGGCTCGGGTGCCTGGTCGTCGCTCGGCGGCCGGGGCCGTTCGTCGGGCTGTTGCTCGTCGCTCACGGAGCAATCTTCTCCCGGATCGCCACGAGGCGCTCGGCCAGGGGCGTCCGGGAGGG
>JBBSOR010000034.1:0-33339 GCA_038259535.1 Propionibacteriales bacterium | reverse complement strand
GTCGCGGAGGATGATCTGTTCGCGGATCCGGTCGGGGATCGCATAGCCAGGGGCTGACAGCTCGGCATCGAGGTCGATGACCGGCTTGATGATGATCTTGATCCGGGTGTTCGCGCACCAGTCCTTGACCTGCTCGAGGAGGAGCAGGCGTTGGCCTTCTTCGAGCCTGCCGGTGGGACCGAACACGGTCGTCTGGCCGTCGGTTGAGGCGGTGAAGTGGGCGTGGAGCACGACTTCGCGTGCCACTGGTAGTCCGTCGTGGTCCTTGGCGCCGGTGTGGCCCTGTGAGTAGAGGTCCAGCGCGGTCTGGGTCCGGGCGAGATCGCCGAGCGCTGCGGCTCGTCGGGCGTTGAGGGAGAGGTCGGAGCCGAGGGCCTTCTGCGTGGCGGCACCGAACGCGAGTGCCCGGTCGAGGTCGAGGGCGTCGGCGATGTCGAGCTCTGCTTCGAGGTGCATGGTGCCGGCGTAGTGGACGTCGTCCTTGTGGACTGTGACGTGGCGGGGGTCGACGTGCAGGTAGCCGTCTTCGGGGTCCGCGGCCGGGTCGGGGGCACCGAGGCCGAAGCGTTTGATGGTCTCCGCGACCAACCGGTCGAGCTGGGTGGGGCCGATCTTCCCTGCGACGGCGGCGACCTGGGCGTCGACGTACGCAGCTGCCTCCGGGGGCAGGCCCGGGGCGGCGTGGATCGTGGCCTCGGCCACGATTCGTGCCCGCCAGGCGGGGAGCCGTCCTGACTGGACGAGGGTCCAGAGACGGGGGAGGCGGTGGCGCAGCTCGAGGGCGTGGCCGGTGAGTTTCTTGGCTGAGGTGGTGGAGATGCCCAGGACGGTGCCGAGCTCGGCGACGCAGAACTCCGCGACCAGCGGGCACCCTTCGCCGGCGATGGGTTCTTCGTGCTCGAAGCCACGGGTGGTGAACGACGCGGCGGTGTGGATGGATTCGGGCGGGTGGAGGTCGGCCCACCGTGCTGCGAGTGCCAGTTGTCGGGCCGAGGCGGCATCCTCGGTGGCGCGGGCGGCGCGGATCGAGGTGAGCAGGGCGGTGGGGCTGAGGTCGTTGTCGACCTCTGCTTCCACTGCTGGTCCTGCCTCTCGGGTGTCGCTCATGTGTTCGAGTGTAGGTGTGGCGTCCGACAGTGGGCCATGGTCGGAGCGTTGAGGAACGGTCAAGATCTGGCGGTGGGGCTGGGGGTTTCGTGACGGTCGCTGCGCGACCTCCTCAACCAGCGGCGGGCGGTCGGGGCCTTGCTTCGACAGGGTCGCTGCGCTCCCTGCTCACCAGCGGCGGCGCTGTGCTCCCTGCTCGACCAGCGGCGGGGCTGGGCGACCTCCGCAGCCAGTGAAAGGGGGCGGGGTGAGGGTCCTCACCGCGCCGACGTTGTGGGTCCGGGCCGTGTGACCCGGCATACTCACCGTGCGATGACCACGACTGAAACAGAGAACGCGACCCTCGAGCCTGCCGCCCCGCTGCAGGTCGCCGTCGTCACCCTCGGGTGTGCCCGCAACGAGGTCGACTCCGAGGAGCTGGCCGGACGGTTCGAGGCCGGTGGCTTCGTGCTCGTCTCGGACCCCGAGGACGCGGACGCCGTCGTGGTCAACACGTGCGGCTTCGTCGAGGCGGCCAAGAAGGACTCCGTCGACACCCTGCTGGAGGCCGCCGACCTCAAGGCCTCGGCCGGGCACGGTGGCCGGGCCCAGGCGGTCGTCGCGGTCGGCTGCCTCGCCGAGAGGTATGGCAAGGACCTCGCCGAGTCGCTGCCCGAGGCCGACGCGATCCTCGGCTTCGACGACTACCCCGACATCGCGGCCAAGCTCCGCTCGATCGTCGCGGGGGAGACCCACCACCCCCACACCCCGTCGGACCGCCGCCGCCTCCTGCCGATCTCCCCGGTGGACCGCGACGCGTCGGCGATCTCGATCCCGGGCCACCAGAACGACCAGGCCCCCGAGGTGACGGCTCCGGCGGACCTCGCCGAGATCGGCGTCGGCGCGCCCGCCACGGGCCCCCGCACCGTACGTCGTCGCCTTGACTCCGGCCCGATGGCGCCGCTCAAGCTGGCCAGCGGCTGCGATCGGCGCTGCACCTTCTGCGCGATCCCGAGCTTCCGCGGGTCCTTCGTCAGCCGCCGCCCCAGCGATGTCGTCGGCGAGGCCCGGTGGCTCGCCACGCAGGGCGTCAAGGAGCTGTTCCTGGTCAGCGAGAACTCCACGTCCTACGGCAAGGACCTCGGCGACCTCCGCCTCCTCGAGACGCTGCTGCCCGAGCTGTCCGGCATCGACGGCGTCGAGCGCGTCCGGGTCTCCTACCTCCAGCCCGCTGAGACCCGTCCCGGGCTGATCGAGGCCATCGCCTCCACGCCCGGCGTCGTGCCCTACTTCGACCTGTCCTTCCAGCACGCCAGCGCCACCGTCCTGCGCCGGATGCGTCGCTTCGGTGACCCCGAGAGCTTCCTCGGGCTGCTCGAGCGGATCCGCGCGCTGGCACCGCTCGCCGGCGTGCGCTCCAACGTCATCGTCGGCTTCCCGGGGGAGACCGACGAGGACCTCCAGGTCCTGTGCGACTTCCTCGAGGCCGCGCGCATGGACGTCACCGGAGTCTTCAGCTACTCCGACGAGGACGGCACCGAGGCCGCCGCTTTCGCCGAGGACATCAAGCTGGACGAGGACGAGATCCGCGACCGGACCGAGCACGTCACCGCCCTCGTCGAGGAGCTCAACGCCCAGCGGGCCGAGGAGCGCATCGGAGAGGAGGTCGTGGTGCTCGTCGAGACCGTCGACGACGAGGACGGGACTGTCGAGGGCCGCGCCGCCCACCCGGGCCCCGAGGTGGACGGCACGACGCTGCTCGCTGACGCCGCCGGCGCGCGGGTCGGTGACCTGCTCACCGCCACCGTCACCGGCACCGAGGGCGTCGACCTGATCGCCCGAGTGAACGGAGCGACCCGATGAGCACCGATCCTGCCAGTGCCGAGCAGCGCCAGGTCTCCAACTTCAACATCGCCAACGTCCTCACCGTGGTGCGCATCATCCTGGTGCCCTTCTTCGCGTGGGCGTTGTTGCAGGACGGCGGCGACTCCGCGACGTGGCGGTGGGTGGCGTTCGTGATCTTCGCGGTCGCGATGATCACCGACAAGGTGGACGGCGACCTGGCCCGCAAGCACAACCTGATCACCGACTTCGGCAAGATCGCCGACCCGATCGCAGACAAGGCGATCACCGGCATGGCGTTCATCGGACTCTCCCTGGTCGGGGACATCTGGTGGTGGGTGACGCTCGTCGTGCTGGTGCGCGAGTGGAGCGTCACGCTGCTGCGCCTCTCGGTGCTCAAGCAGGTCGTGATCCCGGCAGCGCGGAGCGGCAAGATCAAGACCGTCCTCCAGGCCTTCGCCCTGGCCAGCCTGACCTGGCCGCTGCCGCACGGGGACGCCCACGGCGGAGCCTTCGACTTCTGGCCGGGACCCCTCGGTGAGGTGCTGTTCTACCTCAGCCAGGTCGCGCTCGCCGGTGCTGTCGTGATGACGATGTGGTCGGGATACGAGTTCTTCCGCGAGGTGTGGAAGCAGCGGGGCCAGAGGGACCCGCGGGACGCGTGAGGCGTAGAGGTCGGATCTCGACAAAGTGAGCAGTGAACTTTTGTCAACACTCGCACGAATTCCCTGACGAGCCACTCACTTTTTCGCTCGGATCCGGGCGAAGATGCGGCGTACATCACTCGCCTCATCACCCCCGGAGAAAACATGCGCACACCCGCGCTCCCATCACCGCGTCGTATCGCGGTCGGAGCGGGTCTGGCCCTCTTGGCCGCTGGACTCACCCCCATCACAGCCTCTGCCAACACCGCTGGAACTGCCCTCGTCATCAGCGAGGTCTACGGAGGGGGTGGCAACGGAGGTGCGACCTACACACACGACTTCATCGAGCTGTACAACCCGACCTCCTCAGCGATCTCCGTGGCCGACTGGTCGGTGCAGTACCGCAGCGCCACCGGCACCAGCGCGACGCTGACCAACCTGACCGGCTCGGTGCCGGCGGGGGGCCACTACCTCGTGCAGGAGGCATCCAACGCCGCGGTGGGGGCCGCGTTGCCCGCACCCGACGCCACCGGCTCGATCGCGATGTCCGGCGCCAACGGCGTGGTCCTGCTGGTCTCCAACCAGACCGCAGTCACCACCGTGGGGAACCTTGCAGGCTCGACAGCGGACGGCCTCGTCGACGTCGTGGGCTATGGCACGACCCCGACCACGTTCGAGGGTGCGAACACCGGTGTGGCGCTGACCAGCACCACCGCGGCGACGCGCAACGCGACCGGCGTGGACACCGACCAGAACGCCAACGACTTCAGCGAGGTGCTCCCCGACCCGCAGAACTCCGGCCCTGTCGTTCCGACGGCACTGGAAGCCACCGCTCCGGGTAGCAAGTCCGGCCAGGTCGGTCAGGCCATCACGGGCTTCACCCTCGCCGCGACCGGCGGCACGTCGCCCTACACCTGGACCGCCACCGGCCTGCCGGACGGCGTCACCGTCGCCAGCAACGGCGACGTGTCCGGCACTCCGACCACGGCCGGCGACTTCAGCGTCGTCGCGACTGCCACCGACTCGGCGACGCCGACCGCTGCGACCGACGACGTGGACTTCAGCTTCACGGTCACGGCGGCTGCCTCGCTCATCCCGATCGCCGACGTCCAGGGCACCGGCGCGACCACTCCGCTCCTCGGGCAGAACGTGAAGACCGAGGGCGTCGTCACTGCGTCCTACCCGACCGGAGGCCTCAACGGCTTCTACATCCAGACCCCGGGTGCCGACACCGCCGACGCCTCCGACGCGATCTTCGTCTACGGCGGCACCGGCGGCTTCGCGACCTACCCGGCCGTCGGCGACTCCGTCGAGGTCACGGGCCAGGCAGCCGAGTTCTCCGGCCAGACCCAGATCGCGGCCAGCCAGGCCGGTGTCACGTCGATCACCTCACTCGGCGACGTGACCCCCAGGACGGTCGTCCCCGGCACCGACTGCGCTCTCCCCGGCACGGCGTGCCTGGCGGACTCGGAGCTCAACACGGTCCGTGAGGTCGTCGAGAGCGAGCTCTTCCAGCCGACGGCACCGTGGACCGCCACCGACGTCTACGACGGCAGCCCGTTCTACCAGGGCACCAGCAACTCCAGCTCCTTCCGTGGCGAGATCGGTGTCGCGGCTCAGAGTGACATGCCCCTGGTCTCACCGACCGAGGTCGTCGACGCCCAGGCGACCGCCCTGGTGGCCGAGCGCACGGCGTACAACAACGCCCACCGCATCGTCATGGACGACGGGTCGACCCTGACCTACTCCACGACCCAGAACGCCAACCAGCCGTTCCCGTGGTTCACCGCGGACCACACGGTGCGCGTCGGTGCCGAGATCACGTTCCCGAAGCCGGTCGTCTTCACCGAGGGCTTCAGCACGTGGCGGATCCTGCCCCAGTCCCAGATCGTGGGTGCGCCCACCGGCAAGATCAACGTCGAGCAGACGCGTCCCGCCTCTCCGCAGAACGTGGGTGGCGACGTCAAGCTGGCGACGTTCAACGTGCTCAACTTCTTCCCCACCACGGGTGAGGAGTACGCGACGTCCGGTGCCGGCACCTGCACCTACTACAACGACAAGGACGGGGCCCCGGTCACCGTCAACTCGTGCACCAACAACGGTCCGCGTGGTGCCGCCAACGACGCCAACCTGGTCCGCCAGCGGAACAAGATCGTCGCGGCCATCAACACCGCCGATGCCGACATCGTCTCCCTGGAGGAGCTGGAGAACTCGGTGAAGTTCGGCAAGAACCGCGACTTCGCCATCAACGCGCTCGTGAGTGCCCTCAATGCCGATGCCGGCACGGGCACCTGGGCCGCGGTCCCGTCGCCGGCGACCCTGCCGACGACTGATGATCAGGACGTCATCCGCAACGGCTTCATCTACCAGCCCGCCAACGTCGCGCTGGTCGGCGAATCGGTCGTGCTCAGCAACGAGTCGTCCACCGGTGGGGCCTTCGAGGACGCTCGCGAGCCCCTCGCCCAGGCGTTCAAGCAGGTCGGCACCGCCGACGGCGACGCGTTCGCCGTCATCGTCAACCACTTCAAGTCCAAGGGCTCCGGCACCGCGGACCCCTTCGGTCAGGGCAACGCCAACGACAGGCGCATCATCCAGGCCAACTCGCTGGTGAGCTTCGCCGACTCCTTCAAGACGCAGCGAGGCATCACTCGCGTCTTCCTGGCTGGTGACTTCAACGCCTACACGCAGGAGGACCCCATCCAGGTCCTCAACGCAGCCGGCTACACCAGCCTGGAGTCCACCAGCAACCCCGACGAGGAGACCTACAACTTCGACGGTCAGATCGGCTCGCTCGACCACGTGCTCGCCAACGACGCGGCCCTGGCCGACGTCAACGCGGTCGACATCTGGGACATCAACGGTTACGAGTCGGTCTACTACGAGTACTCCCGGTTCAACACCAACACGACCAACCTCTACACGGCCAACCCGTTCCGCTCCTCCGACCACAGCCCGGAGATCGTCGGGATCAACACCGCGACGGCCGGTCCGACGACCACCGACGTGCAGATCATCGGCAGCAACGACTACCACGGCCGTCTGGCCGCGGGCCCGCGTCTCGCGGCATACGTCAAGGCAGCACGCGCGGCCAACCCCGACACCGTGTTCGCGGCGGCGGGTGACCTCGTGGGTGCCACGACGTTCGAGTCGTTCCTCCAGCACGACAAGCCGACCATCGACGTGATGAACGAGGCTGGGCTGGACGTGTCGTCGGTGGGCAACCACGAGTTCGACGCCGGCTACGACGACCTGGTCAACCGGATCATGGCCCCCTACGACGCCACCACCAACCCTGAGGGTGGCGCGGAGTGGCAGTACCTCGGTGCCAACGTCAAGTTCAAGTCCGACGGCAGCGACGCGCTGGAAGGCACCTGGATCAAGGACTTCGGCGACGTCGAGGTCGGATTCGTCGGTGCAGTCACCGAGGACCTGCCGTCGCTGGTCGCAGGCGCCGGCATCGCCGACATCGAGGTCACCGACATCGTGGACGCCACCAACGCGGCGGCCACCGACCTCAAGACCGCGGGTGCCGATGTGGTGGTCCTGCTGGTCCACGAGGGTGCGACCAACACGTCGTACGCCTCCGCGACCACGCCCGGCACCGCGTTCGGTGACATCGTCAACGGTGTCAGCGAGGACGTGGACGCGATCGTCTCCGGTCACACGCACCTGGCCTACAACCACTCGGTCCCGGTCCCCGCATGGGTGACCGAGGGCCGGGCAGTGACCGAGCGCCCCGTCGTCTCGGCCGGCCAGTACGGAGAGAACCTCAACAAGCTGGTCTTCACCGTGGACAACGCCACCGGCGAGGTCCAGGCGAAGACCCAGGCGATCGTTCCGTTCGCCAGCTTCCCGGCGCAGGGCGACGCGGCCACTCAGGCCATCGTCGATGACGCCAACGCCCAGGCGGCCGTGCTCGGTGCTCAGCCGCTCGGCAAGATCGAGGCCGGCTTCTCGCGGGCCAAGTTCGTGGGCGGCGCCGAGAACCGTGGTGGCGAGTCCACCTTGGGCAACCTGGTGGCTGAGGTCCAGCGCGACGCCACCGGCTCCGCGATCGCGTTCATGAACCCGGGTGGTCTGCGTGCGGACATGCTCGGCACCGGCACGGACTACCCGCGCACGGTGACCTACAAGGACGCGGCAGATGTCCAGCCGTTCGGCAACACCATCGTGACGATGGGCCTCACCGGCGCGTCGATCAAGAAGGTGCTGGAGCAGCAGTGGCAGCGGACCGCGGGCGGCACCGTCCCGGCTCGCCCGTTCCTGAAGCTGGGCGTGTCCGACGGGTTCGAGTACACCTACGACTCGACTCGCCCCGAGGGCGACCGGGTCACGGGAATGTGGCTCGACGGCGTGAAGATCCTGACGGACGTGACCTACACGGTCGCGGCCAACTCGTTCCTCGCGTCGGGCACCGGAGACAACTTCTTCGCGTTCTCCGAGGCCACCAACAAGCGCGACAGCGGCAAGGTCGACCTGCAGACCATGGTCGACTACATGGCCGACAACGCACCGACCTCGAACCCGCTCGGAGTCGACTACGCCCAGCGCGCGGTCGGCGTCTCGGGTGTTGCCACTGACTACGCGGTGGGCCAGATGGTCACGCTCGACGTGTCGTCCCTGGCGATGACCGGCACCGGTGACCTCACCGATGCTCAGGTCCAGGTCGAGTTCGACGGCGCGGCGGTCGGGACCTTCCCGGTCGACAACACCGCCAACGCTGCCGGTGACGGCAACAGCAACGACGAGGCGGGTCGGGCGACAGTGTCGTTCCGTGTCCCGGACGTCGACGCCGGCGGTAGCCACGACGTGGTCATCACCGGTGCGATCACCGGCACCGAGGTGACTGTTCCCGTCCAGGTCCAGGCGCCCAGCAAGGTCGTCTCGACGGTCACCGCATCGGTGTCGCCGGCCTCCATCGAGGCCAACTCCGGCACGGCGACCATCGCGGTCGACGTGACCGGCGACGGTGGCACCCCCACCGGCACGGTCGCGGCACTCATCGGAGACAGGGTCGTCGGCGGCGGCGAGCTGGTGGACGGCAGGGCCGACGTGCTCGTCGGTCCGTTCACCAACGACGGCACCAAGACGATCACGGTGCGCTACTACGGCGACGCGGCGAACCTGCCGTCCGAGACCTCGGTCTCGCTCACCGTCACCCCGGCCCCGGCCGTGGAGAGGGCGACGCCGGCAGTCGCGGCGACGATCTCGCCCGCGAAGGTCACGGTCTTCGACGACCAGGCCACCGTCTCGATCTCGGTGACCAAGACCGGCGGTGTCCCGAGTGGCGCCGTGCTGGCCCTGATCGATGGCCAGGTCGTGGGTGCCGCCGAGCTCGTGGGTGGCAGGGCCGACATCTCGCTCGCGAAGTTCGACACCGTCGGCACCGCTGTGGTGCAGGTGAAGTACTTCGGTGACGCGACCACGAAGCCGGGGGCGACCACCGCCTCGGTCGAGGTCGTGAAGGCCGAGCCGAAGATGAAGGTCAAGGCGCCGAAGAAGGTCAAGAAGGGGACGAGGGCAACGATCGTCGTCACGCTCTCCGCGACCGGCTTCGACCCGACCGGCACCGTCACGGTGGACGTGCGGGCCAAGAAGGTCACCAAGCGGGTCAAGAACGGTGAGGTCACCTTCAAGATCCGCCTCACCAGGAAGGGCACCAGCAAGCTGAGGGTCCGCTACAACGGTGACGACCTCACCGAGTCGGCCACCAAGACCGTGAAGGTCAAGGTCAAGCGACGCTGATCCCGAGCCCGACCAGCTGAACCAGATGGCCCGGTCGCCCCTTGCGGGGCGGCCGGGCTGTCGCCATGTCAGGCACGGAGCCCGCTGCCCCCGGCGGGGTCGGTGCGGCGGGTTAGGGTGACTCGTCTCACATGCCCACTTACCGAAAGGCCACGTCGTGTCAGCATCACGATCCGGTCGCAAGGTCGCTCTTGCCACCACCCTCACGGGGCTGCTCGCGGCTCCGCTCGCCGTCATCACCCTGGCGGCTCCCGCACACGCAGTTCCCACCACGATCCAGATCCTCGGCACCAACGACTTCCACGGTCGCCTGGTGTCGGAGGGCACCTCGGCGACGTCCGTGGCCGGTGCGGCCCAGTTCGCGGGCGCCATCGAGCAATACCGCAACGACCCCACCGTCGGCGGCACCGTCTTCGCGGCGGCGGGGGACCTCGTCGGCGCGTCGACCTTCGAGTCCTTCATCCAGCAGGACAAGCCGACCCTCGACGCGATGAACGCGATGGGTCTCGACGTCTCCGCTGCGGGCAACCACGAGTTCGACGCGGGCTACAGCGACCTGGCCAACCGGATCATGAAGCCGTACGACGCCACCACGAACCCCGTCGGTGGGGCTGAGTGGCAGTACCTCGCAGCCAACATCCGCAAACGGTCCGACAACACCTACGCGCTGCCCGACGTCGCTGCCTCCCCGGGCACCTCCGACGGCGCCACCTGGATGACCACCGTCGGCGGTGTCGAGGTCGGCTTCGTGGGTGCGGTCACCGAGGACCTCCCGTCGCTGGTGTCCCCGGCCGGCATCGCTGACATCCAGGTCACGTCCATCGTCAACGAGGTCAAGACCGGAGCCGCCGCGCTGAAGACCGCCGGCGCCGACGTGGTCGTGATGCTCGTGCACGAGGGTTCCGCGACCTCCAGCTGCACCGGCGTGTCCGACGACAGCGCCTTCGGCAAGATCGTCAAGGGCGTCGGCACCGAGGTCAACGCGATCATCTCCGGACACACGCACCTCGCCTACGACTGCAACGTCGCCGGCGTGCCGGTGGTCTCCGCCGGTCAGTACGGCACCAACTTCAACGTGCTCAAGTTCACCGTCGACACCGCGGTGCCGTCGGTGTCCGTCGAGTCGCAGGCCGTCGTCTCGGCCAACTCGGTCGTCCTGAGCGACCAGAGCGCGATCGACAAGAAGGCCGAGGTCAAGACGATCGTCGACGACGCCGTGGCGCAGTCCGACGTGCTCGGCGCAAAGGTGCTCGGCAAGATCGCCGGACCCTTCAACCGCGCCAAGCTCGCCGGCGGCACCGCGGAGAACCGCGGCGGTGAGTCCACCCTGGGCAACCTGGTCGCCGAGGTCCAGCGCTTCGCGACGTCGACCCCTGAGGCCGGTGCCGCACAGATCGCCTTCATGAACCCCGGTGGCCTTCGCGCCGACATGACGGGCGCGGCCGGCGGCTTCCCCGCCAACCTGACCTACAAGCAGGCCGCGCTGGTCCAGCCGTTCGCCAACACGCTCGTCAACATGAAGCTCACGGGCGCCCAGATCAAGACGGTGCTGGAGCAGCAGTGGCAGCGCGACGACAAGGGTGCGGTGCCCAGCCGCCCGTTCCTGCGCCTCGGCGTCTCGGACGGCTTCTTCTCCACCTACGACCCCGCGCGGGCCGAGGGTGACCGGATCACGAGCATGTCGCTCAACGGCAAGGCGATCGAGCCCGCCACCTCCTACTCGGTGACGGTCAACTCCTTCCTCGCCAGCGGGGGTGACAACTTCCGCGCCTTCGCCACCGGCACCGGTGCGAGGGACACCGGCAAGATCGACCTGCAGGCCTTCGTCGACTACATGGCGACCAAGGCCGGCACCACGCCGCTCGCGGTCAACAAGGAGCAGCGCCAGGTCGGCGTCACGTGGCCGGCTTCGGCACCCCGCTTCTACCGCATCGGCGGGGACGTCAACCTCAACCTGTCGTCGCTGGCGATGACGTCGCCTGCGGACGCACGCGACTCGCTGCTCGCCATCAAGGCGGGCGACCGGACGCTCAACCCGACGCCGGTCGACAACACGATCGGCACCACGCCGTTCGACGAGAGCGGCACGAGCGCGGTCTCGGTCAAGCTCAAGGGCAAGACCCGGACCGGCAAGCAGCTCCTGACCTTCACCGGTCCCACCACGGGCACGTCCTTCTCGCTGCCGATCGACGTGCGCAAGGCGAAGGGTCAGCTCAAGGTCCGCACGAAGCCCGAGCGCATCGTCAGGGGCAAGACCCGCACCCGCGTCAAGATCAAGGCATCGGCCCTGGGCATCTCGCGGGTGACCGGCAAGGTCACGGTCAAGGCCGGTGGCAAGAAGTACACGGTCAAGCTCAAGAAGGGCAAGGCGTTCGTGCGCCTCGACCGCTTCAACAACGCGGGCAAGAAGCGCATCGTGGTGATCTTCCAGGGCAACCGGAAGATCCGCGGCACGCGTGAGTTCGTCGCGATCAAGGTGCACCGCAACTGATCCACAGCACCACTCAGCAGTCCCGGAGGCCCGGTCATCGTCCGCGATGCACGGGCCTCCGGCCTGTGACGACCGGAGCACCTCACCTCAGCGACAACGCCGCCTGCACCAGCGCGAGGTGGCTGAAGGCCTGGGGGAAGTTGCCGGCCATCCGGGCGTGGTCGACGTCGTACTCCTCCGACAGCAGGCCCACGTCGTTGGCGAGGCCGCACAGGCGCTCGAGCAGCACCTCGGCCTCGTCGCGCCGCCCCGCTGCGGCGAGCGCGGAGACCAGCCAGAACGAGCACGCCAGGAACGGGTGCTCCTCGCCGGAGAGACCGTCGACACCGCTCTGGGTGCGGTAGCGCAGCAGCAGGCCGTCGCGCATCAGGTCAGCCGTCACCGCCTCGATCGTGCCGAGCACGCGGGGGTCGTCGCCGGGCAGGAAGCCGACCAGCGGGATCGTCAGCAGCGAGGCATCCACCTCGGTGGTGTCGTAGTGCTGGGTGAAGGTGCCGCGCGCGGTGTCGAAGCCCTTCTCGAGGATCTCCTCGCGCACCTGGTCGCGGACCTCGCGCCAGCGCCCCGCCGATCCCGGCAGGTCGTGCTCCTCGACGGCACGGACGGCACGGTCGAAGGCGACCCACACCATGACGCGCGAGTGGGTGAAGTGACGCTGCGGTCCCCGGATCTCCCACAGCCCGTTGTCCGGCTCGTCCCAGTGCTCGGCGAGGTCGTCGACCAGCGCGCGCTGCAGCGCCCATGAGTTCGGCGTCTCGTGGAGGCCGGCCTTGCGAGCGAGCTCGAGGGCGATCATCACCTCGCCGAGCACGTCGTTCTGGCGCTGGCACACGGCCCCGTTGCCGATGCGGACCGGTCGGCTGTCGGCGTAGCCGGACAGGTGCGACAGCTCGCGCTCGGGCAGCTGCCGGCCGCCGTCGATGGCGTACATGATCTGCAGGTCTGCAGGGTCGCCGGCGACGGCCCGCAGCAGCCATCGCCGCCAGTGGAGTGCCTCGTCGTCGTAGCCCGCGCCGAGCAGCGACTCGAGGGTGAGGGCCGCGTCGCGCAGCCAGCAGAAGCGGTAGTCCCAGTTGCGCTCGCCGCCGAAGTCCTCGGGCAGCGACGTCGTCGGCGCCGCGACGATGCCGCCGGTCTCCGCGTGCGTCATCAGCAGCAGCGTCAGCAGGCTGCGCCGCACCATGTCGGCGTGGGGCACGTCGTCGGGCGAGCGCCGTGACCAGGCGCTCTGGTCCGCGACGGTCGCCTCGATCCGGTCGGTCAGCCCGAGTGGCTCGGGCACCTCGTGCCACGAGTGCACCCAGGTGGTGGAGAAGGTGACCTCCTCGCCGGCAACCATGTCGAACTCGTCGCTGTGGTGGCCGTCGCGCCCGCGGGGGAGTCGCGGCCCACGCAGCACCAGCTTGTCCGGCCCGGCCACCGCGACGACGACGTCCTCGTCGTGGGCCTGCTGCCGGCTGACCCACGGCCGGACCTGGCCGTAGTCGGTGCGCACGACCCAGTCGTGGCGGATCCGCACGGTGCCGCGCGTGCAGGTCAGGCGGCGTACGACGTCCGCGCGCCCGTCGCCGGTCGGCATCAGGTCGAGCAGCACGACCTCGCCGCCCTCGGTGGTGAAGGTCGTCTCCAGCAGCGCGGTGCCGTCGACGTAGGCGCGACTGGTGTGGGTGACGGGGTCGGCGGGTGCGAGCAGCCACCGGCCGTTCTCCTCGGTGCCGAGCAGCGCGGCGAAGCAGGCGGGGGAGTCGAAGCGCGGCAGGCACAGCCAGTCGATCGATCCGTCCTTCCCGACCAGCGCGGCCGTGCCGCGGTCACCGATCAGGGCGTAGTCCTCGATGGGGAGTGCCATGCGGCTAGTCTCCCGGACGTGACCACAGACTCGAGCCAGGCGGTGGCGTGGCGGGTGCTCGAGGCACTCGCCGACCGGGGCGAGACGCTCGCCACGGCCGAGTCCCTGACCGGTGGCCTGCTCTCCGCGCGGCTCACCGACGTGTCCGGCGCCTCGCGCGCCTTCGTGGGCGGCGTCGTGTCCTATGCGACCCGGGTGAAGGTGTCCGTGCTGGACGTCCCGGTCGAGGTCGTCGAGCAGCACGGCGTGGTCTCGCAGGAGTGCGCGGTCGCGATGGCCCACGGCGTCCGCACCCGGCTCGATGCCACCTGGGGTCTCGCGACGACGGGTGTGGCGGGACCGGACGAGCAGGACGGGCGGCCGGTGGGCACGGTGTGGGTGGCCGTCTCCGGCACGGATGGGGTCGAGACGCGACTGCTGGCGCTCGATGGCGACCGTTCGGCCATCCGGGGGGCCGCCTGTGACGCCGTGCTCGCGATGCTCGACGACGTCCTCACGAGCGATCTGGAGGTCCTCACCCGGGAAGAAGGAGCCCTCGGGTAGCGTTGGGCCAGACGACTCCCCTCCACCCAGAGCAAGGACCTCGCGCATGGTGCTCTTCCGACGACTGCTCGGTGACGTGCTTCGCGGTGCCCGGATGCAGCGCGGGATGACCCTGCGGGAGCTCTCGGCCGAGGCGCTGGTGAGCCTGGGCTACATCTCCGAGATCGAGCGCGGGCAGAAGGAAGCGTCCTCCGAGCTCCTGGCGTCGTTGTGCCAGGCGATGGACCTGCCGCTCTCCGACGTGCTGCGTGACGTCGCCGACGCCGTCGCCATCGAGGAGATGGCGATCGGGATCGTGGCGAGCACCCAGATCTCGGTCGCGCGGCCCACAGGCGACGTCGTCGCCTCCGCCGCCTGAGTCGCGCTCAGCCCGGCTGGCAGCTCGGGCACCAGTAGGCCGCCCGCTCGCGCCCCGGCTCGCCGAGCATGGTGACGAGGATCGGAGTGCCGCAGCGGCGGCAGGGCGACTTGTCGCGGCGGTAGACCCACATCCGTTCTCGCGGGCGGAGGTCGCCGGTGGTCGACTGGATGGCGCGTTCCTTGTTGGCCTCGAGCATCAGCCGCGCGCGGCGCACGAGCCGCGGCAGGTCGTCGACCGAGCCGATCGGTGAGCCGGGGTGGACGCCGCTGGTGAAGCAGAGCTCGGCCATGTACATGTTGCCGATCCCGGCGAGGTTGCGCTGGTCGAGCAACGCCTGACCGATCGCGCGACCGGGCTCGCCCTGCAGCCGCGTCACCGCCTCGTCGAGGTCCCAGTCGGGGCCGAGCAGGTCCGGTCCGAGGTGCGCGACCAGTGCCACCTCGTCGTGGCGCGGGATCACCTCGACGATGCCGAGCGAGAAGCCGACCGCGGACCGGCCGTCGATGCCCAGCACCACCCGGACCTGGGGGCTGGGACGGCGCCACTTGTCGCCCGCGGCGTAGATGTGCCACGAGCCTTCCATCTTGAGGTGCGTGTGGACGGTCCAGGCGCGGTCGTGGTCGATGCGGGTGAGCAGGTGCTTGCCGCGGGCCAGCGTGCGCACGACGGTGCCGCCGGTGAGGTCGACGGTCGCGAACGACGGCACTCGGAAGTCGGTGACGGTGAGCCGGTGTCCGGTCAGCGCGCGATCGAGCGCGGCTGCCGCGCGATAGACGGTGTCGCCCTCAGGCACGCAGTCTCAGTCCTTTCGGCGTTGCGATGAAGCCGGCGGCGGTCAGTGCCAACCGGATGGGGGTCTCCCCACCCTTGCCGATCAGCGCCTGTCCGTCGGCCTTCTCGACGGTGAGTCGCCCCAGTGCACCACGTCGGGCCGCATCGGCGAGGGCATTCATCGCAGGAGCCAGCGCGTCCTGCTCCTCGCTCCAGGTCAGGAGGGTGCGTCCGCCGCGCTCGACATAGACCGTGAGGGCGCCGTCGACAGTGACGACCAGGGCACCGGCCTTGCGTCCCGGGCGGTGACCCGCACGCTCCGCGTCGGGGGGGTCGGGCCAGGGGAGGGCGGCGCCGAAGACGTTGGCCGGATCGGTGGCGGCCAGCGCCAGCACGACCGGCTTGCCGCCCGTGGCGCTCTCCGGCTCGGAGAAGGTGCGGAGCCGGTCGATGGCCCCGGCGCTGCCGAACTGCGCCGCCCCGAGGCCGTCGATGAAGTAGCCGCGGCGGCAGCGACCGGTGTCCTCGAAGGCGCTGAACACCTTGTAGACCCCGGCGAAGCCGCCCGCCACGCGCTCGCTCACCACAGCTCCGCGGGTGACGACCCCGTGCCGTTCGAGCAGGTGCTCCGCGCGGGCCTTCGCCCGGCGGGTCGGGTCGGTGTCGCGCTCGGGCAGCAGGGCCCAACGACCGGCTGTCTCGGGAGGGCCGACCCGCGCCGGCATGCGGCCCATGCGCGGCGGGGTGCGGCGGGTGCGGTGCGACGGAGTGCCACTGCGGACCAGGGCCCGGAGCGGCGTGAGGGTGTCGTTGGTGACCAGGCCGCGCCAGACCAGCTCCCACAGGGCGCTCGAGAGCTCGGCGTCGCTGGTGGAGCCGACCTTCTGGGCGAGCTGGCGGAAGAACCACGCGCCGCCGGAGTCGAGGGCGTCCAGCACGGCCCGCTGCACGCCGGTGGGCTCGTCGGACTCGACCTCGGGGAGCGTGAGGTGGGCCTGGTCGGCGAGGTGGAGGCTGACCCAGCCGTCACTGCCCGGCAGTGGTGCGTGACCGGCCCAGATGACCTCGCCGGCAGCGGTGAGCTCGTCGAGCATGGAGGGTTCGTAGTCGCGGACACGGGCGGCGAGGACCAGCGCCTCGAGCGCGCTGGCCGGCACCGGGCAGCCCGCGAGCTGGTCGATCGCGGCCACCACCCCGTCGACCCCACGCAAGGGCCCCCCGACACGCTGCCAGGCGGGGAGGAAGCGGGCGACCGCGTCGTGGCCGACCGGCTCGATCTCCTGACGCAGCCGGGCGAGCGAGCGGCGGCGCAGCTTGCGGAGGACCTCTGCGTCGCACCACTCCGTGCCGGAGCCGGAGGGACGGAACTCCCCGTCGAGCACCCGGCCGCGGTGGGCCAGCCGCTGGAGGGTCTGGCGGGCCACGGCCTCGCCCAGCCCGAGGCGCGAGGCGACCTCGGCGGTGGTGAAGGGGCCGTGGCTGCGGGCGTAGCGGGAGACCAGGTCGCCCAAGGGGTCCTCGGGGAGCTCGAGGAAGGCGTCGGGGGTGCCGACGGGGACCGGCACACCGAGCCCGTCGCGCAGCCGTCCGATGTCCTCGATGGCGGTCCAGCGGTCGTCACCGGCCATCCGCACCTGCACCACACGGCGCACGTCGGCGAGCGAGGCCATCCAGTCGTCGACGTCGGCGCCCTCGACGGCCCGGTCGCGGATCTCGGCGGTGGACTGCGGGCCGAGGAGGCGGAGCAGGTCGGCGACACCCTCCGCGCTGCGGGCGCGCCGGTCAGCGGCGAGCCACTGGAGCTCGTCCTCCACCTCGGCGAGCACCTCGGGGTCGAGGAGCTCGCGCAGCTCGGCACGGCCGAGCAGCTCGGCGAGCAGGCCCTGGTCGAGCGAGAGCGCGGCCGCGCGGCGCTCGGCGATGGGGGAGTCGCCCTCGTAGACGAACTGGGCGACGTAGCCGAAGAGGAGGCTGCGGGCGAAGGGGCTGGGGGAGGTGGTGGCGACGTCGACGACGGAGACTTCGCGGCGCTCGACCCGGCCGAGGAGGGCGACGAGGGCAGGCAGGTCGTAGACGTCCTGGAGGCACTCGCGCACGGCCTCGAGCACGATGGGGAACGACGGGTATTGCGACGCGACCTGCAGCAGCTGGGCGCTGCGCTGGCGCTGCTGCCACAGCGGGCTGCGGCGACCCGGGTCGCGGCGGGGCAGGAGGAGCGCGCGGGCGGCGCACTCGCGGAAGCGGCTGGCGAAGAGCGCCGATCCGCCGACCTCCTGGGTGACGATCTGCTCGATCTCCGCCGGCTCGAAGACGATGATCTCGCCGGTCGGTGGCTCGGCGTCGGTGTCGGGGATCCGGATGACGATGCCGTCGTCGGAGGCCACGGCCTGCCCGTCGACGTCGAAGCGCTCGCGCAGGCGGGCGTTGATCGCCAGCGCCCAGGGTGCGTGGACGGGCGTGCCGTAGGGCGAGTGCACGACCAGTCGCCAGTCGCCGAGCTCGTCGCGGAACCGCTCGACGAGGATCTGGGTGTCGTGGGGCACGACCTGGGTGGCCTCGCGCTGCTCGGCGAGGTAGGTCACCAGGTTGGTGGCGGCGTTGAGGTCGAGGCCCCGCTCGCGCACCGAGGCGATCGCCTGCGCGGTGGGCTGGGCGGCGAGCTCGCGGGTGAAGGCGCCGACGGCGGCGCCGAGCTCCGCCGGACGGCCGAGCGCGTCGCCCTTCCAGAACGGCAGCCGGCCCGGGATGCCGGGCGCCGGCGTGACGAGCACCCGGTCGTGGGTGATGTCCTCGATCCGCCAGCTGGTGGCGCCGAGGGCGAAGATGTCGCCGACGCGCGACTCGTAGACCATCTCCTCGTCGAGCTCGCCGACCCGGCTGGCCTTCTCGCCGACCAGGAAGACGCCGAAGAGCCCGCGGTCGGGGATCGTGCCGCCGCTGGTGACGGCGAGGCGCTGCGCGCCGGGGCGACCGCTGAGGGTGCCGGTGACGCGGTCCCAGACGATGCGCGGGCGCAGCTCGGCGAACTCGTCGCTGGGGTAGCGCCCGCTGAGCAGGTCGAGGGTGGCGTCGAAGGCGGCGCGGGGGAGCTGGGAGTAGGAGGCGCCGCGGGTCATCAGCGCGAACATCTCGTCGACGTCCCACTCGTCCATCGCCAGCATGGCGACCACCTGCTGGGCGAGCACGTCGAGGGGGTTGGTGGGCACGGAGAGCCGCTCGATCGCCCCGCTGCGCATCCGCTCCACCGAGACGGCCGTCTGGGCGAGGTCGCCGCGGTGCTTGGGGAACAGCACACCGCGGCTGACCTCACCGACCTGGTGGCCGGCGCGTCCGACGCGCTGGAGCGCGCTGGCGACACTGGGCGGCGACTCGATCTGGATGACCAGGTCGACCGCGCCCATGTCGATGCCGAGCTCGAGGCTGCTGGTCGCGACGACGCAGGGGAGCCGGCCGCGCTTGAGGTCGTCCTCGATGATCGCGCGCTGCTCCTTGGACACCGAGCCGTGGTGGGCCTTGGCGATGATCGTGCCGGCGCCGCTGCTCTGTCCGGACTGCGCCATGATCTGGGCGGGTGGGGCGGCCGAGGGACGAGGCGTGTCGAGACCCTGGTCCCCATCCTCGTCCTCCGCGGCACCAGCCCGCTCGGTCGCGATCTCATTGAGCCGCGCCGTCAGTCGCTCGGCCAGCCGCCGCGAGTTGGCGAAGACGATGGTCGAGCGGTGCTGCTCGACGAGGTCGACGACGTGCTCCTCCACGTGCGGCCAGATGCTGGTGGCCCGACCGGGGTCCTCGGACTCCTCGTCGTATTCGCCGGGCATCGTCATGTCCTCGACCGGCACGACGACACGCAGGTCCCACTCCTTGGTGCTGGGCGGGGAGACGATCTCGACCGGCTGCGTGCCGCCGAGGAAGCGGGCCACCTCGTCGAGGGGGCGGACGGTGGCGCTGAGCCCGATGCGCTGCGCGGGCTTGTCGAGCAGTGAGTCGAGCCGTTCGAGGCTGAGCCCGAGGTGGGCCCCGCGCTTGGTGCCGGCGACGGCGTGGACCTCGTCGATGATGACCGTGTCGACGCTGCGCAGCGTCTCGCGTGCCTGGCTGGTGAGCATCAGGAACAGCGACTCGGGCGTGGTGATCAAGATGTCGGGCGGCGTGGTGCCGAGCTTGCGCCGCTCGGCCGGGCTGGTGTCGCCGGAGCGCAGCCCGACGGAGACCTCGGGGACCTTCTCCTGGAGGCGCTCGGCGGTGTTGCGGATGCCGGTGAGCGGGGCACGGAGGTTGCGCTCGACGTCGACGCCGAGGGCCTTGAGGGGGGAGATGTAGAGGACGCGGGTGCGCGTGGCCTTGTCCTTCGGCGGCTCGGTGCTCATCAGCCGGTCGATGGCGTGGAGGAAGGCGCTGAGCGTCTTGCCGCTGCCGGTGGGTGCGACGACGAGCGCGTTCTTGCCCTCGGCGATGCTCGACCACGCACCCTCCTGGGCCGGCGTCGGCCCGGCGAAGGAGGCCTCGAACCACGCACGCGTGGGCGCGCTGAAGCGGTCGAGGGCGGTCATGGTCCAAAGTCTGTCAGGCAGGTACGACACTCGCTCCCGGAACACGTCACCGGACGGGTTGATCGGGACACGGCGCCGTCGTGGGCCTGGAGACGAGCACCATCTCCGTTGGGGTTTCGGATTGCGGACCTGCGGCGCCGCGGTTGCCGAACCAGCGGGCCCGGAACAACCCGTGCAGATCCACCATGTGGTCTTGTGCTGCTGCTCCGCCCAAGAGGGGAGCCACCGATGGGGGCGCGCCGGCACAGAATTCGGCGGGTGCAGGTGGCGTGGTTGACTGAAGGGTGAGGCGCCCCACGGAAGACCCGATGCGCGTCGAGCCGCCGCAAGGTGCCACGAGTGGGCTCAGTGACGCGGAGGCGCAGGCACGTCGCCGCCGCGGCGAGGCCAACACGACGAACCAGACCGCTACCCGCGGCTACGCCGCCATCCTGCGGGCCAATGTCCTCTCCTTCTACAACACGATCCTCTTTGTGATCGGCGTCGTGCTGTTGTCACTGGGTCGCTACAACGACGCCTTCATCACCGTCGGTATCGGGTTGACGAACGCCGTGATCAGCTCGGCGCAGGAGGTTCGCGCCAAACGCAAGCTCGATCGACTGCACCTGCTCGACCAAGATCGAGTGGTCGTCGTGCGCAGCGGCCGGGAGCTTCAGATCGCGCCGGCGGACGTCGTGCGCGGCGATGTGCTGTGGGTGCGGCCGGGCAATCAGATCGTGGTGGACGGACCCCTGCTCGACGGCGACCGGGTGGAGGCCGACGAGTCGCTGCTCACGGGCGAGTCCGAACCGGTGATCAAGCTGCCCGGCGCGGACCTGCGATCCGGCAGCCTCTGTGTCGGCGGCGGCGGGCTTCAGCTCGCTCGCGATGTCGGCGCCGCCAGCTATGCGGGCCGCCTGACCATGGACGCCCGGCGGGACACAACGGAGAAGACACCGCTGCAGCGCCAGATCGAGTTCCTCGTACGCCTCATCATGGCCCTGACCGTGTTGATGAGCGCCGCCATCCTTGCGCAGGCGGTCGTGAAGGGATTCAGTCTGCTCAGCGTCGTCCAGATCACGGCTGTGCTCTCAGGTCTCATTCCCTACGGGTTGTTCTTCCTCATCGCGGCGGCCTATGCGGCCGGTGCCGTAGCGATCTCCGGCCGAGGGGCACTGGTCCAGAAGGTCAACGCGGTGGAGTCGCTGAGCAACGTCGACGTCGTGTGCACGGACAAGACCGGCACGCTGACGACCGGGCGCCTGATCCTCGATGGGCTGGCACCGTTGGGGAACAGTGACCTGGGCGAGATCAGGGCGGTGCTGGGCGCGCTCGCTCACCACGCCAGCATGCCCAACTCGACCATGAGGGCGCTCGGCACGAGTCTTCCCGATGGTGGGGTGGCAGTGAGGGGGGAGGTCCCGTTCAGCTCCGCGCGGCGCTGGTCGGGAGGAACGACGCTCGGCGGCACGTGGGTGATCGGGGCCCCGGAGACACTGGCTCCGCACCTGAGTGAGCTCGTCCCGACCGAGCGCGTGGAGTCACGTACTCGGCGTGGCCTGCGGGTGCTGCTGCTGGCCCGGACCTCGGACCCGACGTCGGCGCTCCGGGGGCCCGGGAACCATCCGAGGCTGCCTGGTCTGCGGGCGGTCGCACTGGTCAGCCTCGCCGACGAGCTGCGCCCCGACGTCAGCAGCTCCATCGCGAGGTTCAGGGAGGAGGGGGTAGCGCTCAAGGTGCTCTCGGGGGACGATCCGAGCACCGTCGCCGCGCTGGCCACCCTGGCCGGTCTCGATGCCGCGGCCCCCGTCTCGGGGGCGAGCCTCGACGACCTGGAGGACGGCGCTCTGGACCGGCTTGTGGCGCGGACGTCCGTCTTCGGTCGGGTCCTGCCCGAGCAGAAGGAGCGGATCGTCGCCTCGCTCCGGCGCCAGGGCCGGTATGTCGCCATGATCGGTGACGGGGTCAACGACGCCCGAGCTCTTCAGGCAGCACAGGTCGGGGTGGCCATGCGCAGCGGAAGCGCGGTGACCCGGGGTGTCGCCGACATCGTCCTCGTGGACGACTCGTTCGCCGCACTGCTGCCCGCCCGACGCGAGGGGCGCCGCATCATCAACGGCCTCGCCATGTCGATGTACGTCTACCTCACCCGGGTCGCGATCCAGGGCCTGGTGATCGTCGCCGTCTCCATCCTCGGGCTGGGATTCCCGTATTCGCCCACCCAGGTCGGGCTGACGCTCCTCACCGTCGGCGTCCCCACCCTGTTCCTCACCTTCTGGGCCAAGCCGACGCAGCCCGACGATCACCTGCTCGAGAACCTGGCCCGCTTCGTGATCCCAGCCGCCGTCATCACCGCAGGATTCGCCAGCGCCGTGTACGCCTTCCTCTATGAGACCGTTGCCGCCGGTTTCGACTCGGGACGGACGCCGGCCCAGGTCATCGCGGAGTTCGAGAGCTCGACCGGGCTGACCTACACCGACGCCGACTTCGCGACCGCGTCGTCGACCGTCGCGGCCCAGACGGGCCTGTCCACCTTCGTCTCCTTGACGTCTGTCCTGCTCATCCTGCTCCTGGCACCGCCGGCCCGGATCTTCACGGGTTGGACCCGATCCACCACCGACCGCCGACCCACCCTGCTCGTTGCCGGCCTACTGATCGCCCTGGCCGCCGTGGTCTTCGTCCCGACGTTGTACACATACTTCGGACTGACCGGTCCCTCCCCACAGGTCTTCGCCGTAGTCCTGCCCGCCGCGGCGCTGTGGTTCGTGACCCTCAGCGCCGCCTACCGGTTCCGGATCCTGGAGCGGGTCCTGGGGCTCGGATCCCTGCCCGCGGCTCCGCCGAGCAGGGCATGAGGCGCGCGGCGACATCGGACAAGGATCGTCGCAAGTCCCCCAGGGGGCACAGCACACGCACGGGTTCCTCGGCCAACATGTCGGTCATCAACGTGAACGACACGGTGCACGACCCCTACCCACCCAATGCCAGGAGTGTCCCCAGGTGTTCGAACCCCCTCGCGCGACCCGCGGGCACCAGCGCCGTACGACGAAAGCCCTTGCCGCCACCGCCCTCGTCACGCTCCTCGTGGCCACCGGATGCAGCACCGGCTCCTCACCGCAGGACTCCGCGTCGGGTGCTGCTCGCGACCGCCTACGCCTGAGTGGGACCTTCGGCGAGCCTGCCTCCGGCGACCGGCGGGCTTCGGCGGCGATCTGGGCCGCGACGGCGTCGTGGCGCGTGGCGGTCGTCCTCCGTCGTTGCTTCGTGGGGTTGCGCACACGAGTCCGCTCTGCGATGGCGCGGGTCGCGAGGGCGTGGTGCAACCCGGATACTGGGAGGTGATGAGTGACCACGGTGAGCGGCCCCGGCTTGAGATCAACTGGATCCAGTCCGCGGGCGGAGCCCTGGCTGCAGTCTCCTCCGCGCTCCTGCTCTCCACGTTCGGCGCTGCCGGGACGCTGATCGGCGCGGCGGTCGGCTCGCTCGTGATCACCGTGGGTGGCGCGCTCTACTCGTACTCGATCCGCGCGACCCGGCAGCGCGTCGCGACGGCACAGACCATCACGGCTGCGCGGATCGGGCTCGTCCAGGCTCGGGCGAGAGCCGCTTCCGCGGAAGGAGCGGAAGGTACCCAGCGCGCGGCCGCCGACACCGCGGAGGAGCTTGCGGCGGCAGAGGTGGATCGCGACCGCGCCGGAGCCGAGCCGGGGGGCGAGTCGGTGGAGCGAAGCGAGCGGCTCAGCTCTCGCGGCGTTCTGGGCGGGCTGCCGTGGAAGCGCATCGTGGTGAGCGCCACAACGGTCTTCGTCGTGGCGATGCTCATGATCCTGGCTTTCGAGCTCCTCGCCGGTCGGGCCGTCTCCTCCTACACCGGTGGCAGCGATCCCGACCGCCGTACGTCCATCCCAGGCATCGGCGGCGGCGGCGACGACGCACCGGAACAGCCTGAGGAGCAGCAGCCGGAGACCCCCGACGGCGAGGAGGAAGTCCCGCCCGAGGACGAGCCGGACGAGATCGAGCCCACCGTTGAGCCCACCGAGCCGGTTCCAAGCGAGCCGACGCCCAGCGACCCCACCCTCGAGCCCGTCCCCGCACCAACGCAGGTGCCAACCACGGAGCCTTCGCCCACCCCCTGAGACCCCGCCACCGTCAGTCGGGCGCCTGGGGTTTCAGAACCCGAGCATCACGCAGCGTGACCCGTAGCCGATCCCTCGCGGGACGTCCTCGCACTCACGGCGTTTCCTCCCGGGCGCCCCAGGTGGCTGACGGAGGTCGCACACCACCGTGCGGATCACGGGTTGTCAGCCGGTCCGGCCAGGCAAAGGTCTGGCTTGCCGCTCCGACTAGCGGACATCGGGCTCCTGGGAACTCGTCGTCTCCGAGTTCCTGGCCCGTACCCGACCGCCACCGGTGGTGATGGGCGACCGTGGCGGGCGTTCCGCGAGGTCGATCTGATAGCCGCGGCGAGCCGCCAGCACCAACGTGCCGCCGACCACGAAGCAGGACGCGGCCAGGAGCCAGGTGGGCCGGAACCCAGCCTCGCCGGCCAGCGCACCGAACCCCATCGGTCCGATCGCCCCGCCGACGAAGGCACCCGCCTGCACGACACCCGAGGCGCGCGCCGGTGCGTCGCGGCCCAGGCGTGCCACGGCGAAGAGCAGCAGGCCGGGCCAGGCCCAGCCGACCGAGAACGCGAGGAAGCCGAAGCCCAGGATGGTGGCCTCGGTGCCGACCGCGACGCCGACGAGGCACAGTGCACCGGCATACATCTGGGCGGCGACGACCGGGAGATTGGCGCCGTGCCGACCGTCGGCCCGCCATCCCGACACCACCCGGACGGCGATCGAGCCCGCGGAGCCCGCGGCCATCAGCAGTCCGGTCGTGGTGGCGGTCAGCCCTATCTCATAACCCCAGGACGCGATGAAGGAGCCGAGGAAGTTGGCCGCCGCGCTGGCGAAGGTGATGCCGAGACCGCACAGCAGCAACGGCCACCTCGGCGGCTCGTCCAGGTCGTCGGCGATCGCAGCCGCCGGACCGGCGACCTGCTCCCGGCGCGCCAGCGGCATCAGCCCCACCAACGCTCCGACGGCGGCGGTGGTCACGAACGTGCTGCGCCAGCCCAGCATGCCCCCCAGGGTGGGCACGGCGAGCCCGCCCAGCATGATCGCCAGCGGGACCGCCGACTGCTTGACGCCGAACCCGAGGCCGCGCCGTCCGGGCGGTAGTGCCCGGGCCATGGACAGGTTGGCGACCGTCTGGCAGCAGGCGTTGCCCAGACCGAGCACCGCCATGGTGGCGAGCAGTGACAGCGGGCCGCGGACGACAGTGGCCATGAGCACGCCGCCGGTCGCGACGAGGATGCCGGCGACCACCTGTCCGCGCCGGGGTCCAACTCGGTCCACGAGCCGCCCGGCGAGCACCGAGCCCGCGGCCGCAGAGGCGAAGAAGACACTGATGCCGACGCCGAAGAGACCGAGCCCGATCATGAGGTCCTCGCGCACCCAGACCGCCTGCGCACCTAGCAGGAACGGCGGGAGTGCACCCAGGGTCGTCAACCCCGAGGCGGCTGCCATCAGTCGTACGCTCCGGCGACCTTCCTCGCGCAGGCCCGCGATCCTCACCAGATCAGGCTAGATCACCAGATCGAGCGCGAACGGCCCGATGGCCACCGTGAACAGGGTGATGAGCAGGACGGCAACGACGTTCAGCACCGCACCCCCGCGGGCCATCTCGCTGATCCGGACGGCGCCGCTGCCGAAGACGATCGCGTTGGGCGGCGTACCGACGGGCAGCATGAACGCGCAGGTCGCAGCCAGCGCGGCCGGGATCAGCAGGGTGGTCGGGTCGACGCCGATGCCGACGGCCACACCGCCCAGCACCGGGATGAAGGTGGCCGCGGTGGCGGTGTTGCTGGTCACTTCCGTCAGCATCAGGACCAGCGCCACGACCGCGGCCAGCAACAACACGACCGGTAGCACCTCGAGACCGCTGACCTGAGTGCCGAACCACTCGTCGAGACCAGTCGCCGCGACCGCAGCAGCCAGGCTGAGACCGCCGCCGAACAGGAGCAGCACTCCCCACGGGAGGCCCTCCTCGGCGTCCTGCCACTCCAGGGTCATCCGGAACTTGTCGTCTCCGGGGATCAGGAACAGGGCCAGGCCGGCGGTGATCGCAATGACCGTGTCGTCGAAACCGCCCAGCCATGGCTGCTGCTCACCCAGACTGCCGATGCTGGAGAGGACGCCGGGAACGATCCAGAAGAACGCTGCGGTGGCGAACACGGCCAGCACCACCTTCTCGCCCCGACTGATCGGACCGAGCTCGGCGATCTGGCCCTCGATCAGTTCGGCACCGCCAGGGATGGAGTCGAGCCTGACCCGGAACATCACCCTCGTGATGAGGAGCCACGCGATCGTGATGAAGACGACGACCAGTGGAACGCCCAACATCATCCATTGGGCGAAGCCGATGTCCTTGTCGAGCTCGGTGCTGAGATAGCCCGCCACGATCGCGTTGGGCGGGCTGCCCAGGAGCGTCCCGAGTCCGCCGATCGAGGCCGACCACGCCACCGACAGCACCAGCGCGACGCCGAACAGGCGTACCTCCTTGTCGTCGACGATGTCGCTGATCCTCTCCGACGCGGCCAGCCGTTCGGCCGCCTCGTCGCCAGTCGTGCTGATGTTGCTGTTCTCGATGACCAACGTCAGCACCGACAGCGCGATCGGCAGCATCATCAGGGTCGTTGCAGTGTTGGAGACCCACATCGACAAGAACGCGGTCGCGATCATCATTCCGAGGATGATCCGACGAGGGTGCGTGCCGACTCGGCGCAGGGTGAGCAGTGCGATCCGGCGGTGGAGGTTCCACTTCTGCATCGCGATCGCGATCAGGAATCCACCGAGGACCAGGAACACGATCGGGTCGGCATAGGGCATCGTGGCGTCGTCGATCGTGAGCGACGTCAGCGCCGGGAACAGCGCGATCGGCAACAGCGAGGTGGCCGAGAGCGGGATCGCCTCCGATACCCACCAGACAGCCATCAGGGCCCCGATGGCGGCGACCACCCGTCCGTCCTTGGACAGGTCCGCACCGCCGAGCAGGAGGTAGACCACCAGAGCGACCCCGACCCCGAGGCCGCGGAACCCCCAGGTGACCCTCTGGGAGCGGGTCGGCTCCCGGTCGGTGGGTTCATAGTCGTACTCCGCCTGTTCACGAACGATGCCAGACATCCGAGATCCTTCCGAGTGTGGTCGGCGTCACGTTATACGGAGAGTCCGGGCCTGTCGTGCCCGCGCATCGACCCAGCAGCCACCTCCAGGGCGCTGTGCTCGCATCGCGAGGATGCTGAACAGCGCCCCGATCTCTCAGGACCCTCATTGAGGACGACCGGGCTGGTCGCGCTTCGCGGGGTGCCGGGCCGGCAGGAGCGGATCAAGTGCGTGGAGGAGCGCGGCGACGTAGGTGGGTGGGGCATGGCTGTCGGGGGCGCTCTCCAGTTCGCCGACCTCAAGCCCGACGACCTCGGACTCGGCGAGTACTTCGGCGGCGGCACGTA
This sequence comes from Propionibacteriales bacterium, assembly GCA_038259535.1. GTDB lineage: Bacteria > Actinomycetota > Actinomycetes > Propionibacteriales > Nocardioidaceae > Nocardioides. Next base: position 5,923 of record JBBSOR010000034.1, on the reverse strand, counting down.
GGTCCTCGAGCGTCATACCGTCGGCGACGAGGTAGTCGGTCGGGACGGTGCCTGTGTCGAGGACGTCGCAGTCGATGTGGACGTAGACGGGGCGGCCAGCCACGACGCGCCGGAGGTCATCGGCCATCGACGGCCCGACCTTGATCAGGGACACGGTTCCCGCGTCGATGAGTTCCTGTTCTACTGGGTCGAGATCGCGGGCTCCGACGAGGACGGCGTTGTCGGCATCGAGGCCGCTTCCGAGCCCGGAGTCCCACCACCCGAGCGGTCCGCTGTAGGCGAGTCCTCCGAGGTAGCCGGTCGTGGTGTTGTCCGGCGTGTTGAGGTCGGCGTGAGCGTCGAACCACACCACCACGGCGTCGGGGCGGTGGGCGGCGACGATGGGCAGCGTGGCGAGTGCGACCGCGCACCGACTGGAAGCCGTGACCGGGGTGAGTCCGGCCCGGAACGCCTCGTCCAGCTGGGCGGCCATCGACTCCAACGTGGGGGTAGCGGCAGCCAGCTCTTCCTTCCACCCGACCGACAGCGCGGGCTCCGGCGTGCCTACGACGCTCACCTCCACGCCCATCCGGGCCGACAGGGCGCTGGCCAGTTCGCGGGACCCGACCATGGCGAGGTCGTTGTGGTCACCGGCTCGCCCCGCGAAGTGGGTCAACGCACTACGCGGCCGGATGTCTGCCGTGGGGGTCGGGGCCGACGTGGTGGACGCGTGGCCCGTGGGGTGAGCGGACGGATCGGGCATCGAAGCTCCTGTGCAACGCGGGTGCCTGGGTGACAGCACGACGCTAGGGGTAGGCGATGCCAACAGCCGCACCCCGGTGACAGTGCTGTCGAGGGAACTCGGCGTCAACCGTTCGACCGTGACCTCCCGCATCGATCGGCTCGTGGACTCCGGCGTCATCGAGGGGTTCACGCTGCGCCTGAGCAACGACGTGGACCGGGACGCCGTCCGTGGCGTCACCACGGTGGTCACTGCGCCGAACGAGGGGCCACGCGTGGTCCGCGAGATCCGTGGCTACCCCGAGGTCGAGCGGCTTCACTCCACCACCGGCGCATGGGACCTCGTGGTGCAACTGCGTTGCCGCAGCCTGTCCGAGTTCGACCTCGTCCTCGAACGCATCCGAGGCCTCCCCGGTGTCCGGGACACCCAGACCAGCCTGCTCTTCAACTCCCTCACGACGTCCTAGCGCCAGCGTCGAGCGCGGGTCCCGCCTGACCGACAGGTGGACGCCGCCCGGCGGGTTCGTGCGCGCCTGCCTACGCTCACGTTCCGTACGCTGACATCGGTCGCCCAGCAGGAGAACAGATGACCTATCGCCCCGAGACCCTCGCCGTACATGCCGGTCAGGAGGAGCACGACCCGACCACCAACAGCCGGGCTGTGCCGATCTACCAGACCACGTCCTACGTCTTCAACGACACCGAGCATGCCGCGAACCTGTTCAGCCTCTCCGAGCCGGGCAACATCTACACCCGCATCATGAACCCGACCCAGGACGTCTTCGAGCAGCGGATGACTCAGCTCGAGGGGGGCGTCGGGTCGCTGGCCGTGGCGAGCGGCTCGACCGCGACGACCTACGCGGTGCTCAACCTGACCTACGCCGGCGACAACATCGTGGCGATGTCGACGTTGTACGGCGGCACCTACGCGTTGTTCGCCCACACGCTGCCCCAGTTCGGCATCGAGGTGCGCTTCGTCGACCCGGAGAAGCCCGAAGATCTGGCGAAGGTCGTGGACGACAAGACCCGCCTCGTGTTCGGCGAGACCGTGGGCAACCCCAAGATCAACGTGGTCGACATCGCAGCCTGGGCAGAGGCCGCGCACGCGCTTGGCCTGCCGCTGATCATGGACAACACCGCGCCGACACCCTACCTCGTGAATGCGTTCGAGCAGGGCGCCGACGTCGTGGTGCATGCGGCAACGAAGTTCATCGGCGGCCATGGCACCTCCATCGGCGGTGTCATCGTCGACTCCGGGAAGTTCGACTGGGCGGCCCACGCCGACCGATTCCCGGGCCTCACGAAGCCCGACCCGGCCTACCACGGAGTGGTGTGGACCGACGCCGCCGGTCCAGCGGCCTTCATCATCCGCGCCCGTACGGTCCTGTTGCGCAACACCGGAGCCGCGATCACGCCGATGAACTCGTGGCTGTTCCTCCAGGGTCTCGAGACCCTGCACCTGCGCATGGAGCGGCACAGCTCCAACGCGCTGGCGGTCGCGGGATACCTCTCCGGCCACGACGCAGTGTCCTGGGTGAGCTACCCCGGCCTTCCGGACAGCCCCTACAAGGATGTGCACGACCGCATCGGCACCGGCAAGGGCTACGGCGGTCTGCTGAGCTTCGGTCTGAAGTCCGGTCGCGATGGCGGCAAGAACTTCATCGAGTCGCTGGGCCTCGTCAGCCACCTGGCCAACATCGGTGACGCGAAGAGCCTGGCGATCCACAACGCCACCACGACCCACAGCCAGCTGACTCCCGAGGAGCTCGAGGCGGCCGGCGTGCCCGAGGACATGGTGCGACTCTCGATCGGCATCGAGAACGTCGAGGACATCATCGCCGACCTGGAGCAGGCGCTCGAAGCCAGCAAGTGATCCAGTGAAGCCGACCGGCCCCCTGGGCTACGTCGAGACGCAGCGGATCGTCCTGGCCAGTCAGGACGATCCACTCCACTTGCGTGGTGGCGGGCGTCTCGACCACGTCGAGGTCGCCTACGAGACCTACGGGACACTGTCTCCGGCGCGCGACAACGCAGTCTTCGTGTGCCATGCCCTGACCGGCAACGCCCACGCTGCAGGACTGCACCTGGGCGCCAAGAAGCGCGGCTGGTGGGACAACCTGATCGGCTCGGGCAAGGCGGTCGACACCGACCGACTCTTCGTCATCTCCGCCAACCTGCTGGGCGGCTGCTCCGGCACGACCGGCCCACTGTCCATCGATCCGGCGACGGGGGCGCCGTACTGCCTCGACTTCCCGTTGCTGCACATGAGCGACCTCGTCGCGGTGCACCGGCGGCTGATCAGGCACTGGGGGATCGAGAGGTTGTACGCCGCCGTCGGCGGCTCGCTCGGCGGTATGCAGGTCCTCCAGTGGGCCATCGACGACCCCGACGCGATCAGCCGGGCCGTCCTGGTGGCTGCCTCGTCGCGGTTGACGTCCGAGAACATCGCCTTCTCCGCGGCCGGGCGCGAGGCGATCATGTCGGATCCCGACTTCTGCAACGGTCGCTACGTCGAGCAGGGCGTCTTCCCGTGGCGCGGTCAGAAGGTCGCCCGGATGTTGGCCCACATCACCTATGTCTCATCGCAGTCGCTCGAGACGAAGTTCGGCCACCGCAGGAAGTCCACCGGCGACGACTGGACACTCGGGCCGGACTTCGAGGTGGAGCACTACCTGCAGCACCAGGGCAAGGTGTTCCTGGACCGGTTCGACGCCCTGTCCTACCTCTACCTCACCCGGCTGCTCGACTACTTCGACCCCTTCGCAGACCCGTGGACGGCCGACGCGCTTCGCAGCACCAGGACCCGGTTCCAGATGACCTCGTTCGACTCCGACTGGCGCTTCGACTCCGACCAGTCGGCAAGGATGGCCACACAGCTCACGGCACTCGGCGTGGAGGTGGACTGGGCGGAGCTGGCCTCACCTTTCGGCCACGACTCGTTCCTCCTCCAGCCGACGGGCTACCACGAACGCATCGCCACCTTCCTCGCGTGAGCACGGGTCAGCGCTCGCACCGACGTTCGTGCTCAGCGCGGCACAGGTCCTTGCGCCCGGATCCGCCATCGGCGTGGTCTCGGGCCTTGCCGCCGATCAACACGTCTCGGCCGACGGTGCCCGCGAGCTCCCAGTCCGGACCAGGTCGCCACGACCTGCTGGTCGATCAGGAGGTGCGCGTCGTCGTAGGCAAGGGCTCGTTCCTTCCGGAGGCGGCATGTCCGGTCCAAGGGACGACTCATGACCGCCGGAGAAGGTTGCCGCCTCCGGCACATGGCGAACGGAGCGAGGAGCTGGCGCCCGGGGGGTAGGTCACCGCGGGGTGAGTGCCACGGTGATGGCTCGTGCGAATTCGTCGACGTCCTCTTCGGTCGTGTCGAAGGCGGTCATCCACCGCACCTCCCGGGTGGCTGCGTTCCAGTCGTAGAAGCGGAAGCGTTCGCGAAGCGCGTCGGCGACCCCGGGCGGGAGGATGGCGAACACCGCATTGGCCTGCGTGGCCTGAGTGAACTCGAGTCCCGGCAGGTCACGCCGCTCGAGGGTGTCGCGGAGGCGGGTGGCCATCGCGTTGGCGTGGGTGGCCGAGCGCAGGTGGAGATCGTCGGTGAGCAGCGCGAGGAGCTGCGCAGACACGAAGCGCATCTTCGAGGAGAGCTGCATGTTGAGCTTGCGCAGGAACAGCAGACCCTCCGATGCCGTCGGATTGAGGACGACGATCGCCTCGCCGTAGAGGAGACCGTTCTTGGTGCCGCCGAAGCTGACGACGTCGACGCCTGCCTGGGTGGTGAACTCGCCGAACGTGAGCCCGAGCGCTGCAGCCGCGTTGCTGATGCGGGCGCCGTCCAGGTGAAGGTGCATGCCCCTTGCGTGGGCGTGGTCAGCGATCGCAGCGATCTCCTCGAGCGAGTAGAGCGTGCCGAGCTCCGTGGTGTTGGTGATGCTCACCGCGAGCGGTTGGGCCCGATGCTCATCACCCCAGCCCCACGCCTCCTGGTCGATGAGGTCCGGGGTGAGCTTGCCGTCAGGCGTGTCCACGGTCAGGAGCTTGAGGCCGCTGATCCGCTCCGGAGCGCCGTTCTCGTCAGTGTGGACGTGAGCGGTCTTCGCCGTGATGACAGCGCCCCAGCGCGGGAGCATGCTGGTGAGGGCGGTCACGTTGGCGCCGGTGCCGTTGAACACCGGGAACGTCTCGGTCGAGCTGCCGAACTGGTCCTTCATGACCTCCTGGAGCCGGACGGTGTACACGTCCTCGCCGTACGCCACCTGGTGGCCACCGTTGGCCTCGGCGATCGCCGCGAGGATCTCAGGGTGCGCACCCGCGTAGTTGTCAGAGGCGAAGCCGCGATGGCGCGGGTCGTGGAGTCGGGTCACCCTCACCATCCTTGCTCATGAGGCGCTGCGGGGGTGCCGCTACGGACTGTCCGTCCCGCCGGTTTGCGTGCGCCCGCCGTCCTTGTGAGGGTGGAGGTGACACATTCGCTATTCGGAAGGAGAGCCATGCTTGCTCTCACCGAGAACGTGACCGAGATCGTGAAGAAGCTGGCCGACGAGATCCCCGAGATCTCCGCACTGCGCATCGCCACCGAGGCGGACGGGCAGTCCCTGTCGGTGACCCCGGCCGACCACGCCGAAGCTGACGACCACGTGGTCGAGCAGGACGGCGCGACCGTCTACGTCGACGGACGGGCCTCCGAGCTCCTCGCCGACAAGATCCTGGACGGCGGCGTGGACGAGGAAGGCAACATCCAGTTCGCGCTGGGCCAGCAGGCCTGACACCCAGACGCACGCAGAAGTCCTGAGCCCCATGGGGGGTTCAGGGCTTCTGTCATGTGCGGAGGGCGTCAGCTCGCCCCGGGGTCATCCAGCACGTCGCGCCACGAGTGCTGCGGCTCGAACCCGACCAGCTCCCGCGCCTTGTCGATGGCGTAGAAGGTCTCGTCGCGGCCCATCTCGCGGCGCACCTCGACCCCGTCGTAGAAGCGGTCGATGACCGCGGACGTCGTGGCAGCCACGGACATGTCGGCGTTGGCGACGTTGAAGACCTCGTAGCCCAGCCCGTCGGTCTCCAGGCAGCGCTGCACCATCAGGCCCAGGTCGCGGACGTCGATGTAGGCGAAGATGTTGCGGCGCCGGAGCGCAGGATCGTCGAGGAAGGCCGGGAACATCTCGGCGTACTCGTGCGGCTCGATGACGTTGTTGATCCGCAGGCC
>JBBSOR010000033.1:0-34019 GCA_038259535.1 Propionibacteriales bacterium | reverse complement strand
CCGAAGTCGACGAGCTCGAAGATCGGTGCCTCGGGGTCCTTGTTGACCGCAACGATCGTCTTCGACGTCTGCATGCCGGCGCGGTGCTGGATGGCACCGGAGATGCCGTTGGCGACGTAGAGCTGCGGCGAGACCGTCTTGCCGGTCTGGCCGACCTGGAACGCGTGCGGCATCCAGCCCGAGTCGACCGCGGCGCGTGAGGCGCCGACGGCTGCACCGATCGAGTCCGCGAAGCCCTCGACCGGCTCGAAGTTGCCGCCGGTGCCACGACCGCCCGAGACCACGATCGCGGCCTCGGTCAGCTCCGGGCGGCCCGTCGACTGGCGCGGCTGGGTGGCCACGATCTGCGCGGTCTTCGCGGCGTCGGAGATGGTGACGGCGAACGCCTCGACCGTGCCAGCACCCTCAGCCTCCTGTGGGGCGGCCGAGTTGGGCTTGACCGTGATGATCGGCGTGCCCTGGGTGACCTTGGCCTGGACGGTGTAGTTGCCGGCGAACACGCTCTGCGTCGTCACCGCCCCGCCCTCGGACCCGGCCTGCACGTCGACGGCGTCGGTGATCAGGCCAGAGCCCAGCTTGATCGCCAGGCGACCGGCGACCTCCTTGTTCTCGAACGACGAGGGCAGCAGGATCGCGGCCAAGCCATCATCTCCCGATGCCTTCTCGGCCAGCTGCTGCAGCGCCTCGGCCTTGGGGGCGACGAGGAATCCCTTGATCTGTGCGTCGTCGATGACGTAGACCTTCGCGGCGCCGTACCTCTTGACCTTCTCGGCCACGGCGTCGCCCTGATCGGGCGAGCCGAAGAACACGGCCGACGGCTCGCCGAGACGGCTCGCGATCGTGAGCAGCTCGTAGGTGGGCTTCTTGACCTCGCCGTCGACGTGGTCGATGACTACCAGGACCTCAGACATGTGTGTGCTCCCTTTTCCTGTCTCAGCCCGCTCAGATGAACTTCTTGGACGCGAGGAAGTCGACCAGCGCGCCAGCGCCCGAGCCGTCCTCGTCGGTGACGATCTCGCCGGCGGTGCGCGGCGGACGCTCGGTGGTGTCCTCGACCTGCGACCAGGCGACCGACAGGCCCACCTCGCCTGCGTCGACACCCAGGTCGGCGAGCGAATAGGTCTCGAGCGGCTTCTTCTTCGCCGCCATGATGCCCTTGAACGACGGGTAGCGGGCCTCGCCCGACTGGTCGGTCACGCTGAGAACGATCGGGAGCGTCGCACCGATGACCTCGGTGGAGCCCTCGTTGTCGCGCTTGATCCGGACCTGGTCGCCCTGCGACTCGATCACCGACGCCAGCGTCACCTGCGGCATGCCCAGACGCTCGGCGAGCATCGCCGGGACGACGGAGCCCGACGCGTCGGTGGACGCCATCCCGCAGATCACCAGGTCGACCCCGGAGTCGGCCCTGATCTTCTCGATCGCCTTGGCGAGCACCAGCGAGGTCGCGATGTAGTCGGACCCGGCGATGGCGTCGTCGACCACGTGGACGCCGGCGTCGGCACCCATCTGCAGCGACTTGCGCACCGCGTCGACCGCCTTCTCCGGGCCCACGGTGAGCGCGGTGACCGTGATCTCCTCACCCTCGCGCTTCTCGCGGAACTGCAGGGCCTGCTCGACGGCGTACTCGTCCAGCTCGGACAGCAGGCCGTCGACGCCGACGCGGTCGACGGTGAAGTCGTCCTCGAACTTGCGGTCGGCCGTGGCGTCCGGCACGTACTTCACACAGACAACAATGTTCATGGCGTGTGGCCTCGCGGCCCCTCCTGAGAAATCGGATGTGCTTGCGAGGTTACTAGCCGGTCACCCGGCCGCGGAACGGTCTTCCGGGTGGAGTCGCTCACAGTGGAACTGTCACGGTCGACGTCAGCGGCGCACGCGGACCTTCTCGAAGGCGCGGCTGCCGAGGTGGTCGGCGTCGCCGCGGTACTTGACGACGAGCTTGTATCGACCCCGGGGCAGTCTTCCGAAGCCGGCCAGCACCCTCGACCGGCCGTCGACGACCCTGATGTTCTGCGTCTTCGACCAGTGCTCCTTCGTGCCGAGCCTGCGCAGGTTGACCCGGACGTCGCCGGTGGGCGTGCTCGCGAACTCGGGCACGACCCGGACGTGCACCTTCGTACGCCGCTCGGTGCGCGTGCCGGTGACGCGGACGTGGGGCTTGGCCCGCGCGAAGGTGACCGGGATCGAGGCCGGGTTGGGGTAGTTGATGCCACCCGGAGGATGCGACCGGGTGCCGGCGCCGTAGAAGGTCGGGTCCGCGGGCACGAAGGTGGCGCCGACCGTGTGGTACCCGGCGCGATCAGCCGGGCCCGGGATCATGGCGACGGCCTCCCCGTTGGCGTCGAGCGGGACCAGACGAGCAACTCCGTCGAGGGTCAGGTCGACCCAGCCTGCCGGGGCCGTGGTGTTCCAGGCACCGACGCGCACCCTGACAGGAATCGGCTGGCCGTAGGCATAGGTCCGCTTCTCCCACGCCTCGTCCCAGTTGTCCGTGCCGACCAGGAGGTCGAGGAACGTCACGGACTTCACCCACACGGTGTCGGCGACCGGGGCGCTCGGCGTGGTGCATGTCAGGGCGACCGGCTCGCCGACGACAGCACCGTCCGCATCCATGAAGCCGAACCTCACGTCCAGGTCCCCCGGGCGGAGGTCGTTGACCCCGGACTGCAGGAGACTGTGGGTGCCCCGCCCCTCGAAGGGGCGGGAGGTCGGTTCTGACTGGTCACCCAGCTGCACCGGCTCGGAGACCGAGAACGTGGACGTCCTCCAGGATGTCTGAGCACTGGGGTAGGCGTCCGAGAAGGACGTCCTGACCGACACATCGACCATCGAGGCCCCGTCGTCGGCTGCGCTCTTCGCGAGTCCACCCGGCACTGCGGACTCCATCCGCATGTTCATCAGCTGAGGGCTGTTGAAGAGCGTGACGGTGCCGGGCGGGTCGGGCGCCTCGGCCTCGAAGCCGAAGCTCATCGCGACGGTGCCACCCGTGGAGGTCTGACAGGCGTAGTCCACCGTCGTGGGCGCCGCGCCGGCGCCGGGCGCCGTGGCGACCGTGAGGCCGGAGGTGACGACGGCAGCGAGGCCCGCCGCCAGGACTGTGCGCTTCATGATTCCCCCGTGGAGTCAGGCCTGCGTATGGAGTTCCGGTGTGCCGAGACCCTAACGTCGACGCACGCGGAACGTCTCGACCCGGCGCTCGCGCAGGTGCTGCGAGTCGCCGACGTAGGTCGTCTCGAGGCGATACGTGCCCTTCCTGAGCTTTCCCAGCTGGGCCAGGACGACCGCCGTGGTGCTGAGGCGCCGGACGACGCGGATCCGCTGGCCGTTCGCCTTGCGGCGCACGACGAGCCGCACGCGACCGGTCGGTCGGCTGCCGTACTCGCCGGCCGCCTTCACCTGGACCGAGGTGGGGATCCGCGCCCCCTTGCCGATCGCCCGGACCTGCAACCGGGTCCGCACCTGCGCCACGGTCCACGTCTGCGTCGGCGACGCGCTGCCCTGCTGCACCTCGGGGAACTGGGGCACGAACGTGGCCGTGACCGCGTGCTGGCCGACCAACGCCGCGGGCAGGACCACGGTGGCCGTCCCGCTCGCGCCGAGGTTGGCCTTGACGGCGAGACCGTCGACGGAGAACACGACGTCACCCTGGGATGGTCCCGGCTGCGCGCTCACCGCCGCCGTCGCGGTCACCACCTGACCGTAGGCGGACTGCGCGGTGCTGAGGGCGACCGTGGTGGACGAGGGCCCGGCGAGCGCCGACGCGGGGGCGGCAGCCGCCACCCCGGTGACGACCAGGAATGACGAGAGCGCTGCCACGAGAGATCGACGCATGGCGCGATCGTATGCGATCAGGGCTTCAGCATCCGCTCGAGGATGCGGCCCACGACGAGCCACGCGATGGCGCCGAGACCCCAGTTGAGGAGGGCGTTCTTGACGTCGGCGCCCTGGCCGCGGAACTGCTTGATGCCGTCGGACCGCGAGAAGACCCCGAGGTCGACGAAGTCGGCCGCGCGCAGCACGACGTCGACGAGGTCGTTGCTCCGGTTGGCGTTCACGGCGACGAGCAGCGCGCCGAGCGCCAGAAGGAAGGCGGCCACGACGCACACCAGCCACAGCAGCTGGGCCAGCCTCGCTCGGATCTTCGTTGCCACTTCGTGGTTCTCCTTAGGTACGTGTCCTGCGGTAGATGTCCTGCTGGACGTGGTCGGGCCGGGTCACCGTCCCACGAAAATGGCCTTGCCCGGTCCGTTCTCAACGAACGAGGTGATGCCGCGGGTACGGTCCTCGGTCGCGAAGACTCCGGCGAACTGCTGGCGCTCGATCTCCAGGCCGGTGTCGAGGTCGACCTCGCTGCCCCGGTCGATGCACTCCTTCGCCGCCCGGATCGCGAGCGCGGCGGCGTGGCTGAACTGCGCGGCGTAGGCGACAGCCTCCTCGAGGACCTTCTCGGCAGGCACGATGCGGTCGACCATGCCGATGCGCAGCGCCTCGTCCGCCTTGACGAAGCGGCCGGTGAAGATGATGTCCTTCGCCTTGGCCGTGCCGACCAGTCGGGCGAGTCGCTGGGTGCCGCCGGCGCCGGGGATGATCCCCAGCAGCACCTCGGGCTGGCCGAAGACGGCGTCCGCGGCGGCGAAGCGCAGGTCCGCGGACAGTGCGAGCTCGCAGCCGCCCCCCAGGGCGTAGCCGTTGACCGCGGCGATCACCGGCTTGGGGATCCGCGCGATCGCGGTCGTCGCGGAGCTCACGGACGTGGAGATCTTCACCATGTCGGAGTAGGTCAGGTCGGCCATCTCCTTGACGTCGTTGCCCGCGGCGAAGACGCGCTCGCCGCCCCACAGCACCACGGCACGGACGTCGTCGCGCTCGCCGAGCTCGGCCGCGGCCTCGCGCAGGTCCGACTGCACCTGGACGCTGATCGCGTTCATCTTCGGTCGGTCGAGGCGCAGGACCGCGACCCCGTCGGTCACGTCGATCGAGACGAACTCCATGGTTGCTCCTCATCGTCGGTGCGTCGGTGCACGGCCTGGCACCACTGCGTGGGCGCATTCTGCCGCGACCCGCGCTCTCCACCACAATGGCCTGCGTGACACCGCCCCCCGATACGACGACTGTCTGGAAGCACGACGGCGAGACCAGAGAGGTCTGGCCGGGTCGCAACTACCCCTTGGGCGCGACCTGGTCCAGGGAGTCGACGAACTTCGCGGTCTACGCGCCCGCCGCCGAGGCGGTGTGGGTGTGCCTCTTCGACGACGACACCGAGGTGCGCCACCAGCTGATCGAGCACTCGCTCGGGGTCTGGCACGGCGCCCTGCCCGGCGTGTCGCCCGGCACCCGCTACGGCTACCGGGCGCACGGCCCCTGGGAGCCCGACGCCGGGCTGCGCTTCAACTCCGCCAAGCTGCTGCTCGATCCCTACGCGAAGGCGATCTCCGGCGACCTCGTCGTCGACGATGCGATCTTCGGTCACGACGTGGCCCGGCCCGAGGAGCCCAGCGACCTCGACTCCGCGCCGTACGTGCCTCGCAGCGTCGTGGTCTACGACGACTTCCAGTGGGGCGCCGACACGTCGCCGCGCCGTCGTTGGCGCGACACCGTCATCTACGAGATGCACGTCAAGGGCATGACCCAGCTGCACGACCGGGTGCCGGAGGAGCTGCGCGGGACCTACGCCGGTCTCGCCGCGCCCGCGGTCATCGACTACCTCAAGGACCTCGGCATCACCGCGGTCGAGCTGCTGCCGGTGCACCAGTTCTTCTCCGAGCCGGCCCTCGCAGCACGCGACCTGGTCAACTACTGGGGCTACAACTCCCTCGGCTTCTTCGCCCCGCACAACGCCTACGCGCACACCGGCGACCGCGGGCAGCAGGTCACCGAGTTCAAGCAGATGGTGAAGGCCTTCCACGAGGCCGGGCTCGAGGTGATCCTCGACGTGGTCTACAACCACACGGCCGAGGCCGGGCCGCTCGGACCGACGTTGAGCTTCCGCGGGCTCGACGACCTGGGCTACTACCAGCGGGTGGTGCCGCCGCCGGTCACGGATCCCCACGAGGAGCCGATGACGGACACCTACTGGGACGTCACCGGTTGCGGCAACACCCTGGACGCCACCCACACCCAGAGCCTGCGGATGATCCTCGACTCGCTGCGCTACTGGGTCAACGAGATGCACGTCGACGGCTTCCGCTTCGACCTGATGAGCGCGCTCACCCGCACCAACCAGGTCGTCGACATGGGCAGTCACCTGATCACCGCGATCGGACAGGACCCGGTGCTGCGCCACGTCAAGCTGGTCGCGGAGCCGTGGGACGCCTCGATGGACGGCTACAAGGTCGGCCAGTTCCCACCTCCGTGGATCGAGTGGAACGACCAGTTCCGCGACACCGTGCGCGACTTCTGGCGCGGACACTCCGCGGGCATCCGCACCGTGGCCACGCGGCTCGCCGGCTCGAGCGACCTCTACGCCGACGACGGTCGCTCGCCCTACGCCTCGGTCAACTTCATCACCGCCCACGACGGCTTCACGCTGCGTGACCTGGTGTCCTACGACGACAAGCACAACGAGGCCAACGGCGAGGACAACCGCGACGGCACCGACAACAACCGCTCGTGGAACTGCGGGGTGGAGGGCGAGACCGACGACGCCTCGATCATCGCCACGCGGCGTCGCCAGGCCGCCAACCTGATGGCCACACTCTGCTTCTCCAGCGGGGTGCCGATGCTCACGGCCGGCGACGAACGGGGCCGTAGCCAGGGCGGCAACAACAACGCCTACGGCCAGGACAACGAGATCTCCTGGATCGACTGGCGCCCGGACGACGCGTGGCTCGACGTCTACGAGGTCACCAAGACCGCGCTGCGCCTGCGCCGCGAACACCCGGCGTTGCGCCAGCGGCACTGGTTCGAGGGGCGCCCGACCATCAAGGGCGGCATCAAGGACCTGGTCTGGGTGCACCCCAGCGGTCGCGAGATGTCGACCGGCGACTGGAACGACGACACGTGCCGCACCGTCGGCATGTTCCTCAACGGGGCGCCGCTGCGCTCACCCGGCCCACGGGGCGAGCAGGTGCGGGACAAGTCGTTCATGATCTGGCTCAACGCCGGCGGCGACGACGCCGAGCTGGTCCTGCCCGCCAACCAGTGGGTCCACCACGGCGAGGTGGTGCTGTCCACCAACGCCGACATCGCACTCGGCACCCCCGTGCTGGCCGGCACCTCGCTGGCCCTCCAGGCCCACTCGGTGCTGGTGCTCCGCCAGACCTAGCCGACCGGCTCGGCGACCCACTCCATCGGGTCGCCGGCGTCCAGGTCGGTGATGCCGAGATTCTCGTAGGCGCCGAGGACCACGAGGCGTCGTACGGCCGCGAAGGTCAGCACGTGCGCGATCATTCCGCCATAGGTGAAGACACGGGGCGGCTCGCAGGTGACGTCAAGGAAGGTCTCGTCGAGGCGCCCGTCCTCCACGGTGGTCCGCACCTGCGTGAGGAACGCAGGTCCTTCCTCGGCGAGCTCGCGGCGCAGGGTGCTGATCGACTTGCCGCGCTCCTGGTCCCAGTCGTATGAGCGCTGCGCGACGGCGGCGTTCCACTGGGCCAGCTGCCCGACCAGACGGCCGAGCACCGATCGGATGCTCATGTCGTCGTCGATGGTGCCGATCGGCACCTCGATCGGTGCGTCGAGCTGCTCGTCGTCGAGGCGCTCGGCCCGCACGAGCAGCTCGGCCGTCAGCCACGTGTGGTGCTCGATCATGCGTGTCATGAGATCCATCGGGGTCACCTCTCGTCGGGTCGGCAGCCGCAGGCTGCCGGGTGGGTGGAAGTGCACGCCGCTCGGACCCTCGATCTGGGTGCGGGTCGGGTGCCTACGCCAGCGGCTCGGCGCGGCGCCGTACTCCCGCGCGAACGCCCGGGTGAACGCCTCGTGGGAGCCGTAGCCGGCCTCGAACGCGATGTCGACCACCTGCTGGTCACCGGAGAGGAGCCGGTGCGCGGCCCGCTCCAGCAGGAGGCGGCGTCGCATCCGCTCCGGTGGCTCGCCTCCCGTCGCCGACACCACGTGGTCGAGGTGGTGTCGCGAGAGGTGGAGCCGCCGAGCCCGTTCAACGCTGCCCAGGTCGAGGGTCTCGGCGAGGGTGTCGAGGAACGCGGCGAAGGTGTCGGCCGCTGTCGTCATGAGGACCACCGTGGTCGCCGGACGGCTCTCGCGCTTGATCGCACTTGCGCAGTCTGCCCGAAGCCCCGACTCCCACGCTGACCTGCGACCATGGCTTCATGGCCAGCAGCGTTCCGTCCCGTCGACAGGAGAAGGGCCGCGGTCACCTCCTCGACATGAACGCGCCCCGTCGGGTGGTCCAGGATCCGGAGAAGGACGCACACGACCTCGCCCGCGTCCAGGGGTGGGTCATGTCGGTGCTCGCGGTGACCACGATCCTGCACCTCGTGGTCGGCCTCGTCGTCGCGGCCGTCCTGCTCGACGACGCTCCCGACACCTCGAAGGTCGGCCTCACCGTCATCGCCGGGATCTTCGGCGCCATGGCGGTCGCGACCGGTCTCGCGATCCACGGCAGGCGGATCCTGTCGCCCTGGCTGCTGTTGGGCGTCGTCCCGACGGCGATCGGGTTGTGGCTGGCCTTCGGCTGATCCCAGCAGCGGTCTAGTGCCAGGCGACGACATCGCGTTCCACGGCCGCCGAGAAACCCCGGGCGCTCGCCGCATCGAGGCGAGTGGGTCCGAACCTACTGGCCAGTTGGCGACCTGGGGGCGGTCCCAGCGCCCCGGAGGGCCCCAAGTCGCCAACTCGCGAGTTGGTGGAGCGGGGCGGCTCAGGCCGGCTCGGCCACCAACCCCAGCTCGGCCACCGACGCGAGCGCCTCGTTGCGCGGGACGACCCGCACGGTGTAGCCGAAGGGCCCGGAGACCTCCAGGCGGACCGCGGCGTCGAAGCGGTGGCGGTTGCCGTCGTAGGACTCCCCCACCAGCATCGGCGTGACGGTGGTGGCGGTCAGCTCGTCGTCCGAGCCGATCCTCCCGTGGACGACCTGGACCTCGACGTCGTCGGCGGAGAGCGAGCCGAGGGCGACGAAGGCACGGACGTTGAGGGTGGCCCCGACCTCGGCCTGGTCGCCGACGCCCTCGGAGTCGATGTGCTCGACCCGGACGCCCGGCCACGCAGCGCGGACCGACTGCTTCCATGCCGCCAGCTCGTGCGCGCCGGCGTAGTCGGAGTTGAGCGAGCGCGCGGTGTGCGCGGCGGGGGCGTAGAGCTCGCGGACGTAGTCACGCACCTGGCGGGTGGCGAGGACCTTCGGGCCGAGCGACTTGAGCGTGTGGCGCACCATCTCCAGCCAGCGCGGCGGGACACCCTCGTGGTTGGTCTCGTAGAAGCGCGGGACCACCTCGGTCTCCAGCAGGTCGTAGAGGGCGTTGGCCTCGAGGTCGTCGCGCCGGTCGGCGTCGTCGATCCCGTCGGCCGACGGGATCGCCCAGCCGTTGTTGCCGTCGTACCACTCGTCCCACCAGCCGTCGAGGATGGAGAGGTTGAGGCCGCCGTTGAGCGCGGCCTTCATGCCGGAGGTGCCGCACGCCTCGTAGGGGCGCAGCGGGTTGTTGAGCCACACGTCGCACCCGGGGTAGAGCGGCTGCGCCATCGCGATGTCGTAGTTGGGCAGGAAGGCGATGCGGTGGCGGATCTCCTTGTCGTCGGCGAAGCGCACCATCTCCTGGATCAGGCGCTTGCCGGTCTCGTCGGCCGGGTGCGCCTTGCCGGCGATCACGAGCTGGATGGGACGCTCCGGGTCGAGCAGCAGCTGCTTGAGCCGGACCGGGTCGCGGAGCATCAGCGTGAGGCGCTTGTACGTCGGCACGCGCCGCGCGAAGCCGATGGTCAGCACGTCGGGGTCGAGGGCGCTGTCGATCCAGGTGGTCTCGGCGGGAGCGAAGCCGCGCTTGGCCGCCGAGCGCCGCATCCGGTCGCGGGCGTCCTCGATGAATCGGGTGCGCAGGGTGCGCTTGAGGTCCCAGATCTCGCGGTCGCCGAACTGGTCCACGAGCGGCCACAGGGCGTCGGTGTCGTCGCCGTCGACGTCGGCGCCGCGGCTGGCCGCCAGCTCGATGACCTCGCGGGCGATCCAGCTCGGGCCGTGCACGCCGTTGGTGATCGAGGTGATCGGCACCTCGGCCTCGTCGAAGGCCGGCCAGAGGCCGTTGAACATCCCGCGCGACACGTGGCCGTGGAGCTCGGAGACGCCGTTGGCGCGCTGGGCCAGCCGGAAGCCCATGACCGCCATGTTGAACACGCCCGCGTCGCCGCCGTCGTAGTCCTCGGCGCCGAGGGCGAGCACCCGGTCCACGGGGACGCCGGGGGTCGGCGAGCTGCCGCCGAAGTACTGCGAGACCAGCTCGCGCGGGAACCGGTCGATCCCGGCCGGGACCGGTGTGTGCGTCGTGAAGACGGTGCCGGCGCGCGAGACCTCGAGGGCGGTGTCGAAGTCGAGGTGGGGGCCGTCGTCGCCGACGGTGAGCTCACGGATCCGCTCGATGCCGAGGAACCCGGCGTGGCCCTCGTTGGTGTGGAAGACCTCGGGAGCGGGCGCGCCGGTGAGGCGCGACCACACCCGGAGGGCGCGGACGCCCCCCACGCCGAGCAGCAGCTCCTGGCGCAACCGGTGCTCGGAGTTGCCGCCGTAGAGCCGGTCGGTGACGTCGCGGTAGTGGGCGCTGTTCTCCTCGATGTCGGAGTCGAGCAGCAGCAGCGGCACGCGGCCTACCTGGGCGACGAGGATGCGAGCCACCAGGTCCGGGCCGTCGGGCAGCGCGATCGAGACCGTGGCGCGGCTGCCGTCGGCCTCCCGGAGCTGGGTGAGCGGGAGCTCGTCGGGGTCGAGGACGGGGTAGCTCTCCTGCTGCCAGCCGTCGCGGTCGAGCGCCTGCTTGAAGTAGCCGTGGCGGTAGAGCAGCCCGACGCCGATCAGCGGGATGCCGAGGTCGGAGGACGCCTTGAGGTGATCGCCGGCAAGGATGCCGAGACCGCCGGAGTATTGGGGCAGCACGGCGGCGATGCCGTACTCGGGCGAGAAGTACGCGATCGAGCGGGGCGCGTCGTCGCCGGCCTTGCGGGCATACCAGCGGTCCTCGGAGAGGTAGCGCTGCAGCCCCGTGTGAGCGGCGTCGAGCCGGGCACGGAAGTCGGCGTCGTCGACCAGCTGGTCGAGGCGCTCGCGGCCCACGGCGCCGAGGAAACGCACCGGGTCGCCCTGCACGTCCTTCCACACCTGCGGGTCGATGGACGAGAACACGTCCTGGGTCGGTGGGTGCCACGACCAGCGGAGGTTGCCCGCCAGGACGGACAGGGCTCCCAGCGGCTCGGGCAGGACAGGGCGGACGGTGAATCGTCTGAACGCGCGCACGATCGAGCACGCTAGGGCATTTCTTGGATCGATCCAACCCCCTGGTCGCGAACGCCCGCGCCCGCCCCTCGGCCCGGGGGCGGATCCGCGCGGCGGACCGGGCGGCGGACCGGGCGACGTTCCGGCCGGTTCGATCACGCCTCACGTGCATCGTCGTCAGCGGCCGCTGAGTCAAAGGGGTGAGACTGCATCCGTCACGGGTTGCGTCCGCGACCCAACCTTCGCGAGTGTGGGGGCATGGTTGGACGCATACCCGTGATGGATGTTTCACCGGTCGTCGACCTCGGTCGACAGTCGGCCAAGGCGACAGTGGGCGAACCGATGCCGGTCCGGGCGACCGTCTTCCGGGAGGGCCACGACCAGCTCGCCGCCGAGGTGGTGGCGATCGACCCGGCAGGACGACGCCGCGATCCGGTCCGGATGCATCTGGAGGGCGAACAGCCCAACCGCTACCTCGCCCACGTCACCCCCGACATCGAGGGTGAGTGGACCTTCGAGATCCAGTCCTGGTCCGACCCGGTCGCGACCTGGCAGCACGACGGCGGCATCAAGATCCCGGCCGGCGTCGACGTCGAGCTGATGTTCACCGAGGCCCGGCTGCTCCTGGAGCGCGTCGCCGCCGATACGCTCGACGAGGCCTCCGCCGCGACCGTCGCCGGCGGGCTCGCCGCCGCCGGCGACAGCTCACGTCCGGTCGGGGCACGGCTGGCCGCGCTGCAGGACCCCGACCTCAGTGCCGTCCTGCTGGCCCACCCGCTGCGGGAGATGACCTCCGTGAGTGGCCCCTACCGCTTCCGAGCCGACCGCACCCGTGCTCTCTTCGGCAGCTGGTACGAGTTCTTCCCGCGCTCCGAGGGCGCCACGCGCGACGCGAAGACCGGCGTGGTCACCACCGGCACCTTCCGCACCGCGGCCGAGCGGCTCGACCGGGTCGCGGAGATGGGCTTCGACGTCATCTACCTCCCGCCGATCCACCCGATCGGCGAGGTCAATCGCAAGGGCCCCAACAACACCCTCACGCCCGGCCCCGAGGACCCCGGCTCGCCGTGGGCGATCGGGAGCAAGGACGGCGGCCACGACGCCATCCATCCTGAGCTCGGCTCGTTCGCCGACTTCGACGCCTTCGTGGCGCGCGCCGGCGAGCTCGGACTCGAGGTCGCCCTCGACCTGGCCCTCCAGGCGGCGCCGGACCACCCCTGGGTCACCACCCACCCGCAGTTCTTCACCACGCGCGCCGACGGCACGATCGCCTACGCGGAGAACCCGCCCAAGAAGTACCAGGACATCTATCCGGTCAACTTCGACAACGACCCCTCCGGCATCTGCCGCGAGGTGCTGCGCATCGTGAGGCTGTGGATCTCGCACGGCGTGCGGATCTTCCGGGTCGACAACCCCCACACCAAGCCGCTCGCCTTCTGGGAGTGGCTGCTGGCCGAGGTCCGGCGCACCGACCCGGACGTGCTCTTCCTGTCCGAGGCGTTCACCAAGCCCGCGATGATGCACGGCCTCGGCGCCGTGGGCTACCACCAGAGCTACACCTACTTCACGTGGCGCACCGGCAAGCGCGAGATCGAGGACTACCTCGTCGAGGTCTCGGCCGAGTCCGACCACCTGATGCGGCCGAACTTCTTCGTCAACACTCCCGACATCCTCCACGCCTACCTGCAGTACGGCGGTCCGGCGGCGTTCAAGATCCGTGCCGCCCTGGCCGCCACCGGATCCCCCAGCTGGGGCGTGTATGCCGGCTACGAGCTGTTCGAGCACGTCGCGGTCAAGCCGGGCTCGGAGGAGTACCTCGACTCCGAGAAGTACCAGATCCGGATCCGCGACTGGAAGAAGGTCGACGCCGAGGGCCACACCCTCGCGCCCTACCTGACCCGGCTCAACGAGATTCGCCGCGCCCACCCGGCGCTGCAGCTGCTGCGCAACATCTCCATCCACCACGCCGAGGACGACCAGGTGCTGGTCTTCAGCAAGCGTCACGTGCTGCCCGACGGCACGGACGACGTGGTGCTGGTGGTCATCAACCTCGACCCTCACGGCACCCGCGAGACGATGGTCCACCTCGACATGCCGGCCCTCGGGCTCGACTGGTACGACTCCTTCGTGGCGCACGACGAGATCACCGGTGCCGACTGGAGCTGGAGCCAGCACAGCTACGTCCGCCTCGATCCCGGCCACGAACCCGCCCACATCATCAGTATCAGGAGCACCCGTTGACCGACCACCCCACGTCAGCTCAGATGCCGACGGACGCCGGAGCAGCCACCGCGGTGCTCAACGCCGAGCCCGAGTGGTTCCGCACGGCGGTCTTCTACGAGGTGCTGGTCCGGTCCTTCCGCGACTCCAACGGCGACGGCACCGGTGACTTCCAGGGGCTGATCGAGAAGCTCGACTACCTCGAGTGGCTCGGGGTCGACTGCCTGTGGGTGCCGCCGTTCTTCACCTCGCCGCTGCGCGACGGCGGCTACGACGTCGCCGACTACAACAACATCCTCCCCGAGTGCGGCACCGTCGAGGACTTCCACGAGTTCCTCGATGCCTGCCACCAGCGCGGCATCCGGGTGATCATCGACTTCGTCATGAACCACACGAGTGACGCCCACCCGTGGTTCCAGGCCAGTCGCAGCGACCCCGACGGCCCCTACGGCGACTTCTACGTCTGGTCCGACACCGACGAGCTCTACCAGGACGCCCGGGTGATCTTCGTCGACACCGAGCCGTCCAACTGGACCTACGACCAGGAGCGCGGCCAATACTTCTGGCACCGCTTCTTCCACCACCAGCCGGACCTCAACTTCGACAACCCCAAGGTCCACGAGGCCATGCTGGAGGCGATGGCCTTCTGGCTCGACATGGGCCTTGACGGCTTCCGCCTCGACGCGGTCCCCTATCTCTACGAACGGCCCGGCACCAACGGCGAGAACCTGGCCGAGACGCACGAGTTCCTCAAGATGTGCCGCACCTTCGTGGACGAGAACTACCCCGGTCGGGTGCTGCTCTGCGAGGCCAACCAGTGGCCCGCCGACGTGGTCGAGTACTTCGGCCCCGAGCAGACCGAGGACGGCCGCTGGATCGGCACCGAGTGCCACATGGCCTTCCACTTCCCGGTCATGCCGCGCATCTTCATGGCGGTGCGCCGCGAGTCGCGCTTCCCGATCTCGGAGATCCTCGAGCAGACGCCGGCCATCCCCGACGGCTGCCAGTGGGGCATCTTCCTGCGCAACCACGACGAGCTCACCCTCGAGATGGTCACCGACGAGGACCGCGACTACATGTGGTCCGAATACGCCCACGACCCGCGGATGAAGGCCAACATCGGGATCCGACGGCGCCTTGCGCCGCTGCTCGACAACGACGTCAACCGGATGGAGCTCTTCACCGCGCTCCTGCTCTCGCTGCCCGGCTCACCGGTGCTCTACTACGGCGACGAGATCGGGATGGGCGACAACATCTGGCTCGGCGACCGTGACGGCGTCCGCACGCCGATGCAGTGGACGCCCGACCGCAACGCCGGCTTCTCCTCGGCCACGCCCGGCAAGCTCCACCTGCCCGCCGTGCAGGACCCGATCTACGGCTACCAGTCGGTCAACGTCGAGGCCCAGCTGGAGAACACCTCCTCGCTGCTGCACTGGACCCGACGACTGGTGCACGCCCGCCGCCGGCACCCCGCCTTCGGGCTCGGTGAGTTCACCGACCTCGGTGGCTCCAACAGCACCGTGCTGTCCTACGTGCGCGAGCACGACGGTCCCGACGGACGCGACGTGATCCTGTGCGTCAACAACCTCTCCCGGTTCCCGCAGCCCGTCGAGCTGGACCTGCGCCACTGGGAGGGCATGGTCCCCGTCGAGCTGCTGGGCGGTGTGCCGTTCCCGGCGATCGGCGAGCTGCCCTACCTGCTGACCCTCACCGGCTACGGCTTCCTGTGGCTGCGCCTGATCGAGCCGACACCCCCGGGGGTGGAGTCATGAACGACCACGTCACCCGCGAGATCGGGGACTGGATCGGCCAGGCCCGCTGGTTCGCCGGCAAGGGCCGCGACTGGGAGATGCGCAGCCTGCGCCGCGTGGGCGAGATACCCGGTGCGCCGGACGGGCTCCGGGTCGCGATCGACCTCGCCGAGATCACCTACCCGTCGGCTGCCGACGACGACACCGACCTCTACCAGCTGCCCCTCGCGTTCTATGCCGAACCACAGGACCGTCTCTCCCACGCCCTGATCGGCGAGTGGCACGACGACGAGTTCGGCCAGGCGTTCGTCTACGACGCGCTCCACGACCGCGTGTCGATGGCGTTGTGGCTGGCGGCCTTCGCCACCGCCGGTCTCGACTCCGCTCGGTCCGACGTGCGCGGGCAGCTGGGCTTCCATCGCCTGCCGGGCCACGACCTGGACCTGGAGGCGCACTCGACGCTCTTCTCCGGCGAGCAGTCGAACTCCTCGGTCGCCTATGGCGAGGACTCGCTGATGAAGGTCTTCCGCAAGGTGACCCCCGGGGTGAATCCCGACATCGCGATCCACCAGGTGCTGACCGAGGCGGGCTCGACGCACGTCGCCTCGCTGTACGGCTGGGTGGACCTCGTCGACGAGGAGACCAACACCACGATCCAGCTGGCCATGCTCCAGCAGTTCCTCCGCACGGCCAGTGACGGTTGGGACCTGGCGCTCGCGAGCGTGCGCAACCTCTTCGCCGAGGCCGACCTGCACGCCGACGAGGTCGGTGGCGACTTCGCGGGCGAGGCGGCCCGGCTCGGCGTCGCGCTCGCCGAGGTGCACACCGACCTGGCGGCGTCCTTCCCGCTCGAGCAGCGCGACGGCGCCACCCTCGACCACCTGGCCGGCGCCATGGAGGGGCGGCTCACCGCCGCACTCGACGTCGTACCCGCCCTCGCCCAGCACGAGGCACGGCTGCGCGCGACCTTCGACGCGCTGCGCGGCCTCGGGCATGTCGAGGTGCAACAGGTCCACGGCGACCTCCACCTCGGCCAGACCCTGCGCACCGCCAAGGGGTGGAAGATCGTCGACTTCGAGGGCGAGCCGGCCAAGCCGCTCGCCGACCGGCTCAAACCCGACTCGGTGTGGCGCGACGTGGCGGGGATGATCCGTTCCTTCGACTACGCGCCCCGCGTCGTGTCCATGACCGGGGGCGGGGTCGACTCGGGCCCGGAGGCCGAGCAGCGCCGGTATCGGGCCACCGAGTGGTCCGCGCGCAACCGGGCGGCCTTCCTCGACGCCTACGCCACCCAACGTGGGGAGGACGTGGGCGGCGCTGCCCGGGTCCTGCTCGACGCCTACCTCGCGGACAAGGTCGTCTACGAGGCGGTCTACGAAGCACGCAACCGTCCAGGGTGGCTGTCCATCCCGCTGGCAGCCTTGGGAGAGACGACATGAATAGCACCGACGACACGCAGCACGCCCCCGGCGAGCTCGACCTGCACCTGATCGGCGAGGGGCGCCACGAGGAGCTCTGGAAGGTCCTCGGCGCCCAGGTCTCGACGAGCGCCACCGGCGAGGTGACCGGGACGTCGTTCCGCGTCTGGGCTCCCAACGCCCAGGAGGTCCAGGTCGCCGGCGAGTGGGCCGGCTGGGACGGCTCCGCGCACCCGATGACGCGTCTGCCCGGCTCGGGCGTCTGGCACGTCCACGTCGAGGACGCAGGCGTCGGCTCCCAGTACAAGTACCGCCTGCGGGGTGCCGACGGCCAGTGGGCCGACCGCGCCGACCCGCTGGCCCAGTACGCCGAGAAGCCGCCGAGCTCCGCCTCGCGGGTCTGGCGCTCCGAGCACGAGTGGGGCGACGACGCCTGGCTCGAGGCCCGACGTGCCAGCCAACCGGTCGACGAGGCGATGTCGACCTACGAGGTGCACCTGGCCTCGTGGCGCAAGCACCTCGGCCGGGGTGACGCCAACGAGAGCCTCTACTCGTGGGACGACATCGCCGACTCGCTCGTGCCCTACGTCTCCGACCTGGGCTTCACGCACGTGGAGTTCATGCCGGTGATGCAGCATCCGTTCGGCGGCTCGTGGGGCTACCACGTGACGTCCTACTTCGCTCCCGACGCCCGCTTCGGCGACCCCGACGGCCTCAAGCGCCTCATCGACCGGCTCCACCAGGCCGGCATCGGCGTCATCCTGGACTGGGTGCCCGGCCACTTCGCGACCGACGAGTGGGCGCTGGCCCGCTTCGACGGGACGCCGCTCTACGAGGACCCCAACCCACAGCGCGGGTGGCACAAGGAGTGGGGCTCCCACATCTTCAACTTCGGGCGCCACGAGGTCCGCAACTTCCTCTACGCCAACGCGGTCTACTGGCTCGAGGAGTACCACGCCGACGGCCTGCGGGTGGACGGTGTGGCCTCGATGCTCTACCTCGACTACGCCCGCGAGGCCGGCGAGTGGTCGCCCAACATCCACGGCGGCCGGGAGAACCTGGAGGCGGTGCAGTTCCTCCAGGAGATGAACGCCACCGTCTACAAGCGGGTCCCCGGGATCGTCACGATCGCCGAGGAGTCGACCGCGTGGCCGAGCGTCACGGGACCGACCAGCGAGGGCGGCTTGGGCTTCGGCTTCAAGTGGAACATGGGCTGGATGCACGACTCGCTCGACTACGTGTCCCAGGACCCGCTCTACCGCAGCCACCACCACGGTGAGATGACCTTCTCCCTGGTCTACGCGTTCGCGGAGAACTACGTCCTGCCCATCAGCCACGACGAGGTCGTTCACGGCAAGGGGTCGCTCCTGCGCAAGATGCCGGGCGATCGCTGGCAGCAGCTCGCCAACCTGCGTGCCTACCTCGCCCTGATGTGGGCACACCCGGGCAAGCAGCTGCTCTTCATGGGCTGCGAGTTCGGCCAGGAGTCGGAGTGGGCCGAGAGCCGCGAGCTCGACTGGTGGCTGCTCGAGCACCCCGAGCACGCCGGCGTCCACGCGATGGTGCGCGACATGAACGCCACCTATGCGGCCAGCGGTGCCCTCTGGGGCCGCGACAACGACCCGGCCGGCTTCTCGTGGATCGACGCCAACGACGCGGGGCGCAACGTCTTCTCGTTCGTCCGTCGCTCCCCCGGTCACCCCGACCTGGTCTGCGTCGCCAACTTCGCTGGCCACCCGCACGAGGGCTTCCGCCTGGGGCTGCCGTCGGCCGGCACGTGGACCGAGGTGCTCAACACCGACGCCGAGGCCTACTCCGGCTCCGGGGTGGGCAACCTCGGCTCCATCACCGCCACCCGGGGCGACCACCAGGGCCAGCCGGCGTACGCCGACATCGTGGTCCCGCCGCTGGCGACGGTGTGGTTCCGGCGCGCCGCGGACTAGGACCGCCTCGCCCCCGGTCGACATCGTGCAGGCAGTTCGTCAACCGGAGGCCGGTCCGCAGCGGGGCACCCCCGGACGTGGGGCCAACTGCCTTCATGGTGCTGATGCTGGAGTGGCTAGGGTGGCACGGTGCCCGATGACCAGCCGACGCTGACCGACGGGACCATCACGCTGCGACCCTGGCGCGACGACGACGTCGCCGAGGCAGTCGCCGGGCACGACGAGGAGATGGCCCTCTGGTTCGGGTGGCCCCCCGAGGACGTCTCTGTCGAGCGGCACGCGCGGGCCGTCGAGGTGTGGCGCGAGGACCACGCGGCCGGACGCCGCACGTCGTTCGTCGTCGAGACCGGCGACGGCCTGGTCGGGAGCGTGGAGGTGCGCCGCTCCTCCGCCACGTCCGGCGAGCTCAGCTGGACCCTGTACGCCGGTCACCGCGGGCAGGGCCACGCAGCGCGGGCCGTGCAGATGCTCGTGGACTGGGCCTTCGCCGACGTGGAGCAGGGCGGCCTGGGTCTCCAGCGGGTCGAGGCGCGGATCGACCCCCGCAACGAGGCGAGTCGCCGGGTGGCCACCCGCTCCGGTCTGCTGCTGGAGGGCACCCAGCGGATGGTTGCGGGCACCGCTGACCGGGCCGACACCACGGCCATGTCGGTCTATGCCCGGCTCTCGACGGACCCGCCCCTGACCGACCCGCAGAGCTTCCGCGCCCTTCTCAACTCCTTCCTCCCCCGCAAGCGGGCCATCTCCCAGATGCTCGTGCGCGATCCCGGAGGCCGGATCCTGCTGTGCCAGCTGACCTACAAGCGCGACTGGGACCTGCCCGGCGGTGTCGTGGAGGTGGGCGAGTCACCGCGAGTGGCCGTGCAGCGCGAGGTCGAGGAGGAGCTGGGCCTGCAGGTGGTGCCCGGTGACCTCCTGCTCACCGACTGGCTCCCCGAGTGGGGTGGCTGGGACGACGCTGTGTGCCTGGTCTTCGACGGCGGCAGCCACCCGCCGGCGATGCTCGACCAGATCGTCAAGCAGGAACGCGAGATCCGCGACGTGCGCTGGTGCACGCTGGAGCAGGTCGACGAACTGGCGGCCGACTTCACAGCGCGACGGATCCGCGCAGCGGTCCGTGGCGATCAGCCATATACGGAGTCCGGCCGCTGAGGCAGGATGCCTCTTATGGTGTGGGTCTACGAATTCTCAGAAGGCAACAAGGACCAGAAGGATCTGCTCGGCGGCAAGGGGGCAAACCTCGCCGAGATGACGACGCTGGGCCTGCCGGTCCCACCGGGCTTCACGATCTCGACCGAGACGTGCCGGGCCTACCTCGCCCTCGCCGCTGAGGGCCAGGGCGGTGAGCCCGAGGGCCTGGCCGAGGAAGTCACCGAGCACCTCTCCTCCCTCGAGGCCGCGATGGACAAGCGGCTCGGCGACGCAGGCGACCCGTTGCTCGTCTCGGTCCGCTCCGGTGGCAAGTTCTCGATGCCGGGGATGATGGAGACGGTCCTCAACGTCGGCCTCAACGACACCTCGGTGGGCGGTCTTGCACGACGCAGCCAGGACGAGCGCTTCGCGCTCGACTCCTACCGCCGCCTGCTGCAGATGTTCGGCGCGACCGTCCTCCATGTCGGCTCCGAGCTGTTCTCGGAGGCCCTCGACGAGGTCAAACGCGCCCGCGGCACGGAGTCCGACCTCGACCTCGACTCCGACGACCTGCGCCGGCTCGTCGAGACCTTCAAGGCCATCATCAAGGAGGAGACCGGGCGCGACTTCCCCCAGGAGCCACGCGAGCAGCTCGACCTCGCGATCCGGGCGGTCTTCGACTCCTGGAACACCGATCGCGCCCGGCTCTACCGCCGCCAGGAGCGCATCCCGGAGGACCTCGGGACGGCCGTCAACGTCCAGGCCATGGTGTTCGGCAACTTCGGCATGGACTCCGGCTCCGGCGTGGCCTTCACCCGCGACCCGGCGAGCGGCGAGCAGGGCGTCTACGGCGACTACCTGCAGAACGCCCAGGGCGAGGACGTCGTCGCGGGCATCCGCAACACCGTGTCCCTGGCCGACATGGCCGACATCGATCGCACGTCCTACGACGACCTGATGGGCATCATGACGCGACTGGAGCGGCACTACCGCGACATGTGCGACATCGAGTTCACCGTCGAGCGCGGCAAGCTCTGGATGCTGCAGACCCGCGTCGGCAAACGCACCCCGGAGGCGGCGTTCCGCATCGCCATCCACATGGTCGACGAGGGCCTGATCCAGATGGACGAGGCGGTCCTGCGCGTCACCGGCGACCAGCTCGCCCAGCTCATGTTCCCCCGCTTCGACGAGGAGTCCGAGCGCACCCTGCTCGCCACCGGCATGAATGCCTCTCCGGGCGCCGCGGTCGGCAAGTGCGTCTTCGACTCCGACACCGCAGTGGAGTGGGCGGGGCGCGGCGAGGACGTCATCCTGGTCCGCAAGGAGACCAACCCCGACGACCTGCGGGGCATGGTCGTCGCGCGGGGCATCCTCACCAGCCGTGGCGGCAAGACCTCCCACGCCGCAGTGGTCGCGCGCGGCATGGGCCGCACGTGCGTGTGCGGCGCCGAGTCGCTCGACGTGGACGTCAAGGCCAAGGAGTTCCGGGTGCGAGGTGGGGAGACGGTCCGCGAGGGCGACGTCATCTCCATCGACGGCACCACCGGACAGGTGTTCGCCGGCGCGGTCCCCGTGTCGGACTCCGTCGTCGTACGCCACTTCGAGGGCGAGAAGATCGACGACGACCTGGCTCGCGCGGTCGCGCGGATCATGGCCCACGCCGACGGGGCGCGCCGCCTGCGCGTGCGCACCAACGCCGACACCCCCGAGGACGCGGCCCGTGCCCGTCGCTTCGGCGCTCAGGGCATCGGCCTGTGCCGCACCGAGCACATGTTCCTCGGCAAGCGACGCGAGCTGGTCGAGAAGCTGATCGTCGCCGAGGGCGAGGGCGGTCAGGCCGCTGCCCTCGCCGAGCTCCTCCCGCTCCAGCGTGAGGACTTCGCGGGGATCCTCGAGGCGATGGACGGCCTGCCGGTGACGATCCGGCTGCTCGACCCGCCGTTGCACGAGTTCCTGCCCGACCTGACCGACCTGAGCGTCGAGGTCGCGCTCGCCGAGGAGCGCGGACAGGTCGACGAACGCGCCGCCACGCTGCTGACCCACGTACGCCGGCTCCACGAGCAGAACCCGATGCTCGGCCTGCGCGGAGTCCGGCTGGGCATCCAGATCCCCGGGCTGTTCCTCATGCAGGCACGGGCGAGCGCGGAGGCCGCCGCCGACCGGATCGCCGCGCGCGGCACGCCGCTCCCGGAGATCATGGTGCCGCTGGTGGCCAGCGTCCGCGAGCTCGACATCGTCCGGGCCGAGATCAACCAGGTGGTCGCCGACGTCCAGGAGGCACGCGGCACGAAGCTCGACATCGCGATCGGCACGATGATCGAGCTGCCCCGGGCGGCGTTCCTCGCCGACCGGATCGCCAAGTCCGCGGACTTCTTCTCCTTCGGCACCAATGACCTCACCCAGATGGCGTGGGGCTTCTCCCGCGACGACGTCGAGGCGGCGTTCTTCCCCCGCTACTTCGACCGCGGGATCTTCGACGTCTCACCCTTCGAGTCCCTCGACCAGCTCGGCGTCGGCGGCATGGTCGAGATGGGCACCACCAAGGGCCGCGAGACCAAGCCCGACCTCAAGGTCGGCGTGTGCGGTGAGCACGGCGGCGACCCGACGTCGGTGCACTTCTTCGACAGGATCGGCCTCGACTACGTGTCGTGCTCGCCCTTCCGCGTCCCGGTCGCCCGGCTCGAGGCCGGACGATCGGTCCTAGAAGAGCGCTGAGGCCAGGTTGCGGCGCCCCGCGAGCACGCGCGGGTCGTCGTTGCCGACCGCGGCGAACAGGCCGAGCAGGTGGTCGCGCGCCCGGGACCTGTCCGGGTCGACGCTGCGGGCCACGAGGTTCACCAGGCGGGTGAAGGCGTCCTCGACGTGACCGCCGAGCATGTCGAGGTCGGCGACCATGGTCTGCGCGTCCACGTCGTCGGGGTGGTCGGCAGCGGCGGCGCGGGCCTGCGCGAGCTCGACCCCCTGGGTGCGCTGCATGACCTTGGCGATGGCCAGGCCGCCCGCGGCCTCGACGTCGGCGGGGTTGGCGTCGACGAGCTTCTGGTACTCCGCCACCGCCCCGTCCACGTCACCGGCCACGAGGGCGTCCTGCGCCGGCGCGTAGCGCGGGTCGACGACCTCCTCGTCCCCCTCGGCGCCACCAGCCGCACTCGAGCGCGGCTGGTGGCGTCCGGCGATCCCCTGCGTGGTGAGCTGCTGCCCGACCTGCGTCATCAGCGTGCGCAGCTCCTCGATCGAGATGATGTCCTGCAGCAGCGGCATCGGCCGACCGTCGACCACCGCCACCACGATCGGGATCGACGGGATCTGCATGGCCTGGGCGATCTGCGGCGTCGCGTCGACATCGACCAGACCGAGGAGGTAGCGACCCTCGTGCTCCTCCACCACCGTGGCCAGGTCCTCGGCCAGCTGGCCGCTCTCGGGCATCGTGGTGGGCGAGTAGAACGCCAGCAGCACCGGCGCCGTCATCGACTGCTCGATGAGCCCCTGGAAGTTCTGCTCGTCGGCGACCACGCTGTAGGAGGACCCCGAGCCGGTCGGCGTCGTGGCCCGTGACGGGACGGGGGTCTGGGGGGCGGGCTTCCCCAGGCCGGAGAGGTCGATGGCACCTGGGCGGCTGAACGGCTGCTGCGTCATGGGTCAATCCTAGGGAGAAGCCCCACGGCCGGCGCCGGGGGTCGGTAGCCTCGCCCCATGGGATCCCGGGGCAGCGCCTTGCTGGTGCGCCACCGGCGCAACGTCGAGCTCCTGGTGCGCTTCGGGCTGGTGGGTGCCTCGGGCGTCCTGGTCAACATGGCCACCCTCATCCTGCTGCGCAAGGTGGGCCCGCACTTCGACGCGGCAGTCGTGGGCCTCGGCACCTCGGACTTCAACCTCCGCTGGTACCACGTCTACTCCACCATCGCGTTCTTCGTCGCCAACCTCTCCAACTTCCAGCTCAACCGCACCTGGACCTTCCGCAGCAGCCGGGCCTCGCGGTGGTGGAGGGAGTACTGGCCGTTCCTGGTGGTCGGCCTCGGCGGCCAGGTGATCGGACTGGCCCTGCTCACCTTGTTGATGCACCCCCATTCCTCGGTGAGCCTGCCGACGAGCGTCCTCGACGACTCGACCGGCCTGCGGACCCGGCTGTACTGGTCGCAGCTGATCGTCATCGCCCTCGTGCTGCCGATCTCGTTCGTCCTCAACAAGCTCTGGACCTTCGCCGCCGTCCGGACCGGCCACCCCGACCTCGCCGACCCCACCCGTGAGGATGAAGTGATGATTGGGGAGGATGTGGCCTGAGCCTGGACGCCTGTGCCCGAAATGAGCACAGGCTTGCCTATCTCCGTGGGCCTACCGCATGGTAGAAACAGCCCGGAAGTTCAGCGGAGGGGGCACCACAGATGACATCGGGGTCATATGACTTCACCGGCTACGAAGTGCTGGTGATCGGGGGGACCCGCGGCGAGGGGCACGCGATCGCCACTGCGTTCGCCCAGTCCGGCGCCTCGGTCACGGTGACCGGCACGATGATGCTGCGCGCGCTCTACGACACCGACCTCACCCCGTTCACCTACGAGTCGGTCAACCTCGCGCGCCAGGAGTCGATCGACAGCCTGGTCGGGGCCATCGGGCACCTCGACGTGCTCGTGCTCGCCGCCAGCTGCCACCTCCCCTACAGCCTCCCGCCCGGCGAGAAGGCGTTCATCGCTGAGGCCACCCGCTCCGGCCTGCTGGGCCCGACCTTCCTCACCACCCGCCTGCGGCTCAAGCTCAGCCAGAGCCCGGCACTCGGCGGCGGCTGCGTCGTCAACACCGGTGCCGTACGCGCCTGGCTGGAGCTCTCCGCCACTCCCGAGGCCGCGCAGGCAGAGATCATCGAGTCGACCGCGCGGGCCGGTGAGAAGTGGGCCGGGCTCGGCGTGCGGGTCAACTCCGTGCTGCAGCCACCGCGCGCGGTGCTCCCCCGCCAGTACACCCCCCACGACATCTCCCGCGACTCCTCCTACGACTCCCCGGGCGGCGGCAGCGGCGCGATGGGCGGGACGATGGTGCGCACCCCGCGTCAGCGGGTGGGCGAGGCCGTCACCGACGCGGCCCTCTTCCTGGCCAGCAGCTCGGCGTCGCGCGTCACCGGCCAGACGCTACGGCTCAGCTGACGCCGGCCGGGTCCCGCTCGGCCAGGTTCGGTCCTCGGCCAGTTTCCGCAATCGCCGACCGCAGCGGAAACTCCCAGTTACAGTCCATCCACAATGGCAACACGACATCCACAATCAGGTGCCGTCTCGGGCTCCGTCGCTCTCCCGCCACTTGGAAGGACGTGCTCGCAATGACGGCACACATCACCTCGGTGCCCGGCCTCAGGCGCGGCACCTCGTGGGCAGGTCGCGCGTCGCATCACCGTCGCCAGCAGGTCTCGCGCGACACCGATGGCGCCCGCGTGCACTACCTGTGGGAGTCGCTCGTCGAGGTGCTCCGGGCGATCGACAGCCCGTCCTCGGCGCTGCTGTGCACCGCGGACGGCGCACCGATCGCGGCCTACGGCCTGCACCGCACGGATCTCCCCCGGGTCTCCCAGGAGACCGGGACCGTGTTCGCCGCGCGCCTCCGGGCCGTGGAGAGCTCCATCGACGCCGTGGCCGCCGGGGTCGAGACGGTCGAGCTCACCGCGGGTGAGCGGCACACGGTGATCGCCTCCGTCCCGGGCTCCGCCCAGACCGACCACCTGCTCGCCGTGAGCGCGGAAGGAGTCAGCCTGCCGCTGCTCCATGCCTGGACGCGACGGGCCGCCGAGGACCTGCGCGAGGTGCTGGCCGCCGAGGCGTCCTAGCCGATCAGCTGGTCGGCGGCCGCATAGGGGTCGACCTCGCCGGCCGCGACGCGTCCCGCGAGGACGTCGAGGTCGGGTCCGTCCCCCGCGCCTGCCCACCGCTCGCGCAGTGCCGCCAGAGCGATCGCCTCGACCTCGCGACGTGCCCGGGTCGTGCGGCGCCGGGCCAGCTCGCCGGAGGTCTGCAGCCAGGCTGCGTGGCGGTCGATCTCGCCGAGGAGCTCGTCGATCCCCTCCCCCGTGCTGGCCACCGTCGCGAGCACCGGCGCTCGCCAGGCGCCCTCGCGCCGCTCGGCCATCGACACCATCGTCCGCAGCTCGCGCCGGGTGCGGTCGGCGCCATCGCGGTCAGCCTTGTTGACGGCGTAGACGTCGCCGATCTCGAGGATGCCGGCCTTGGCCGCCTGGATGCCGTCGCCCATGCCGGGCGCCATCAGGACCAGGGTGGTGTCGGCCAGTCCGGCCACCTCCACCTCGCTCTGGCCCACTCCGACCGTCTCCACGATCACCACGTCACACCCCGCCGCGTCGAGGACCCGGACCGCCTGCGGGGTCGACCGGGCGAGGCCGCCCAGGTGCCCGCGGGCACCCATCGACCGGATGTAGACGTCGCGGTCGAGCGCGTGGTCGCCCATCCGCACCCGGTCCCCCAGGAGTGCGCCACCGGAGAACGGGGAGGACGGGTCGATCGCGAGCACGCCGACCCGCCGGCCCGTGCGTCGCATGGCCCCGACCAGGGCGTTGGTCGAGGTGGACTTCCCGACGCCGGGCGCGCCCGTGATGCCGAGGACGTGGGCACGTCCGGCGTGCTCGCGCAACGCCGCCATGACCTCGCGCAGGAGCGGCGAGGCGTTCTCGACGAGCGTGATCAGGCGCGCGACGGCCGCAGGGTCGCCCGTGCGGGCGCGCGCGACGAGGGCGGGGACCCCGAGGGCACCCCTCCTCGTCACGCGTGCCTCACGCCCCGACTCAGGCAGAGGGGACGCGGATGATCAGCGCGTCACCCTGACCGCCACCACCGCACAGTGCGGCGGCACCGACGCCGCCGCCGCGGCGCTGGAGCTCGAGGGCGAGGTGGAGCACGATGCGGGCGCCGGACATGCCGACCGGGTGGCCGAGGGCGATGGCACCGCCGTTGACGTTGACCCTGTCCTGGTCGACGCCGAGCTGGCGGGCCGACTCGATGCCCACGGCCGCGAAGGCCTCGTTGAGCTCGAAGAGATCGATGTCGGAGACCGCGATGCCCTCCTTCTCCGCGGCCCTGGTGATCGCGTTGGCCGGCTGGAGCTGGAGGGAGGAGTCGGGCCCTGCCACCTGGCCGGACGCGCCGATCTCAGCGAGCCAGGTCAGGCCGAGCGCCTCGGCCCTGGCCTTGCTCATCACCACGACGGCGCAGGCGCCATCGGAGATCTGCGAGGCGGAGCCGGCCGTGATGCTGCCGTCCCTGGCGACCGGGCGAAGGCCGGAGAGGGAGTCGACCGTGGTGTCGGCGCGGATGCCCTCGTCCGCGGCCACGGTGATGTCGCCCTTGCGGGAGGCGATGGTCACCGGGACCACCTCGTCGTCGAAGACGCCGTTCTTCCAGGCCAGCGCAGCACGTTGGTGCGACTGGGCCGCGAACGCGTCCTGCTCCTCACGGGTGAGGTTGGCACCGGCCGCGTTGCAGCCGTCGGTCAGGTTGATCATCGCCTGGCTGGTGAACTGGTCGTAGAGGGCGTCGTAGGCCATCGAGTCGACGAGCGCGGTGTCGCCGTACTTGAAGCCCTCACGGCTCTTCGGCAGCAGGTGCGGGGCCTGGGTCATCGACTCCATGCCGCCGGCGACGACGATCTCGTGCTCGCCGGCGCGGATCAGCTGGTCGGCCATCGCGATGGCGTTGATGCCCGAGAGGCACACCTTGTTGATGGTGATCGACGGGACGCTCATCGGGATGCCGCCCTTGACGGCTGCCTGGCGAGCGGTGATCTGGCCCGTGCCGGCCTGGATGACCTGGCCCATGATCACGTAGTCGACCTCGTCGCCGCTCACGCCGGCCTTCTCGAGCGCTCCCTTGATGGCCACGCCGCCGAGGTCGGCCGCCGACTGGTCCTTGAGTCCGCCGAGCAGGCGGCCGATCGGGGTACGAGCCCCTGCGACGATCACAGAACGAGTCATTGTTTCCTCCAGGCGATGCGGGTGGTGGGTGCTGCCTTGGCGACGATACCCATGCGGGCACCCCTGCCGGGAGGGTGTGCCGCCCGGCTGTCGTGAGGCACACGTCACACGCGCTCGCGCACCGCGCCCGCCGGAGTGCACGATGTGGTCCATGAGCGCCCCCGAGCACACCGCAGACCCACTTGGCGACGTCCGGCACCTCTTCACCGCCATCGACCACGTGGGCATCGCCGTTCCCGACCTCGACGCGGCCATGGCGTTCTACCGCGACGTCTACGGCATGGCGGTCCTCCACGAGGAGGTCAACGAGGAACAGGGGGTGCGCGAGGCGATGGTCGGGGTGGGCGACTCCGGGTCCTGCATCCAGCTCCTCTCCCCGCTGACGCCCGAGTCGACGATCGCGAAGTTCCTCGACCGCAACGGCCAGGGCATCCAGCAGCTCGCGTTCCGCGTCGAGGACGTCGAGCGCGTGGCCGAGGTGCTGCGTGCGCGAGGGCTGCGCCTGCTGTACGACGCACCGCGGCGCGGCACGTCCAACAGCCGGGTCAACTTCATCCACCCCAAGGACGCCGGCGGCGTCCTCGTCGAGCTCGTCGAGCCGGCCGCACCGCACTGACCGCCCAGCACGGCACCGGCCCAGCCGTGACGCACCGGTTCACGGCGCATCCACCCAGCGGAAGCGCACCGGCTGGCCGGGGCACAGCTGGGCGGCCCGGTCGACGTCGGCGTCCACGACCACGGCGATGACGGGGTAGCCGCCGGTGACGGGGTGGTCGGCCAGGAACAGCACCGGCTCACCGCTGGGCGGGACCTGCACCGCGCCCCGCCACGCACCCTCGCTGGGCAGCTCGTCCTCGCGGGCGGGACGCAGCGGCTCACCCGCGAGCCGCATCCCGACCCGGTTGCTGCGCTCGCTGACCTGCCAGGTGGTGCGCACCAGTGCGTCGGCGTCGCGGACCCAGCCGTCGCGTGGACCGCGTACGACGCGCAGCACCGCCTCGCCCTGCAGGTCGGGCTGCGGCACGGAGTCGACGTGGGGGAACCGCGCGCCCGCCGCGCCGACACCGAGCACGGCCCCGGGCTCCAGCGGCTCCGGTCCCAGCCCCGAGAGCACGTCGCTCGCGCGGGAGCCGAGCACCGGGGCCGCGTCGAGGCCACCGCGGACCGCCAGGTAGGACCGCAGCCCGCTGGCCGGCCGGCCCAGCGAGACCCGGCTGCCGGCCTCGGCGAAGAAGACGGCGTGGGAACCGACCTCCCTGCCGTCGACGGCCACCGGGCACGGGGCGCCACTGACGCAGAGCCACAGGCCGTCCCCGAGGACCTCCACCTCCAGCCCCCCGAGGGTCACCTCGATGGCCGCCGCGCCGTCGTCGTTGGCCAGCGCACGGTTGGCCAACGCCAGGGCGCACCGGTCGGCGGCTCCCGAGCGGCCCACACCGACACCCGCGTGACCCGGACGGCCCAGGTCCTCGACGAGGGACAGGGGCCCGCTGGCGTGCACTCGCAGCCCGCGGGTCACGGGTCCACCCGCACGAATCGCACCCGCACGCCCGGGGAGAGGAGCGCCGCGGGTTGGCGCTGCAGGTCCCACAGGACGGCGTCGGTGCGTCCGATCAGCTGCCAGCCGCCCGGTGACGTACGCGGGTAGAGGCCGGAGTACTCCCCCGCCAGGCCCACGGCGCCCGGGGGCACCGCGGTGCGCGACTGCTTCCGGCGCGGCACGTGCAACCGGTCGTCTTCCCCGACGAGGTAGCCGAAGCCGGGAGCGAACCCGCCGAAGGCCACCTGCCACGTCTGGCCCGTGTGGGCGGCCACGACCTCGTCCGGGGTCAGTCCGGTCAGCGACGCGACATCGTCGAGGTCCTCGCCGTCATAGGTGACGGGCACCTCGACGAGCGCAGCGTCATCGCTCGCGGCCCCAGCGGTGGCCGGAGACACCTCCAGCAGTGCCTGTCGCAGCGCGGCCACACCGATCCCGTCCGCGGCGACCACGAGCACCGTGCGCGCCGCGGGCACCACCTCGCCGACGGCGGCGGGCGGACCTGACCTCAGGGCCGCGGCATAGGCGAGGGCCTCGCTGGTGGAACCGAGCTCCACGAGCAGCGCGCGGTCGCCGTAGGGCAGCAGCTCGGGGGTGGTCGTCACGCGAAGGCCCTCAGCTCGACCCCGTGCCCGGCCAGTGCGTCACGTACGGCAGTGGCCATCACGACGGCGCCGGGGCTGTCCCCGTGCACGCACACCGAGTCGGCCTCGATCTCCACGACCGATCCGTCCACGGCGACGACCGTGCCCTCGGTGACCAGTCGCACCATCCGCGCGGCCACGACCTCAGCGTCGGCGAGGACCGCACCCTGCTCGCTGCGCGGCACCAGGGTGCCCTCCGGCGTGTAGCCGCGGTCGGCGAACGCCTCGCGCACCGTGCGCAGCCCGGCTGCCTCGGCGATGGCCAGGAGCCGCGAGCCCGGCAGCCCGAGCACCGGGAGTGCCGGGTCGTAGGACCGGATGGCCTCGACCACCGCCCGCGCCTGCTTCTCGTGGTGGACGGTCGCGTTGTAGAGCGCCCCGTGCGGCTTGACGTAGGCGACCCGGCTGCCCGCCACGCGGGCCATCGCCTCGAGCGCGCCGATCTGGTAGACGACGTCGTCGGTGAGCTCGAGCGGGTCGTAGTCGATGAAGCGACGACCGAACCCGGCCAGGTCGCGGTAGCCCACCTGAGCGCCGATGGTGACGCCCCGCTCGGCAGCACTCTCGCAGCAACGGCGGAGGGTCGAGGCGTCACCGGCATGGAAGCCGCAGGCGACGTTGGCGCTGGTCACGACCCGCAGCACCTCGGTGTCGTCGCCCAGCTCCCAGCGCCCGAAGGACTCGCCGACGTCGCTGTTGAGGTCGATGCCGGTGCCGCTCACAGGTCCCCCAGCAGCAGGAGGGAGTTGTAGCCGAGGTAGAGCGTGAGCAGCCACGCCACGACGCCGACCCCGAGCAGCCACCGCGGGTAGGCGTAGTCGTGCAGCAGGTCCCGACGGCGCCACGCCACCCAGAGCAGCACGCTGAAGCCGAAGGGAAGGATGAGGCCGTTGAACGTGCCGGCGAAGATCAGCAGCCGCGTCGGGGCCTCCTCGATGATCACGAAGGCCACCGCGCAGAACGCGATGAAGCCGACGGTGAGCAGGCTGCGGGTGCGTTCGGGCGTCGCGCTGGTCGTCATGAACGACACCGACGTGTAGGCCGCACCGATCACGGAGGTGAGGGCGGCGGACCACAGGATCACCCCGAAGACCCGCAGGCCCACCTCGCCCGCGGCAGCCTCGAAGGCCGCCCCGGCCGGGCCGCCCACCGCATCCTGGGAGAGCGCCACGCCACCCGCGACCACCCCGAGGATGGCCAGGAAGAGCAGGACCCGCATCAGCCCGGTGACCAGGATGGAGATCACCGAGCTGCGAGCGATCTCCTTGGCGTGCTCGGGGCCGCTGAGCCCGGAGTCCAGCAGCCGGTGCGCTCCTGCGTAGGTGATGTAGCCGCCCACCGTGCCGCCGATGATGGTCGTGGTGGCGACGAAGTCGAACTCCGTGGGGGCCACCACATTGAGCAGTGCCGTGCCCACGGGTGGCGCGGACGTGATCGCGATGACCAGCGTCACCACGATCATCAGCAGGCCCAACAGCACCACGATGCGGTCCAGTGCCACGCCGGCGCGACGGCTCAGGAAGATGCCGATCGCCAGGAGCGCCGACACCGCGCCACCGACCCGGGGGTCGACGCCGAGCATCGCGTTGGCGCCCAGCCCGGCCCCGGCCGTGTTGCCGATGTTGAACACCAGGCCCCCGAGGACCACCAGCGCACCGAGGGCATAGCCCACACCGGGCAGCACGGCGTTGCCGAGCTCGTGGGCGCGCATCCCGGAGACGCCGACGACGCGCCACACGTTCATCTGCACCGCGATGTCGACCACGATCGAGATCGCGATGGCACAGGCGAAGGCCGCGCCCAGAGCGATCGTGTAGTTGGCGGTCTGGGTGATGAACCCCGGGCCGATGGCGCTCGTGGCCATCAGGAAGACGGCCCCCATGATCGCCGTACGGCCGACCCCGGAGGCGCCGACCGGCTCCACCGCGGCGGCCGTGCCACTCTCGCCCTCGCCTTCGTACTCGACCGGGCTGCTGTCTGGTGTGTGCTGCGTCATACTCCTGACCGTAGAGATTGTTCAACAATTCTTCAATACCCCTGTTGAGCAGAACCGCTACGCTCCTGCCCCGTGAGCACCATCGACCCCGCCCACCCCAGCGGTGACGACTCCGACCTCGACCGGGTGCTCCACGGCGTCCTGGCGGCCCGGCGGCGCGAGCGGACGGTGATGAGCACCTCGGCCGACCGGGCGGCCCGGGTGGTGCGCGAACAAGTGGTGGAGGGTCACCTGCGCTCGGGCACACGCCTTCCCGAGGAGCGCCTCGCCGCCGCCCTGGGGGTCTCGCGCAACACCCTGCGCGAAGCGCTCAGCCAGCTGGTCGCCGAACGCATCCTGGTCCGCGAGCCGAACCGCGGGGTCGTGGTGTCGACGCCCGACATCGACGACGTCCGGGACGTCTATGCCGTACGCCGCCTGGTCGAGCCCGCCGCCCTGGCACACGGCACCGGGCACTCGCCCGCGCGCATCGCGACGGTCGAGGCAGCGGTGGACGAGGGGCAGCGGGCCGTCGCCGCCGACGACTGGCCGGGGGTCGCATCGGCCAACCAGCACTTCCACCGCGCCGTCGTCGCGCTGGCGGGCAGCCCCCGCCTGGACGCTCAGATGCACCTCCTGCTGGCCGAGATGCGCCTCTTCTTCCACCTGATGGGCGATCCGGAGCCGTTCCACCGGCCCTACCTCGACGAGAACGTGACGATCGCGCGGTTGCTGACCTCGGGCGAGCGTCAGACGGCGGCCGACCGGATGACCGACTACCTCATCGCGGCGCAGGCGCAGCTGGTGGAGGCCTTCGCCTCCCAGGGTTGAGCGCGCCAGATGGGTCACACTCGGGTGACACTGCGATTACTCGTCGGTACATTCCGTGCACCGAGCCCAGCGCCGCCGAACCCAGGAGCCAAGCCCCGTGCAGAACATCCTCGAAGCCATCCAGTCCGGCAGTGCCACCCCAGGGGACTTCGCCCACCTCGAGCTCCCCGACCACTACCGCGCCGCCTTCGTGAAGAAGGACGAGGTCGACATGTTCGAGGGCCTCTCCGCCAAGGAGAAGGACCCCCGCAGGTCGCTCCACGTCGACGAGGTCGCGCTTCCCGAGCTCGGCCCCGGGGAGGCGTTCGTGGCCGTGATGGCCAGCGCGATCAACTACAACACCGTGTGGACCTCGATCTTCGAGCCGGTCTCCACCTTCGGCTTCCTCGAGCGCTACGGCCGCAACTCCGAGCTCACCAAGCGCCACGACCTGCCCTACCACGTGGTGGGCTCCGACCTGTCCGGCGTGGTGCTCAGGACCGGCCCCGGCGTCACCAAGTGGAAGCCGGGCGACCGCGTCGTGGCCCACTGCCTCTCCGTGGAGCTCGAGGGCCCCGACGGGCACAACGACACGATGCTCGACACCGAGCAGCGGATCTGGGGTTTCGAGACCAACTTCGGCGGCCTCGCCGAGGTGGCGATGGTCAAGGCAAACCAGCTGATGCCCAAGGCCGAGCACCTCACCTGGGAGGAGGCCGCGTCCCCCGGCCTCGTCAACGGCACGGCCTACCGCCAGCTGGTCAGCAAGAACGGCGGCGACATGAAGCAGGGCGACAACGTCCTGATCTGGGGCGCCTCCGGTGGCCTCGGCGGCTTCGCGACGCAGTACGCCCTCAACGGCGGCGCCACCCCCGTGTGCGTGGTCTCCAACGAGGAGAAGGCCGCCATCGCCCGCAGCATGGGCGCGGAGCTGATCATCAACCGCTCCGAGGAGGACTACAAGTTCTGGAACGACGAGAACACCCAGCAGGACCCGAAGGAGTGGAAGCGCCTCGGGGCGAAGATCCGTGAGCTCACCGGGGGCGAGGACATCGACATCGTCTTCGAGCACCCCGGCCGTGAGACGTTCGGCGCCTCCGTCTTCGTGACCCGCAAGGGCGGGACCATCACCACCTGCGCCTCGACCTCGGGCTACATGCACGAGTACGACAACCGCTACCTGTGGATGAACCTCAAGCGGATCATCTCCAGCCACTTCGCCAACTACCGCGAGTCGT
>JBBSOR010000032.1:0-34822 GCA_038259535.1 Propionibacteriales bacterium | reverse complement strand
CGAGCAGCGCGTGCGGGTCGGCGTTGACGCCGTTGAGCAGCACACCCTGGTTGCGTACGTCGCGCAGGCCGGCGTCGAGCATCGCCCGGGTCGCCTCGGCCACGATCGGCGTCACGGAGTTCGCGTGGTTGGTGTGGGTGTGCATCGCCAGGGAGACGCCACGGGAGCGGGCGATCGAGGAGACGCGGGCGACCCCCTCGACCACGTCGGGCTGCAGCCAGTGCTGCGGCAGGCCGATGAGCGCCTTCGTCGCGAGCCGGATGTCACGGATGTTCTCGATCTCCATCACCGCGGTGAGGAAGGCCTCGAGCCGTGGCCAGGGCATGTTGGCGACGTCGCCACCGGAGACCACGACGTCGCGCACCGACGGAGTGCGACGCAGGTAGTCGAGCATGTCGCCGATGCGGTCGTTGGGCTTGCCACCGAACTTCAGCTTCTCGATGACCGGGGTCGAGTTGCCGACCAGGTCCATGCGCGTGCAGTGGCCGCAGTACTGCGGGCAGGTCGGCAGCAGCTCGGCGAGCACCTTGGTGGGGTAGCGGTGGGTCAGGCCCTCGGTCGCCCACATGTCGTGCTCGTGCAGGGAGTCGCGCGCCGCGTGCGGGTGCGACGACCAGTCGGTGCGCCGGTCGGAGAACACCGGGATCATGTAGTGCCGGATCGGGTCGGCGTAGAACGCCTCGGTCAACGAGCCCGCCCCCCGCGGCTCGACGGTCGGTGCCATCGTGTTCATCATCTGCGGCGGCACGAGCATCGACATCGTGGCCCGCTCGGCCTGGTCGCGCTCGAGGTCGGCATAGAAGCGCTCGTCGACGAGGTCACCCATGAGCTCGCGCAGCTGCTTGACGTTCTTGATGCAGTGGGCGCGCTGCCACTGGACCGAGGCCCAGTCGGCCGCGGTGACGCCGGCCCACCCGGGGAAGCGGGTCCAGTCGGGCTCGACGAGCTCGACCCGCCGGTAGGGGTAGGGCTGGTCGGTGGCGAGGGCCAGGTCCAGTGCGCTGGCGGTCTCGATGCTCATGGGTCTCCTCGGGTGTTCTGCGCCGGTGAGGCGGGCCTGCGGCGCGCCGGTTGTGTGGGCGGCGCCACATCTGGAAGAGTACGCGGAGTTCCTGCGGCCAGTCCAATGCCACGCCGCAAGATTTGTTGTTGTAGCGGCGTCTGACGAGAAGGACCACCTGTTGTGACCACTCCCACGGCCCTCCGAGCCGGCGATCCGACCGGTCTGCACCGCGTCCTGGACGAGCGCGTGGTGCTGCCGCAGGCGGCCGATCGGCTCGACACCCGGGCCGAGCTGTGGCCCGACGAGGTGCGCGTGCGCGTGGAGCGACTCAACCTTGACGCGGCGTCCTTCCGCCAGCTCGAGCGCACCCACGACGGCGACGGGGACGCCGTCCGCTCCGAGGTGCTCGGCATCGTCGCCTCGCGCGGGAAGATGCAGAACCCCGAGACCGGCTCCGGCGGCATGCTCGTCGGCACCGTCGAGGAGGTCGGCCCCGACTCGCCCCTCGGCCTCGCCGTCGGGGACCGGATCGCCACCCTGGTCAGCCTCACGCTGACGCCGCTGGTGATCGAGGACGGGCTGGCCCGGTGGGACGGCCGCAGCGAGCAGGTGCCCGCGGACGGGTACGCCGTTCTCTTCGGGCGCTCGATCGCCGCCGTCCTGCCCGACGACCTCGACCCAGCGCTGTCTCTGAGCGTGATGGACGTCTGCGGGGCCCCCGCCCTCACGAAGCGGGTCGTGACCGGCTATGAGCAGGCCGTCGTCGCCGTCATCGGTGGGGGAGGCAAGTCCGGCTCCCTCAGCCTGGCCGCCGCCCGCGACGCCGGCTGCCGGCGCACCATCGGTGTGGTCCCCACCGAGGCCGAGGCCGCACTGCTGCGCGACTCCGGGCTCGCCGACGCCGTGGTCGTCGCCGACGCCCGCGACCCGATCGCCCTGCGCGATGCCGTCACGGCTGCGGGCGGGCCGGCCGACATCACCGTCGTGTGCGTCGACGTCCCCGGCTGCGAGGGCGGCGCGATCCTGGCCACCTCCGAGGGCGGCACGGTCATCTTCTTCTCCATGGCCACCAGCTTCAGCGCCGCCGCGCTCGGCGCGGAGGGGCTGGCCGCAGACGTACGGATGCTCGTCGGCAACGGCTACGTCCCCGGCCACGCCGCCTATGCCCTGCAGCTGCTCCGCGCCGACGCCGGCGTCCGCGGACTCTTCGAGCGGAGGCTCTGATGACACCCCCCACCCGCCGGACCGGCAGCCAGCTGGGACTGGCCAGCGCCGACGTACGCCGAGCGCGCACCCTCGCGCGACAGGTCGGCAAGCCGATCGTCGACCTCGCCACCCGCCACACCACCGTCTCGGTCGAGCGCGCGACGCTCCGCCTGGCCGGGCTCGGCGGCGCCGACCCCGACGGCACGCCGTGGGTCAACCGTCTCGCCGATGCCGTGCGCGCCGACGTCGGGCTCGAGCACGGCGTCAGCCTGCCGGTCTGGGACGCCCTGCTCCGTGGCGAGGCCGACGACCTCCTGACCCTGGCCCAGAAGGCGGCCGCGGGGTCGGTGACGTTCGGCATCCCCGAGGGCAAGGACGCCACCCGCGCCACGTCGGCGTCACGCAAGGCCGTCGGCGCCGGCATCAAGCAGATCGACCGCCAGCGCACGGCGCGCGAGCGGATGATCGCGAAGGTCGGCGACGCACCGAGCAAGCCGTGGATCTACCTCATCGTCGCCACCGGCGACATCCACGAGGACATCCCGCAGGCGCAGGCCGCCGCGCGCGAGGGCGCCGACGTGATCGCCGTGATCCGCTCCACCGGGCAGTCGCTGCTCGACTTCGTGCCCGAGGGCGCGACCCGCGAGGGCTTCGCCGGCACCTATGCCACGCAGGAGAACTTCCGGCTGATGCGCGCCGCCCTCGACGAGACGTCGCGCGAGCTCGGGCGCTACGTCCGGCTGACCAACTACGCCTCCGGCCTCTGCATGCCGGAGATCGCGGCCCTGGCCGGTCTCGAGCGACTCGACATGATGCTCAACGACTCGATGTACGGCATCCTCTTCCGCGACATCAACCCCATCCGCACCTTCGTGGACCAGCGCTTCAGCCGCCAGGTCCACGCGCGCGCCGGGAT
Source organism: Propionibacteriales bacterium (assembly GCA_038259535.1). Classification (GTDB taxonomy): domain Bacteria; phylum Actinomycetota; class Actinomycetes; order Propionibacteriales; family Nocardioidaceae; genus Nocardioides. The sequence continues at coordinate 31,697 of JBBSOR010000032.1, read as the reverse complement.
CATCATCAACACCGGCGAGGACAACTACCTCACCACCGCCGACGCCATCGAGGCCGCCCACACGGTCACCACCAGCCAGCTCCTCAACGAGTACTTCGCCAAGGAGGCCGGACTCGAGGACTGGCAGCTCGGCCTGGGCCACGCCTTCGAGATCGACCCCGAGGTGCCCGACTCGTTCCGCCTCGAGCTCGCCCACGCCATGCTCGCGCGCGAGCTGTTCCCCGACGCGCCGCTGAAGTGGATGCCGCCGACGCGCCACATGACGGGCGACATCTTCAAGGGCTACCTCCTCGACGGCTTCTTCAACCTCGTCGGCGCCCTGACCGGTCAGGGCATCCTGCTCGTCGGGATGATGACCGAGGCCGTCGTGACGCCGTGGATCTCCGACCGCGACCTGGCCCTGCAGAACGTCCGTTACGTGATGAACGCAGCAGGCAAGCTGCACGAGGACTTCCACCCGGCTCCCGACGGCTTCATCGCCAACCGCGCCCGCGAGGTCCTCGGAGAGGCGGTGGGCCTGCTGGAGGAGATCAAGGCGGACCGGACCGTGGCTGGCCAGCCGCCGTTGCTCTCCGCGATCGCCGACGGCACCTTCGGCCTGATGAAGCGCCCCGCCGACAAGGGCCGCGGCCTCGACGGAGTGGCGCGCAAGGCCGCCGACTACTACAACCCGGCGACCCAGATCCTGGAGGGAGAGGCATGAGTGTGATCCGACCCTATGGCGACACCACCGGCGACGGCATGGTGCAGCTGTCCTTCACCCTCCCGATCGAGCACTCGAAGGTGGCCGAGGGTGCCGCCGTGCAGCTCGCCAACAAGATGGGCATGGACCCGGCGCTGGTCGCGCACGCCAAGCCGATGGGGGAGGGCTTCACCTTCTTCGTCGTCTACGGCCGGGTCAACCATCTCGTGGACCCGAGCACCGTCGAGGTCGTCGAGCGCGACTACCCGCTGCTGACGCCCAAGGAGGCCAACGCCGCGATCAAGCGCTCCCTGCGGCGTCGCCTCGTCGTGGTCGGCGGGTGCATCGGCACCGACGCCCACACCGTCGGCATCGATGCGATCCTCAACATCAAGGGCTTCGCGGGGGAGAAGGGCCTGGAGTACTACCGCGAGCTCAAGGTGGTCAACCTCGGGGCCCAGGTCTCGGTGCCACAGCTCGTCGAGGCCGCTCGCGAGGAGAAGGCCGACGCGGTCCTGGTCTCCCAGGTCGTCACCCAGCGCGACGCCCACCTGCTCAACACCCGCGAGATGTCCGCGGCGTTCCGCGAGGCCTACCCGGCCGCCAAGCGACCACTGCTCGTCGTGGGCGGACCCCGCTTCGACGAGACGATGGCCGGCGAGCTCGGGGTCGACCGCGTCTTCACCCGCGGCACCACGCCGGGCGAGGTCGCGTCGTTCATCGTGCACCGGTTGACCTCCCCGCGCACGCCGAGAGCACCCGCCAGCACCGAGAGGGCCTCATGAGCCACGAGTCACGCGTGGGCACCGTCGTCACCCACCGCCGCTACGTCCCCTACTCCCACGCCCACTACGCCGGCAACCTGGTGGACGGCGCCTACAGCCTCGGCCTCTTCGGCGACGTGGCCACCGAGATGTGCATCCTGCTCGACGGTGACGAGGGGCTCTTCGCCTCCTACTCCGACGTCCAGTTCAAGGCTCCGGTGAGGGCCGGTGACCTCCTCGAGATCACGGCGACCCTGGTCAAGGAGGGCACCCGCAGCCGGGTCATGGACTTCGCCGTGCATGTCGTCGGTCGGGGCGCAGCAACGCCTGACGCTCCCGGCGCGGCGGCGGTCCTCGACCCGCCGGTCGTGGCGACCACCGCCTCCGGCACCGTCGTCGTACCCCCCTCGTCCGACTCCGTCTCGCGCCCGCCGACCAGCTGAACCCCCGCGTGCCACCCGTGTGTCACCGGCGTGTCACCGGCGACACGCCGGGAGAAGCAAAATTGTGGTGGGAGATTCTTCTCGGGCGCACCGCGCTGACCTGCGAGTTCGCGCATTCGCGCAGGTCAAGACCGTGTTGACACCCGACCTGTCGGGAGAGAGGGTCTCCGGGTCCGCCTGTGCAGCCCGCGGGTGGCGCGACCGGCAGTGAGGGGTCAGGCGTGGGGTACGCGAAGCCAGCGATGCCTCCCGTCCGTCACCTCGTCGAGCGTGCTCCGCGGTGGCTGGATGCGGGAGGGACCCGGGGGCCGTAGACAACTTCGCGCGATCGTCAGCCAGACGGTCGTGTGTTGGTCCGAAGCCTCCTCGTTCCTCCCGCACCGCTGCAGGCGCGCAGGCGTCGGCTACGGTCTGAGCGTGCCGCTGCGCTGCCTCCTCGCCCTGGTCGGCGGACTCGTGCTGGCTGCGGCGTTCGAGCCGATCGGGGTCGCCTGGGTGATGCCGCCCGCGATCGCCGCGCTCGTGTTCGCGGTCCGCGGCCTGCGGCCGGGCCGCGCCTGGATCCCGAGCCTGCTCTTCGGCATCACCTTCACCTATGCCGTGATGTTCTGGATGCGCGCCGTCGGCACCGACGCGTGGATCGCCATGTGTGCCCTGGAGGCGGCCTTCTTCGTGCCGTTGGGCCTGGGCCTGTCCTGGAGCCTGCGCCACCGTGCGTGGCCGGTCTGGACGGCCCTGTGGTGGGTCGGGGTCGAGACGTGGCGCAGTGGGTTCCCCTTCAGCGGGATGCCGTTCGGTCGACTGGTCTACGCCACGGCAGACACGCCCTGGGCCGACGCCCTGCCCTGGATCGGGATGACCGGGGTGAGCCTCCTCGTCGCCCTCAGCGGAACGACCCTCGCGTGGCTGCTGATCCACCTGCGGGCCTCCCCGCGCACCGCGCTCGCGGTCCTTGCCGTGCTCGTCGTCGTGACCCTCGCGCCGCTGCTGGTGCCCTTCGAGGTCGAGGAGACCGGCACGACGACGGTCGCGGCGGTCCAGGGTGACGTGCCGGGCACCGGACTGGACGTGGTCGCGGTCAACCGAGAAGTCACGGCCAACCACGTCCGGCTGACGCAGGACCTGGCGGTCGCGGTCGCGGCGGGCGAGGAGCCGCAGCCGGACTTCGTGGTGTGGCCGGAGAACTCCACCGCGGTGGACCCGTTCACCGATGCCGGCGTGAACGCGGGCATCATCGCGGCGACCGACGCGATCGGCGTGCCGGTCATCGTGGGTGGCATGTCCAACGACCCGCTCGACGACGGGCAGGTCCTCAACCAGGGAATCGTCTACCGGCCCGGGCTCGGCAGCGGTGACCGCTACACCAAGCGCCACCCGGTGCCCTACGGCGAGTACATCCCGTTCCGCGGCAGCCTCATCCCGGAGAGCTACGGCAAGCTCCGGATGGTGCCGCGCGACATGGTCCGCGGGACGAGCCTGGAACCCATCGGGGTCGGGGGAGTGCTGGTGGCGGACGCGATCTGCTTCGACGTGGCCTACGACGAGGGCATCGGCGGGCAGGTCGCCCGCGGGGCGCAGCTGGTGACCGTGCAGACCAGCAACGCGATGTTCAGCCGCACCGGCCAGCTGGCCCAGCAGTTCGAGATCAGCAGGCTGCGCGCCCAGGAGACCGGCCGCTGGGTGGTGGTGGCCGCGATCAACGGCATCTCCGGCGTCGTACGCCCCGACGGCGAGGTGGTCGCCTCCGTGCCGGCGCGCGGGCAGGAGGTCCTCGTGGAGACCGTGGGGCTCAGCGACGCCCTCACACCCGCCGTCCGGCTCGGTGTCTGGCCGGCGCGGTTCGTCCTCGTCTTCCTCGTTGCCCATGCAGGACTGGTCCTCGCCGCCTATCGTCGTCGTCGACGGGGCAACCGCGCCGTCGAGCCAGCCAGTGGAACGAGGTAGCACCCCGTGGGAGTCGAAGGCCTCGGCCGTTGCGTGATGGTCATTCCGACCTACAACGAGTCCGAGAACATCGAGTGGATCGTCGGGCGGCTCCGCAAGGCTCAGCCCGGCGTCGACGTGATGATCGTCGACGACAACAGCCCCGACGGCACCGGAGACATCGCCGACCGGTTGGCGGCGGCCGATGACGCGGTCACGGTGGTCCACCGGACGGAGAAGGCGGGACTGGGCGCCGCCTACCTCCACGGCTTCGACGTGGCGCTGGAGGCGGGCTTCGACGTCGTCGGGGAGATGGACGCCGACGGCTCGCACCAGCCCGAGCAGCTGCAACGCCTCCTCGACGCGCTGCACACCGCCGACCTCGTGATCGGGTCGCGCTACGTGGCCGGCGGATCGGTGGTCAACTGGCCGGTCCAGCGGCTGCTGCTCTCGCGCGGCGGCAACCTCTACGTCCGGCTGCTCCTCGGCATCAGGGTCAAGGACGCGACTGCGGGCTTCCGGTTGTTCCGTCGCACCACGCTCGAGGCCATCGACCTTGGGTCGGTGAGGTCTACTGGATACGTGTTCCAGACAGACCTGGCCTATCGCACGCTCGCCCACGGCCTCCGGCTCACGGAGGTGCCGATCGAGTTCATCGAGCGCGAGCGCGGCGACTCCAAGATGAGCGGCCAGGTGGCCAGCGAGTCACTCCGGATGATCACCCGTTGGGGCCTGTCCGAGCGCCGCGCGCAGCTCCGGCGACGTGGCAGGGCCAAGGCGTCGGCGTGAGCATGCCCGCGGGGCCACGACGTACGCCGTCTCGCCGGCGCGGGTGGCTTCGCCCGGTGCTCGTCGCGGCGTTCGTGCTCATCCCGCTCGCCGAGATCTGGGCGATCCTGCAGGTGGGCCAGCTGGTCGGTCCGTGGTGGACGATCGCCCTGCTCGTGCTGGACAGCTTCATCGGCGCGTGGCTGATCAAGCGGGAGGGCTCGCGCGCGTGGCGGGCGCTGCGCGAGGCGCTCCAGGGCGGCCGGATGCCCGCCAAGGAGCTCGCCGACGGCGCCCTCATCCTCATCGGCGGCACGCTCATGCTCAGCCCCGGCTTCGTCCTGGACATCGCCGGCATCGTGCTGATCCTGCCGTTCACCCGGCCGATCGCGCGGCGCCTGCTGACCTCGGTCGTCGAGCGCCGGCTGGTCGTCGTGCCCACGTTCGGGGCACCGCACGGGCCCGGACATGCACATCGCCCCGGCCCGGAGCCCGAAGGCCCGGTGGTCCGGGGCGACGTCGTCGACTGAGTCGAACCGCCTACCTGGGGAAACTCAGGAGACGCGCTTCTTCTTGTTGGCGCGGTGCAGGTGTGCGGGGCCGATCTCGCCGCCACGCAGCAGCTCGAGGCGCTCCTTGAGGATGTCCTCGAGCTCCTTCTCCGAGCGACGCTCCAACAGCATGTCCCAGTGCGTGCGGGCAGGCTTCTCGACCTTCGCCTCCGGCAGGATCCCTGCCGTGCTCAGCGCTTCGGCCCCACAACGGGGGCACTCCCACACGGCCGGGATGTCGGCCTCGACCGACATCGTGACCTCGAACTCGTGTCCCTGCTTGCACTTGTATCCGACCTGCTGACGAGCCGCGAACTCGATGCCGCGTTCGTCCTCGAAACTCTGGCCGCCGAGCCTCGCGCCACGCAGTGTGCGCTCCGCCACCGTGCCCACCTCCAGTAGGGTTTGCTGACCCCGTTGTGTTTGTGTACCGGGTAAAGGTGAAACGAGCCAGACCGGCAATGGTCACGCCGATCATGACGCCGCTCGTGACGACGCGTCCCGCCTCTTGATCCTTCAACCGTAGCGGTGCCGACCACATTCCGCGGATTCATCGTGGCACGCGCCACTCCCACGCGAGACGAAGTTCACCCCCAAGGGTGCTGGTGGCTCCGATCGCGCCAGGAACGGGCGTGCCGGAGCCTCAGATCACCGCCGGTACGTCGTTGCCGGCATCGCGGATCCCCTTCGCGGTGTCGACGCGCATCAGCAGCAGTCCGCCGATCACGAAGAACACGATCAGCGCGAAGATCGCCGGCCGGTAGGAGTCGGTGAACTGGTAGACGAGGCCGAACACGAGGGTGCCGAACCACGACGTCCCGCGGTCCATCGCGTGGTAGAAGCTGAAGTATTCAGCCTCCTTGCCGCGGGGGATGAGCAGCGAGAAGTAGGAGCGCGCCAACGCCTGGGTGCCGCCCAGCACGACGCCGATCGCGACACCCAGCAGGAGGAACGGGATGAGTCCCTTCTCCGGCAGGAACAGCGCCGCGGTGACGATGACCATCCAGACCGCGAGGCCACCGAGGATGGTGTGCTTGGCGCCGTAGGTCCTCGCGAGCCGACCGAAGAACAGTGCGCCGCCGAAGGCGACGAACTGGACGAGCAGGATCGTGCCGATCAGCACCGACTGGCCGAAGCCGAGCTCCTCCGAGCCGTAGGTCGACGCCGAGGCGATGACCGTCTGGATGCCGTCGTTGAAGAACAGGTAGGCGAGCAGGAAGTTGAGCGCGACCGGGTACTTCGGCAGCTCACGCAGCGTCTTGCCCAGCTGGCCGAAGCTCTCGGCGAAGATGCCCTGGTTGCCGCCGTCGCTCTCGGCCAGCGGGACGGGCTCGTGATCGTTGAGCTTGAAGTAGGGGATGAGGGTGAACGCGGCCCACCAGATGCAGGCCGAGAGCATGCTGAGCCGCGCCGCCGTCCCTGTGGTCAGCCCGAACGGCAGCAGCGTCACCACCGCGAGGTTGATCGCCAGCAGCAGGCCACCACCGAGGTAGCCCCAGGCCCAGCCGCGCGAGGAGACCCGGTCGCGGTTCTCCTCGTCGGAGATGAGCGGCAGGATCGAGTCGTTCACCACCAGCGAGGCACCGAGGAAGATGTTGGCGAGGAAGAAGCCGACCGCGCCGATCTGCCAGTTGCTCCCGGTGGCGAAGAAGATGAGCGATCCGGACAGCGCACCCAGCCACGCGAAGCTGGCCAGCAGGCGCTTCTTGTTGGCGGTGCGGTCGGCGATCGGACCCATGAGTGGCAACACGATCGCGGAGATGATCGTGGAGATGGTGACGAGGTAGGACGGGAGCGATCCCGGCGCGACCGAGATCCCGACCAGGGAGATGCGGTTGTCGACCGCCGCCTCCTTGGCGATGGCGATGATGTAGGGCGCGAAGAGCACGGTGCTGACCGTGGTGACGTAGGCGCTGTTGGCCCAGTCGTACCAGTACCAGGCCTTCTGCTCCTTGGCCTGGGCCAGCGGTCGGAGGTCGGCGATCTCGCCGGATACGTCGCTCATGCGTCACCCTTCAACGGGGAGTTCCACTGTCCGCGGGCGCGGAGCACGTCCCTGAGTATGTCCGTGCGATCGGTCATGATGCCGTCAACACCACGATCGAGGAGGCTGTTCATCTCGCCGGGGTCGTCGATGGTCCACACGTGCACCTGCACGCCCGCCGCGTGCGCGCGCCGGACGAGCCAGGAGGAGGCGACCACGAGCCGTCCGCGTCGGTGCGGGATCTGCAGCGCGACCGGTCGCCCCCGCGTCAGCAGCCGCGCGAGTCGGCCGCTCGGGGACAGGACGAAGGCAGCCACCTCGAGCGGATGCGCGGACGTCGCCACGCGCCCGGCCGTACGCCGCCGGAACGCGTCCATGCGTCGCCCGGAGAAGGAGCCCACCAGCACCCGGTCCCACGCCTCTCGCTCCTCCACGAACGCTGCCAACGCCTCGACGGCCCCCTCGGACTTGAGGTCGATGTTGAAGCGCGCTCCCGGGAACGCATCGAAGAGCTCGGCCAGCGTCGGCACCGGCTCCGAGCCCCCGATCAGCGCCCGCTTGACCTCGGCGTACGTCGAGTCGGCGATGCTGCCGGTGCGGTCGGTGACCCGGTCGAGCACAGTGTCGTGGAAGGCGAGCAGCACCCCGTCGCTGGTGACGTGGACGTCGGTCTCGAGATAGGTGTAGCCGAGGTCCACGGCATGGGTGAAGGCCGCGAGCGTGTTCTCCAGGCCCTCGATGTCAGGATGGTAGGCACCTCCGCGGTGGGCGAAGGCCAGCGGTCGGGGGGCGTCGAGGTAGCGCGGCGCGGTCACGCGAGAAGTATGGGGCCGAGGAGTACCTTCAGGGGATGGAGAGCATCAACTGCCCGCGTTGCGGCGTCGAGATGGATGAGCGGACCCTCGGCCAGGCCACGGTCAACCAGTGCCCCGAGGGACACGGCGTGTTCCTGGCGCGCGCCGACCTGGGTCTCTTGATCGAGGCCGAGACCGACTGGCACCGCAACGCCGGCCAGCACACCGCCCCGATGCCGCGGATCACCGCCGACATGACCGCGCCGCCGTCGGCGAGCAAGGTGTCGCGCGCGTGGGTGGAGACCCTGTTCGGCTGAGCGCGTTTCTCAGATGTCGCGGAACGTCTCGATGTTGGCGCCGAGCTGGTTGAGCCGCTCGGCGAGGTCCTCGTAGCCGCGGTGGATGACATACGTCGAGCGCAGCACCGAGGTGCCCTTGGACGCCAGCATCGCGAGCAGGATCACCACGGCGGGCCGCAGGGCCGGCGGGCACACGATCTCCGCGCCCGAGAAGTGCGTCGGTCCCTCGATCAGCACCCGGTGCGGGTCGAGCAGCTTGACCTGCGCACCGAGCTTGTTGAGCTCGGTCAGGTAGATGGCACGGTTCTCGTAGACCCAGTCGTGCAGCAGCGTCTGGCCCTCGGCCACCGCCGCGATGACCGCGAAGAACGGCAGGTTGTCGATGTTGAGGCCGGGGAACGGCATCGGGTGGATCTTGTCCAGCGGGGCGCGCAGCTCGGAGGGGTGCGTGGTGAGGTCGAGCAGCCTCGTCTCGCCGTTGTTGGCGACGTACTCCTCGGACCGGTCGTAGCGGAAGCCCATCTCCTCCAGCGTCGCCAGCTCGATCTCGAGGAACTCGATCGGCACCCGGCGGATGGTGATCTCCGACTTGGTCACGATCGCCGCTGCGAGCAGGGACATCGCCTCGATCGGGTCCTCGGAGGGGGAGTAGTCCACATCCACGTCGATCGAGGACCTTCCGGTGACCCGGAGCGTCGTGGAGCCGATGCCCTCGACCTCGACGCCGAGTCGCTGGAGGTAGAAGCACAGGTCCTGGACCATGTAGTTGGACGAGGCGTTCCGGATGACGGTCGTGCCCGGGTGGAGTGCGGCGGCCATCAGCGCGTTCTCGGTGACGGTGTCGCCGCGCTCGGTCAGCACGATCGGGCGCGTCGGCTCGATGAGCCGGTTGACGCTGGCGTGGTAGCTGCCGTCGGTCGCCTTCACGTCGAGTCCGAAGGGGCGCAGCGCCGACATGTGCGGCTCGACCGTGCGCTCGCCGAGGTTGCAGCCGCCGGCGTAGGGGAGGTCGAACTCGTCGTAGCGGTGCAGCAGCGGGCCGAGGAACATGATCACCGAACGCGTCCGCCGTGCCGCCTCCTCGTCGATGGCGGCGAGGTTGAGCTCGGCGGGCGGGATGATCTCCAGGTCGTTGTCGTCGCCGACCCACCGGGTGGCGACACCGAGTGAGTTGAGCACCTCGAGCAGCCGGTTGACCTCCTCGATCCGCGCGACCTTGCGCAGCGTCGTGCGCCCCTTGTTGAGCAGGGAGGCGCACAGCAGCGCGACTCCGGCGTTCTTGGAGGTCTTGACGTCGATCGAGCCCGACAGCGTGGTGGGGCCGTCGACCCGCAGGTGGGTGGGACCGGCGCCGAGCGCGACGATCTCGGAGTCGAGGGCCGCGCCGATGCGCGCGAGCATCTCCAGGGAGAGGTTCTGGTGACCCTTCTCGATGCGATTGATCGCACTCTGGCTGGTGCCGAGCAGCTCGGCCAGCTGGTGCTGGGTCAGCCCGCGGTGCTTGCGGGCGTCGCGGATGAGGTTGCCGATGCGACCTTTGTAGTCAGCCATGCGGAGCACTTTATCTCAGATATGAGATAACGCCAGAACGGCGTGGCTCAGCGCGGCGCGATCCGCACCCGGACCCGCGGCCTGCGCGACGGACGAGCAGGCGGCCGCGGGGCGGGGTCCCGTCCGAGAGCCGGGCCCGGACCCGCAGCACGGGGGCATGGCCCCGGCGGACGTCGGGGGAGCGGGAGGGGTTCCGTGCGTCGGAGCGCCCCAGGTGCCCCGCGCGAGGAGCAGCGCGGCGTAGGCGGCGTGGCCGGCATCGTTGGGGTGATACCAGAGGTTGGTGTCGGCGCCGCTGAAGGCTTCGTTGAGCCAGGTCTGCGGGTTCGTGGTCCGCGCGTCGGGCTCGTGCCCGGAGAAGGCCCTCGTCACCCCGTCGACGAACGACATCTGTCCGGGGTGGTCGGCATTGACCGCTGCGGGGACGGTGGCGAGCTGCGTGGTGGCGTCGGTGATCAGGCGGCGCACCTCCTCACCTGCGCGGTAGGGAGTCAGCGGCGCGGCCGGGTCCGGCAGAACGAAGCCGTTGTCGACCTGGAGCCAGGGGTAGCCGAGCTGCAGGATCCTGGCGTCGGGGCGCAGCCCGTGGGCTCGCAACGCGGCGACGTCGTCGATCAGCCCCTGCCGGATCGTGGGGATGAGCCCGCGGGCGGTGTCCACGGCCGACCGGCACGCATCGGCGGTGCGGGTGATCGACACGAAGCAGCCCTGGACGATGGTGCTGAAGCCGGCGTCGTTGCCCCCCATCGTGAGGACCACCAGGTCCGTGTCGGGGGTGACGAAGTCTGCCTGGGGCCGCAGGTTGCGGGTGCAGTCGTAGGTCAGCGTGCCGCCGGAGACCGCGGTGGTGCGATAGGTCCAGAACTCCTCGTCCGGGAAGGCCCGGGTGTTGCAGGGGTCGGCGGAGCGCAGGTAGGCGTCTCCCTCCGCCGGGGTGGTCGCACCTCCTGGTGCCGGTGTCGTCCGCCCGGTCTGGGAGTCCATCGCCCGGGGCGAGTGCACGTCGGGGGTCTGACCTCCGCTGCAGGCGTGGTTGGCCACCTCCACGGTGTAGGCCTGGTCGCGGAGCCCGGTGGCGTACTGCTCGCTCCAGTGCGCGGTGTTGCGGTAGCACCCCGCCGGTCCGTACGTCGTCGCGCTGGCACCGTTGCCGGCCGAGTAGGAGTCACCCACCACCAGCACGTCGAGGGACTGCCCTGCGCCCGGGAGGTCGGCGCTCTCGGCGAAGGTCGGGCTCGGCGTGAGCACGAGCGTGGTGAGAGTGATGGCGAGGGCTGCCACGAGGCCGATGGTCCGGGACGCAGGCCCATGCAGGTGGTGGTCCACAGGTGTGCTCCTCGAGGTGGGTTCACCGAGCACAACGACCGCAGCGTCAGCGCGTCACACCCTCAGCGACATCGATCCGACCAGCGCTCGCTCAGGCAGCCCGTCGAGGGCGCTCGCATCGACGGGTGACCTCGGCGCGGCAGACGTCGTGCGAGCCCGCCCGCCCGTCGGCGCGGTCTCGCCCGCGGCCGCCCACGAGGCGGTCTCCACGGCGAGCGTCGGTGCCGATCAGGACGTCGTTGCCACGCCCACCGCGGCCGATCTGCCGCTTCGGATGTCCCGCGACCTCGGCGAGGGCGCCGGACCCCTGGAGCGTGATGTGGTCGCGGCCCCTGCCGCCACGGACGACGACGTCGTCTCCGCTCACCCAGATCTGGTCCCGTCCTGGCCCTGCAGACACCCGAGCGACGTAGCTCTCGTCGACGCCGATCTCGTCGGCCCCGCCGCGGCCGCGGACCCGGACCTGCTGGGCGCTGCCCACGAGGCGCTCGCTCCGTGAGGTGCCGACGAGGATGAGCGTGCCGTCATCCCAGGACGCCCCGGCGACTGCGTCCTCGAAGCCGACGAGCGTGCCCCGGATGCCGTTGCATGTCGCGCTCTCGTCGAGCCGTATCTCCAGATCGATGCACGTGGACTCGAGGAAGAGGGCGTCGTCACCCGTCCCTCCGTCGGCGGAGCGGGGGACGTAGGCGGTGTTGAGGCCTTGCACGTGGAGCCCGTCGTCGCCCCCACCCATCGCCACGTCGCCGATCGGGAGGTCGGTCGTCCACAGGTTCTCGGCCGCGTCGGTGCCCACGAAGCTGATGCTCACCTCGGATCGGGCGCGCTGGGGCGTCCCGAAGGTGAATCCGCGCACGTCGCCGGTCCAGCGGAAGGTGGTCTCGCCGCCCACGCGGATGTCACGGGTGAGGTTGTCCACGACGACCTCGGATGGCGCGACCGGCGCAAGCCTGCGCATGCCGCGCATCTCGAGCTGGCCGGCACCGCCGGCGGGAAACTCGACCCGCGCCTGGGTGCCCATCCGCCCCTCCCAGACCAGTCGTGCGGTGGGCGATGCGAACGTCACCCGGTCCTGGTCGGGCCCGTCGAGCGGAGCCGCGCTGAACACAGTCGCGGCACCGGTGACGGTGTCCGCCTGCGCGCCGACGAACTCCGCAGGGAAGGGGTAGGGGTCATCCGCGAAGTTGTCGACCCGCAGATCGGCGAAGACCTCCTCGCCCACGTCGGCTCCCCGGAACGAGTCACTGCCGAGCCCCAGCACGACAGTGGTGCCGACGCCGGTGGTCCCGGGCGCCATGAGGTTGACGACGGTGTCGTCGCCCGCCCCGGCGTCCAGGTAGCCGAACGGGGGCCTGGAGTCGCGATCGTTGATGTCCGGCGCCCCGGCTGCGAGACAGATCGTGTCGTCGCCCCCGAGGGCGTCGAAGAAGAGCCACGCCCCCGGCTCCATCGCGACGACGTCATCACCCTCAGTGCCCTGTGTCACGGTCTTCGTCGCCACGATCGTGACCGGCTTCCCCTCGCAGGTCGTCGGCGCGCTCGAGGCGAAGGCCGGCACGGCCGCGAGCCCGGCGGCGCCGATGGCGGAGATCGCGAATGCGATCAGGATGTGGTGCCGTGTCATCGGGTCCTCGTTCGATAGTGGGGTCGACAGCATGTGTGACGCACGGCGACGGTCGGAAGTTGCGCTCTGGGCGCGCGTGGCAAGATCCCCGTATGCGAGCAACGACTATCCACGCCCCCGGTGACATCCGCTTCGAGGAGGTCCCCGATCCCAGGATCGAGGAGCCCACCGACGCCATCGTCAAGGTGGTCGCCGGCTGCATCTGCGGCTCGGACCTGTGGCCCTACCGCGGGCACAACGACATCGACGCCGGAGCGACCATCGGGCACGAGTGCGTCGGCGTGGTCGAGGAGGTCGGCTCGGCGGTCCGGGACTTCACGCCCGGCGACTTCGTCATCGTGCCGTTCTGCCACAGCGACAACACCTGCGCCCACTGCGCGGCCGGCGTGCAGTCGGCCTGCGACAACCTCGGGTTCACCACGAGCGGGCAGGGTGAGTACTCCCGGGTCACGCAGGCCGACGGCAGCCTGGTGAAGACCGACGGCATGCCCGACGCATCGATGATCCCCTCGCTCCTCACGCTCTCCGACGTGATGGCCACCGGCTGGCACGCGGCCATCGCCGCCGGTGTGCAGCCCGGTGCCACCGCCGTCGTGATCGGCGACGGCGCCGTGGGCCTGTGCGGTGTGCTGGCGGCCGCGCAGCTCGGTGCCGAACGTGTGGTGGCGATGTCGCGCCACGAGTCGCGCCAGGAGATCGCGCGCGCCTTCGGGGCGACCGACATCGTCGCCGAGCGCGGCAAGGAGGGTGGCGCCCGCATCGCGGAGCTGACCCAGGGCGTCGGCGCCGACGCCGTGCTCGAGTGCGTCGGCACGGACGAGTCGATGAAGACCGCCTTCGCGATCGCACGACCGGGCTCCACGGTCGGCTTCGTCGGCGTGCCCCACGGGGTCGAGCTGCCGGTGCGCCGGATGTTCCAGAAGAACGTCGGCCTCGCCGGCGGCATGGCGCCGGTGCGCCGCTACCTCCCCGACCTCCTCGAGCGGGTGCTCTCCGGCGCGATCGACCCGGGCCGGGTCTTCGACCTGACCCTGCCGATGTCCGAGTCGCCCGAGGGCTACCGGGCAATGGACGAACGGCGCGCGATCAAGGTTCTCCTCCAGCCGTGAGCGGGTCGCTCGGGCCGCTGCGCCTGGGACCTCTGCTCCGCTACGTCGACACGACCTCGGCCGCCGTGTGGGTCGAGACCCGTCGGCCGGCCACTGTCACGGTGAGCCGGGGGAAGGTGACGGCGCGCGCCCGCACCTTCGCGGTCCACGGGCACCACTATGCGCTCGTGGAGCTCGATGGGCTCGAGCCCGGCACGACGGAGCCCTACACCGTGGACGTCGGTGACGAGCGTGCCTGGCCCGAGGCCGGCTCGCCCTTCCCCGCGCCGGTGATCGCCACCCTCGAGGACGGGAGGCCGTTGCGGATGGCCTTCGGCTCCTGCCGCACGTCGGTGTCGCACGACGCCCGGGGCAACGAGACGCACGGCGTGGATGCACTGCGAGCGTGGGCTCTGCGCACTGCCGACCAGGTCGACGCCGCCGATCCCGACGACCCCGATCTCGCACCCCAGCGGCTGCCGGACCTCGTGCTCTTCCTCGGGGACCAGGTCTACGCCGACGAGACGACCGAGGAGATGCAGGCCTTCATCGAGTCGCGGCGAGACATCGAGTCGCCCCCGTGGACCGAGCTGTGCGACTACGAGGAGTACGCCCACCTCTACAGCCTGGCCTGGACCGACCCGGCCAACAGGTGGTTGCTGTCGACGGTCCCGAGCTCGATGATCTTCGACGACCACGACATCCGCGACGACTGGAACACCTCGCAGGCCTGGCGCGAGGAGATGGAGGCCACCTCGTGGTGGCACGGCCGGATCGTCGCCGGCCTGGGGTCCTACTGGGTCTACCAGCACCTGGGCAACCTGTCGCCCGCCGAGCGTGCGCAGGACGAGGTCTACACGCAGGTGATGGCACACCGCGACGACGAGTCCTACGACCTGGGCGAGGTGCTCGACGCCTTCGCCGAGCGGGTCGACCAGGAGCCGAAGACCTACCGGTGGAGCTACACCCGCGAGTTCGACACCCAGGCCCGGCTGGTCGTGGTGGACTCGCGCGCCGCCCGTCAGCTCGACCCCCAGGACCGGGCCCTGCTCAACGCCGACGAGTCGGCATGGCTCGAGGAACAGCTGCGCGGCGACGTCGACCACCTGCTGATCGGCACGTCCCTGCCGTTCCTGCTGGCGCGCGGCCTGCACCACCTCGAGGCCTTCAGCGAGGCCCTGGCGCAGGGGGCTTGGGGCGAGCGCGGTGCACGGATGGGCGAGAAGCTGCGCCAGGGCGTCGACCTCGAGCACTGGGGCGCCTTCCAGGCCAGCTTCCAGGACGTGGCCCGCCAGGTGATGGAGGTGGCCGCGGGGGAGCGAGGGCACGCCCCGGCGGCCGTGACCTTCCTGTCCGGCGACGTGCACCACAGCTATGTCAGCGAGGCCCGGCCGGTCGACGAGACGTTGCGGCTCCGATCGACGATCCTGCAGGCGGTCTGCTCACCGATCCGCAACCCACTGTCGCGCAACATGCGCTTCGCGACCGCCGTTCTGTCCTACGGCGTCGCGGGACCGATCGGTCGGCTGGCGTCGAGGTCGGCACGCGTGCCGGACGCACCGCTCACCTGGCGCTACGCCGAGGGTCCCTGGTTCGACAACAACCTGGCGTTCGTTCAGCTCGCCGGGAGGAGCCTGAAGATGTGGTGGGTGACCGGCGAGGTGATCGACGACCACGACCGGCCCCGGTTGGCGAAGGTCGCGCGCTACGAGCTCGACGAGCAGGGCCGCCCGCCGACGCCCGACCCCGTGCGCGAGCGATTCGCGCGAGGCCTCGGGCGGCGGGTGCGGGACAAGGTGCGCGACCGGGTCACACAGCGCTGAGGATGCGGTCGCGGCCGTGGGCGCACGCGCACGTGTCGGAGCACGGCAGGTAGGTGTGGCGCGCGTGGCCACACCCCGTGCAGGGCAGGTCGTGCGACAAGTGCACCGAACTGGTCTCGACGGTGTCCCACATGGCCCTGATCCTGTCTGCTGTGTCGTGCTCCTGCTGGTAAGACGTCGAGCGTGGCACCGCATGACGCCACCCGCGCCCGAACGTCTCACAACTGCCCGATCCGGGGTAGGAAATGGCCCGACCGGGTCATGCGGTGGTGCCCCCTTCGTCGCTGACCGTGCCGCCTAGGATCAACCGCATGGGGCCGGGGGAGACGACGCACGTGCTGTCGCGGCAGCAGGCGCGGCGGGTCGCCGTGGGCGCGCAGCTGCTCGATGCGGACCGGCCGACCGACCCCCTCGACGTGGTCCGCCACCTCGGCTTCCTGCAGGTCGACCTGACCGACGTCGTCGCGCGGCACGCCGACCTCGCGCTGTGGTCGCGGCTCGGGACCGGCTACGGGCCCGAGGACCTCGAGGAGCTGGTCGGCGACGGCGCGCTGGTCGAGCACCACGCGTTGCTCCGTCCCAGCGAGGACATCGCCCTCCTCCGCGCGGACATGGACGTCTGGCCGGGCGAGCCTCCGCTGAGGCAGTGGCAGGAGGACCTCCGCGACTGGGTGGGCGCCAACGACGCGTGCCGTCGCGAGATCCTTGCGTTGCTCCGCAGCGAAGGACCGACGGCCGCTCGCGACCTGCCCGACAGCTGTGAGGTGCCTTGGCGCTCCACCGGCTGGACCAACAACAAGAACGTCATGAAGCTCCTCGAGTGCCTGGAGGCCCGCGGCGAGGTCGCGGTCGCCTCCCGCGAGGGACGCGAGCGCCGGTGGGACCTCGCCGAGCGCATCCACCCCGGCGACCCGGCCGTGCCGGGGGAGGAGGCCCACCGCACCCTCGCCGAACGCCGCCTCCGTTCCCTGGGACTGGCCCGGCCGCGTGCGCTGGAGGCCTGGCACGAGCCGTACGCCGTGCGAGATGTCGGCGCGCCGGCGCGGGTCGAGGGGGTCCGGGGTCTCTGGCGCGTCGACCCGGCACTCCTCGACGGCGACTTCGAAGGGCGCACGGCGATCCTCTCGCCGCTGGACCGGCTCGTGTTCGACCGCATGCGGATGGCGGACCTCTTCGCCTTCGACTATCAGCTGGAGATGTACAAGCCGGCGGTGACGCGGCAGTGGGGCTACTGGGCGATGCCGGTGCTCGACGGCGATGAGCTGGTCGGGAAGGTCGACGCCACCGCCGACCGTGCGGCGGGCGTGCTGATCGTCGACGCGGTGCACGAGGACGGGGACTGGTCGGCTCGCCGACGCACCCGCGTGGAGACCGAGCTGGCGGCGCTGGCCGACTGGCTGGGGCTGGACCTGGCCAGGCCGTGACGGGTCAGGGTCGGCGCAGGACGGCGAGCACGACGCCGTCGGTGTCACCGACGGCGCCGCTGAGGTGCGGCCCGTCGCCGAGCAGCGCACCGACGACGCGGGCGAGGTCGATCTCCAGGTCGCCGCAGTGCACTGTGGTGACGTCACCTGCGTCGCGCAGCGAATCGATCGCACCGACCGCCGCCGCGGTGGACGCGGTGCCGCTGCCGTGCACCTGCATCCGGGCGGGGATGTCGACGCGCCGACCGTCGTCCTCGAAGAACATCTGCGACTGCTGCGCACCGGTGAGGATGGCGACGGCCAGCGTCGCGGCCCACACCGGGTCGCCGCAGCCGTCGTAGACCCAGCGCTGACCGAGCACCGAGTGTTCGGTGGTCGTGATCAGGTGCTGCTCGGCACCCGCCAGGGGAGACGCACGATAGGTCAGGGGTGTCTGGAGGACGTCACCGCGCTCGGTGCGCCAGAGGATCGTCTCGACGCCGACCTCACCGTCCGGGTCGTCCAGTCGATACTCGGCGACCTTCTCCGCGATGCGGTGCCCGTCGGCCCACGACCGCGAGGGCAGCCAGGACTCGACGACCTCCCGCTTCGACGGCGACAGCGTGGAGCGGTGGACGATGCCCATGCCGCGAGCCTACGCACCCACTCCGAGGGCCTCGGCCAGCGCGTCGGGGTCGGCCACGGACACAGTGGCGCCCGGGTGGGTGATCGTGCCGGTCGGGTCGATCGCCGGCACGGGGGAGTGGAAGGACAGGCACAGGGCGCGCTCGCCGTTGGTGGTGAAGGAGACACCGCGGTCGCTGAACGACAGGTGCGGGGGCCCGGCGGTCTTGGCCCAGGAGAAGCCGCCCGTCACCTCGGCGGCGGCGATGTTGCCGCGCGGGGTGAGCAACCGCCACGGGCCGTAGCGGACGTAGAGCCAGGACGGACCCACCTCGACCGTCGTGGTGCGTGGGGTGATGCCGAACGCCCGACCGGCCAGGGCGTAGGACGGGGCGAACGTGAAGTCGAACGCCAGGACGGTCTCCTCCTCGGCGCCCAGTCCGCTCCGGTCGCGGACGAGGCCCTTGAGGGCGGCCGACGCCGGGATCCGGTAGGGCTGCAGGAGTGAGGCGGAGCGGCCCGGCACGCGGAGGAAGGCACGGCTGCCGCCGCCCGCTGCCGGCACGACGTGGTGGTCCATGTGCGCCGCGGCCGACCCCCGGCCGACGCGCCACGACCAGGACCGCAGGTCCGGGTCGACACGCGTGACCTCGAAGTCGACCGCCACGCCGGCCGGGCCGAGCACCCGCCCCGTGGTGCCGGCGGCCAACACCTCCGCCGACGCCTCGACGTCGCGGATGAGCGGAGCCCACACCGGCCACGAGGACGGGGTGGTGAAGCGGAGCCACGCGTCATCCGCGGAGGCCCGACCGCGTGCGTCGACGAGCATGTCCCGGTCCTGTCAGAGCTTCACGGTGGCGTTGTCGCCCAGGTCGGGCTCCGCATCGCTGATGAGGCCCTTGGCGAGCTGGATGGCGGCGCTGACCTTGCCGGGGGACTCCCAGAACTCGGCCGTGGCGCCGTCGACCTGCAGCAGCACGTTGGAGGCGTCCTCGGGACCGCCCGACATGAAGATGCCCGCGGACGCGTCCCACAGCTCCTTCAGCTTGGCCCGGTCCTCGCTCACGTGGGCGGTCCCGGTGAGGGAGACCCAGCCCGCCTTGCTGGAGAAGGAGACGTTGACCCGGGGGTCCGCCTCGATGGCGCGCACCTTGTCGGTGTCGCGCTCGGTGATGAACCAGATCGTGCCGGGGTCGGTGAAGTCCTGCATGCCCATGGGCAAGGAGACCAGGGCGCCCTCGGGGGTCGCATGGGTGAGCACGGCGATGCGGGTCTCCTGCATGATCTCGGCAACGGTGCCGAGCTGGTCGTCGTGGGAAGTCATGTCCTCGACCATCGCACCCGGGGTCAAACGTCACCTCATCCTCCGGGGCGGGTCGGTCACACCCGGGCTCGCCCGCTCGTCGAACTGGCAGGATTGCCTGCAGCCACCCGGCGGCGAGGCAACGGGCGAGCAGACACGGGGAGACGCAGCGCATGACGACCACACACCCGGCCGACGACCACGACCTGATCAGGGTGCAGGGCGCGCGGGAGAACAACCTCAAGAACCTCGACGTCGACCTGCCCAAACGCCGACTGACCGTCTTCACCGGCGTCTCCGGCTCCGGCAAGAGCTCGCTGGTCTTCGCGACCATCGCGGCCGAGTCGCAGCGGATGATCAACGAGACCTACAGCGCGTTCGTTCAGGGGTTCATGCCCTCGCTGGCCCGCCCGGACGTCGACCACCTGGAGGGCCTGACCACCGCGATCATCGTGGACCAGGAGCGGATGGGCGCCAACCCACGATCCACGGTTGGGACTGCGACCGACGCCAACGCGATGCTGCGCATCCTCTTCAGCCGCCTCGGGGACCCCTACGTCGGTCCGCCCACGGCGTACTCGTTCAACGTCCCGACTCGCAAGGCCAGCGGGATGATGAGCACCGAGAAGGGCGGGCGGACCGAGCGGAAGGCCGTCAAGCAGGCGGTCTACCTCGGCGGCATGTGCCCACGCTGCGAAGGCATGGGCAAGGTCAACGACATCGACCTGACGGCTCTGTACGACGATGAGAAGTCGCTGTCCGAGGGGGCGCTGACCGTGCCCGGCTACTCGATGGACGGGTGGTACGGCCGGCTCTTCGAGGGCATGGGCCTGCCGATGGACAAGCCGATCGGATCGTTCACCACGAAGCAGCTCGAGACGATGCTGTGGTCCGAGCCGACCAGGATCAAGGTCGAGGGCGTCAATCTGACCTTCAACGGGATCATCCCGCAGATCCAGAAGTCGATGCTGTCCAAGGACCCCGAGGCGATGCAGCCACACATCCGCCGCTTCGTCGACCGGGCGGTGACCTTCCAGACGTGCCCGGACTGCGAGGGCACCCGGCTCACGCCCGAGGCGCGCTCCTCGAAGATCGGCGACCGGTCGATCGCCGACCTGTGCGCCCTGCAGATCAGCGACCTCGCCGACTGGGTGCGCACGCTCGACGAGCCGTCGGTGGCTCCGTTGCTCCTCGGGTTGCAGCACCTGCTCGACTCGTTCTCCGAGATCGGCCTGGGCTACCTCTCGCTCGATCGTCCCGCTGGGACGCTCTCCGGCGGCGAGGCCCAGCGCACCAAGATGATCCGCCACCTCGGCTCCTCGCTGACCGACGTCACCTACGTCTTCGACGAGCCGACCATCGGCCTGCACCCGCACGACATCGAACGGATGAACACCCTGCTGCTGCAGCTGCGCGACAAGGGCAACACCGTGCTCGTCGTCGAGCACAAGCCCGAGACCATCTCGATCGCCGACCACATCGTCGACATCGGCCCCGGCGCGGGTGCGGGGGGTGGCACGATCTGCTTCGAGGGAGACATCGAGGGCCTGCGGGCCAGCGGAACCATCACCGGCAAGCACCTGGACGACCGGGCCCGCCTCAAGGACTCGGTGCGTTCGGCGTCGGGGAAGCTGGAGGTGCGAGGTGCCGCCACGCACAACCTGCAGGACGTCGACGTCGACGTGCCGCTGGGCCTGCTGACGGTCGTCACCGGCGTGGCCGGCTCGGGCAAGAGCTCACTGGTGCATGGCTCCCTGGCCGGCCGTGAGGGCGTCATCGTCATCGACCAGGGAGCGATCAAGGGGTCGCGGCGCAGCAACCCGGCGACCTACACCGGGCTGCTGGACCCGATCCGCAAGGCCTTCGCGAAGGCCAACGGCGTCAAGGCGGCACTCTTCAGCTCCAACTCCGAGGGCGCCTGCCCCACGTGCAACGGCGCGGGCGTGATCTTCACCGAGCTCGGCCCGATGGCGACGGTGGAGTCGCCGTGCGAGGAGTGCGAGGGACGCCGCTTCCAGGCCGACGTGCTGCAGTACACCCTCGGCGGCAAGGACATCGCCGAGGTGCACGAGATGTCCGTCGGGGACGCCCGCGACCACTTCGGCGCCGGTGAGGCGAAGATCCCGGCCGCGGTCAAGATCCTCGAGCGGCTCGCGGATGTCGGTCTGGGCTACCTCACCCTCGGACAGCCGCTCACGACCTTGTCCGGCGGAGAGCGCCAGCGGCTCAAGCTCGCGACCCAGATGGGGGACAAGGGCGAGGTCTACATCCTCGACGAGCCCACCACCGGCCTCCACCTGGCCGACGTGGCCAACCTCCTGGGGCTGCTCGACCGGCTGGTCGACTCGGGCAGGTCGGTGATCGTCATCGAGCACCACCAGGCGGTGATGGCCCACGCCGACTGGATCATCGACCTCGGCCCAGGTGCGGGGCACGACGGCGGGCGGGTCGTCTTCGAGGGAACGCCGGCCGACATGGTGGGCGCCACGGAGCCGACCCTGACCGGGACGCACCTCGCGGCGTACGTCGCCGGCTGAGCGCCACGCCGACGCCCCGGGCCGGTGCGATCACCCCTGGCACACAGGGCACCAGAAGAGCCTGCGAGTCGCCGCGATCGTGTCGAGCACCGGCGTGCCGCAGACGCGGCACGGCAGACCCGCGCGGCCGTAGACGTAGTGCGAGTCCACCCGTCTCGCCCGTCCGGCCGGACGCTCCCGATCCTCGGGCAGCGTGGTGACGATCCGACCAGCGCGCACGCCGGCGCGCAGCAGCACCACGAGGTCGTCCCAGACCAGCTCGAGCGTCGCGGCCTCGTGCTCCCGACCGGCACTGAACGGGTCGAGGCGCTGGCGGAAGAGCACCTCCGCGCGGTAGACGTTGCCGACGCCGGCGATCACCGACTGGTCCATCAGCATCGTGCCGATGGGTGCGCGACTGCGCAGCACCCGGCCCACGAAGGCGTCGCGGTCCGCTCGCCGACGCAGGGGATCGGGTCCCAGCCTGGCGAGGATCACGCGGCGCTCGTCGTCGGTCAGCACGTCGCAGGCGGTCGGTCCGCGGAGCTCGAGCCACCTCTCCTGTCCCAGCAACCGCAGTCGCAGCGCGCCCCGCGCCTCCGGAGCGGGCAGCAGGCCGTCGCGGAACTTCCCGTAGAGCCCCAGGTGCACGTGCAGCCACAGGTCGTCGTACTGGTGGAAGAGGTGCTTGCCCCAGGCGTCCGTCGCGGTCAGCAGGCGCCCGTCGATGAGAGCCGCACCGTCCGCGAAGCGGCCCTGCGGACTGTCCGCACCGACGCGCTGACCGACGAGGAGGCGCGCGTGACGGCGGGCGAGGCGGTGGATGGTGTGTCCCTCTGGCACGGGCCGATCGTTGCCGACGGGTCCAAGGACCGCCTGAGCACCGCCTGAGACGATGGACCCATGAGCCACCACGACCTCCGCTCGACCATCGCCGAGCGCCCCGTCGTCCTCGACGGCGGACTTGCCACCCTCCTGGAGCAGCATGGCCACGACCTGTCGTCGGACCTCTGGTCGGCACGGCTCCTGCGTGACGACCCAGCAGCCATCGAGCGTGCCCATCGCGAGTTCTTCGCAGCGGGCGCCGAGGTGGCGACGACCGCGTCCTACCAGGTGTCCTTCGAGTGCTTCGGCGCGACCGGTGCGGACCGCGACGAGGTCGAGCGGCTGCTGCGTCGCAGCGTCCGGCTCGCGGCCTCGGCCCGCGACGAGGCCGCGCCGGCGGGATGGGTCGTGGCCTCCGTGGGTCCCTACGGCGCCGTGCTGGCCGATGGCTCGGAGTACCGCGGCGACTACGACCTCGACGTCGCCGGGCTGCGTGCCTTCCACCGACCGCGGCTGGACGTGCTCGCCTCGACCGTGGGGGATGGCGCCGACCTCGTGGCCTTCGAGACCATCCCGTGCCTGGTCGAGGTCGAGGCCGTGCTCGCCGAGATCGCCGGCACCGGAGTGCCAGCATGGTTGTCGCTGTCCGCCGCCGATGGCCGGACCCGCGCCGGCGAGCCGTTGGAGGAGGCCTTCGCGATGGCGAGCGGCGTGGGCGAGGTCCTGGCCGTGGGAGTCAACTGCACCACGCCGCTCGACGCCGGCGCCGCGGTGTCGCTCGCCGGCGCCCACGGACCCGTGGTCGTCTATCCCAACTCCGGACAGGCGTGGGACGCCGATGCCCGGGCCTGGACCGGTCGCTCGGCGTTCCACGCGGAGGACGTCTCTGCGTGGGTCGCCTCGGGAGCCCGGCTGGTCGGTGGCTGCTGCCGGGTGGCCCCAGCCGACATCGCTGCGCTCGTGGAGGTCCTCCGTTGAGCGTGGACGCAGGAGTGGGGTCCGTGCCGATCCTGGAGGCCATGGGCGTGCGTGTCGTCGAGGTCGCCCCGGGCCGTGCCGTCGCGGAGCTGCCGCCGGAGCCCAACGTCAACCACTTCGGTGTGATGTACGCGGGCTCGCTCTACAGCGTGGCCGAGATGCTCGGGGGAGTCCTCGCGCTGGCGACCTTCGATCTCGAGGGTGAGCTCGCAGGCTTCGTGCCGCTGGTCAAGGAGTCGACCATCCGGTTCCGGCGGCCCGCGCTGGGCGTCGTACGCGCCTCGGCGGAGCTGACGGCCGACGAGGTCTCGCGAGTCCGCCGCGACGCGCTCGAGTCGGGCAAGGGGGAGTTCGTCCTCGAGGCGACATTGACCGACGCCCAGGGTGAGGTCGTGGCGACGGCGGTCGGGACCTACCAGCTGCGCCGGTTCGGGTGAGCGCGGGTGGCGACGTCCGGTGGCACAGTCGTCCCATGCCCGAAGCCCGGTTCGTCCTGCACGAGCACCGGAAGCCGAGCCCCCACTTCGACCTGCGGCTCGAGGAGAACGGCGTCCTGCGCAGCTGGGCGGTGCCCAAGGGGCTACCCGACGATGCGGCCCACGACCGGTTGGCGATCGCCGTGGACGACCACGATCTCGACCACATCGACTACGAGGACGAGCACAAGTCGATCGCGGACACCGGCACCTGGGTGGAGCACGACCGCGACGAGCGTCGGCTCGTCCTGTCGTTGCACGGGCGCGACGCCGTCCGTCGGTTCGCCCTGATCCACACCGGAGGGACGCAGTGGCTGCTGCACCTGACGAAGGACCAGACACCCAGATGAAGGGGTCGGCAGAACTCCACCGGGTTCGCCGATAACTGACACCGTGGGGGACTGGACCGTCTCGACGTGGCTACGTCTCGCGGCTCCCTACGGCGTCGGACAGGTCGCCCAGGCGGTCGTCCCGATCACTGGCCCTGAAGGCTGGCTGAAGTACCTCTCCAAGCACGCCTCTCGCGGCGTTGCTCACTACCAACGTCAGGGCACACCGGCCGGCTGGACGGGAACTGGCCGGCTGTGGGGGAAGTCGACGGGCTGGCCGTGCGTCGAGCCGGTGCACGGTCAGATGGACGATCCGACATTCCGCCGGATGCGCCGCATGGTCCGCTCCTACGTCGTCGCTGAGGCACGCGCAGCGTTGTTGGCTGCTCGTCCCGGCACGCCTGCCCATGCTGCTGCTCGACGTCGTCTGACGTGGGCTCGTCGGATGCTCCGCTGCAACGATCCGGGGCTCTCGGCGGTGCGTGGCTTCTCGGGCTGGGTGCCCGGCCATGCCCTGGTCACGATGGCTCTGGCGGCAGGCTGGAGCGGTGAGCGAAGTGACCCCCTACCTGTAACACGGGGGTAGGTTTGAAGCGTGAGCACCGGTCATCCATGTGCGATCTGTGGCAGTCCAGCGCATCTGTTGGTCTGTGATGCGTGCTTGCCCGCCGAGAAGGTCCGGCAGTCTGCGAGCGTGCATGTCGGAGATCTTCGGAATCCGATCACGATGAACCTTCGGGCCGGTGAGGGCCGTACCGGTACGAAGCTACGGGTCACGTCGAAGATCGAGTGGAGTCATGACCGCGATCGCGAGGAGCGCAAGGTTCATGTGGTGGACGAACGCACAGGACGACGCTGGGAGCGCTGGTACTCGCTGGAAACCGGAGAGGTGACCTGGGAGAAGGAGAGCCCGCGTACAGATCAGTCGAACCATGGTCCGGCCTCGCACCGTCTCTGACACTGGCTCCATCCGAGGGCACTGGCGTCCCCGCAAGCGACGAAGTCGCGAGGAACGCCAGGGCCCCCGGGGGGCACTGCGGACCGGTAGCGAGTCGGCGGCGATTCGCTGAGTGAACATCGGCGGCGTCGAATATTCTTCGGTCACGCTCGGCGTTCGATTGACCGTGGACCGAGCGGTTGGCGAGACGGGGCCAGCCCTCCCTGAGACAACTATGGGGGCCTCTGAGTCCGGACCTTTGACGAGTAGAGCCGGGGGGTTTCCCTGCTCCTCTGTCCGGAAGTCTCGTCGTGGTCCCTCGTCTTGTTGTCCTCGTCCATCGGTCTGTGCGTGAACCTCAGTTGCGCGCTGCTGGGTTGACCCGGTGGCACTGGGTGGTGGAGTGGCAGCGACGAGGGACTCCGCATCTGCATCTGGCCGTCTATGCCCCTGTTGGCTGGGCTCCACCTGGTTCGCCGATAACTGACATTATGTCGGGTAGCACCGTTGCGTCCCCCTCCGCGGCATCAGCCTGGGAGGCGCTCCCGGTAGGCCGGCACCATGTCCACCCACCGCGCCTCGTCCTCGTCACGGTCCGTGCCGGCGACGTGCGCAGCCAGGTCCTCGGCATGCACCTGCCACCCGGCGCCGTACGTCGCGAGCTGGTCCAGCGGCATGCCGCGTTCCTCGACGACCAGACGGGTGCCGCCGTCGACGGCCGTCAGCCTGGCCTCGATCGTCGACTCCTGGTCGGCCGCCTCGTCCTCCCAGGTCGTCACCAGCAGCCGGTGCGGCCGTTCGCAGACGTCGACGCGTCCGTTGCCCTCCCATCCACTGGTGAAGCGGGCCGTGAACCCGCCCCCCAGGGTCAGCTCGCCGGAGACGCTCGCGATCCACCGGGCGAGGCGGTCAGGCTCGGTGCACGCGGCCCAGAGGTCCTCGATGTCGGTGGCATACACGTCCTCGACGCGCACGGCTCCCCTGGCGTCGTCGAGCCGGCGCAGGGTTCCCAGGATCTTCACGAGTGCTCCTTCTTGTGTCGGGCGGACCGTCCGCGCGCGACCTCGGTGCGCAGGGCGTCGAGCCGGTGCTGCCACAGGTCCCGGTAGGACTCCAGCCACTCGTCGACCTCGATGAGCGCCTCCGGGCGGAGGCTGTAGATGCGACGCTGCGCGTCCTGCTCCACCGAGACGAGCCCGGCCTCGCGCAGCACCCGTAGGTGGCGCGACACCCCGGGCCGCGCGATCGGCAGCGCGTCGGCCAGCTCGCTCACCGTGGCGGGATGCTCGCGCAGGATCTCGAGCATCGTGCGCCGGCTCCGGTCCCCCAGCGCCTGCAGAACCGCGTCCATGGCCCTAGGGTAACCGATTCGGTACGTACCCGCAAGGGTACCCACCGGGGACTTGCTTGCGGCCCTACGTTGGATCCATGCCCGACAACGACATCCCCACCTACGACCTCAACGACGGCACCTCCCTCCCCGCGATCGGCTTCGGCACCTACCCGCTGCGCGGCGAGGACGGCACCGCCGCGATCGTGATGGCCCTCGAGAGCGGTTACCGGCTGATCGACACGGCCGTGAACTACGAGAACGAGGCGGAGGTCGGTGAGGCGATCCGCCGCTCCGGCCTGCCTCGCGACGAGGTGCTGGTCGCCAGCAAGATCCCCGGCCGCCACCACGCCTACGACGACGCGATCCGATCGGTGCGCGAGTCGCTCGACCGCCTCGGCCTCGAGCGCACCGACCTGCACCTGATCCACTGGCCCAACCCGGGCCAGGGGCGCTACGTCGAGGCGTGGCGCGCCCTCGTCCAGCTCCAGAAGGACGGCCTGGTGCGCTCCATCGGCGTCTCCAACTTCACCGAGGAGCACCTGATCCGGATCATCGACGACACCGGCGTGACCCCGGCGGTCAACCAGGTCGAGCTGCACCCGCGCTTCCCGCAGGCGCGGACGCGGGAGGTCCACGAGCGCCTGGGCATCCGGACCGAGGCGTGGAGCCCGATGGGCAAGCGCCGCGCTCCCCTCGAGGAGTCGGCGGTGACGTCCGCCGCCACGGCCTACGACGTCTCCCCCGGCCAGGTCATCCTGCGCTGGCACGTCCAGCTCGGCTCCCTGCCGATCCCCAAGTCCGCGGACCCGCGACGGCAGGCGGAGAACCTCGACGTCTTCGGCTTCGACCTCACCGACGCGGAGATGACGGCCATCACCGCGCTGGCCGAGGAGGACGGCAGGCTCTTCGGTGGCGACCCCGACGTCCATGAGGAGATGTGACGGTTCGCTGGCTACCATCGGCGCCATGCTGAAGCGACTTGCCGCCGTGTCCGCCTGCCTCGCCGTCCTCACCCTCGCGGGATGCGGCAACGAAGGGGACTCCGACACCGCGACCGACACGTCCGGCTCGTCGCCCTCGGAGTCCACGTCGGCCTCCGAACCCGTCACCGGCGGCGAGACCACCACGTGCGACTACCCGGCCGACGGCCAGGACCCCGCACGCGAGGTCGACGTCCCCGGCGCCGAGGCGCCGGCCGAGGGCACGGTCACCGCGACGATGACCACCAACTTCGGCGACATCGGCCTGAGTCTCGACGCGGCCGCTGCGCCGTGCACGGTCAACTCGTTCGTCTCGCTCGCCGAGCAGGGCTTCTACGACGACACCCCGTGCCCCCGCATCGGCGACCAGGAGGGCTTCGGCATCCTCCAGTGCGGCGACCCGACCGGCACCGGCGCCGGCGGCGCGGGCTACTCCTTCGCCGACGAGCTGAGTGGCGACGAGACCTATCCGGCGGGCACGCTGGCCATGGCCAACGCCGGAGCCGACACCAACGGCTCGCAGTTCTTCCTGGTCTTCCGCGACTCG
This sequence comes from Propionibacteriales bacterium, assembly GCA_038259535.1. Classification (GTDB taxonomy): domain Bacteria; phylum Actinomycetota; class Actinomycetes; order Propionibacteriales; family Nocardioidaceae; genus Nocardioides. Next base: position 3,826 of record JBBSOR010000032.1, on the reverse strand, counting down.
CAGTTCCCGCCGAGCTACACCGTCTTCGGCACCATCGACGAGGCCGGGCTGGCGACCATCGACACGATCGCGGCCGAGGGCAACGACGGTGCCAACGCCGCAGGCGGTGGCACCCCCAACACGGACGTCACCATCGAGAAGGTCACGGTCGGCTGAGGTCGTAGACGACCTCCTCACCCAGCTGCACGGTCCGGGAGACCGTGCAGAGGCGGTCGCGCGACATCTCGATCGCAGCCTGCACCCGGTCCCGGGCTGCCTCGCCCTCCGGTCCCTCGGGGAAGGCCACGTCGAAGCCGACCCGCAGTCCGGTGAGGTGGTTGCCTCCCGCGTCGCGCACCTTCTCGCCCTCGGCCTGCACGGTGAACGTGGTGCTGGAGGCTCGCTTGTGGGTGATCGCCTCGACGTCCAGCGCCGCACATCCGGCGATGGCCGCCAGGAGCAGCTCGACCGGCGTGAAGTCAGGGTCCTCTCCCCCGACGCCGAGGAAGGTCTCTCCACCGCGGTCGTTGGTGGCCTTGAAGCGAGCCGGACCGATCCGGGTGAGCTCGATGCTGCGCAAGGTCTGTTCCGTCATGACGAACACCCTGCCAGAGCAGGGCTCGGACAGGGTGTCGGTGACCCGGGAGTGGGGTCCGCGTACGTCGCGCTGAGGGGGGTCAGCGAATGCTGCGACGCGCGGCGCGCCGGGCACGGCGCTCCTCACGACGGGCGATCTCCACGTTGCGCAGGAGGGCACGGTCCTCGGCCGAGTGAGCCCTCGAGTCAACGAGGCTGTTGGCGAGGTGCAGCTGCGTGGTCATGGTGATCTGTCCTTCCGAGGGCCTGCGGCCCTCGTTTCGTGAGCGAACTGTGTAAGAAGTAGCCGCCCCTTTGCGGCTCTTACATTCTACGGACGAAGAAGGTCGCACCCGGCATCGGCGCGTACGTGATCTCGGCCACCAGGCCCTACCCACCGGCGGCTAGGGTCGGGGCGTGATGAGTCAGCGCCCACGACGGCCCGGTCCGTCGGTCCGCACCCGAGTGGTGGAGCACACCTCCGAGCGGGAGACCCCCCGTGAGGACCGGCTGATCACCGAGGAACCCCTCGAGATCCGGGTGCGCGCCGGCGTCCTCCCCGCGCGCCGCGCCTGGGTCACCATGCGCACACCGGGACATGACTTCGAGCTCGCCGCCGGGTGGCTGGTCAACGAGGGCCTGGCTGCTCCCGGAGCCGTTGCCCAGGTGGCCTACTGCACCGACGCCGACCTCTCCCCCGAACAGGAGTTCAACGTCGTCACCGTCATCCTGACGGGCGGCGCCGACCTGCCCCACCGCCACGTCGCGGCGTCCGCCGGGTCGTCCGCCTGCGGGGTGTGCGGCAAGGACAGCATCGAGGAGGCGCTCGCCACCCGGACGGCGACCCAGTGGTCCGGGGAGCGCCCCGCAGCGGACGTCGTACGACGTCTGCCGGAGGCGCTGCGCGAGCGACAGTCGCTCTTCGCCACGACCGGCGGCGTCCACGCGGCCGGACTGGCCGATGCCGACGGGAGCCTCGTGGTGGTGCGCGAGGACGTCGGTCGGCACAACGCCGTCGACAAGGTGGTCGGCGCCCGGGTGCTGGCCGGTGAGTCCCCGTCGGCCGCCTGCCTGGTGCTCAGCGGTCGGGTCGGTTTCGAGCTCGTCCAGAAGGCCGCCGCCAGCGGCCTCGGGTCCATCGTCGCGGTCGGTGCGCCCACGAGCCTGGCGGCGCGGCTGGCCGGCGAGGCCGGGATCGACCTGTGGGGCTTCACCTCGGCGGGGCGCACGGTCCGCTACGGGTGAGCCCGCCGCGGCGTGGTGGTCGGCCACTGTCGGTGCGGCGTTCTAGGTTCGGGGGGTGCGCATCCTCCACACCTCCGACTGGCACCTGGGGAGGTCCTTCCACCGTGAGGACCTCCTGGGCCACCAGGGTGCGTTCGTCGACCACCTCCTCGAGGTCGTCGAGACGGAGCAGGTCGACGTCGTGGTGGTCTCCGGTGACGTCTACGACCGTGCCCTGCCCCCGGTGGATGCCGTCGCCCTCGCAGACGAGACCTTCGCCCGGCTGGCCGCCTCGCGCGCCACAGTGGTCGTCAGCAGCGGCAACCACGACAGCGCCCAGCGGCTCGGATTCGGTTCCCGGCTGATGGACGCGGCGGGCGTGTTCGTCCGCACCGATGCCGCGAGCGTGGGCACGCCCGTGGTGCTCGGGGACCGGCACGGGGACGTGGCCGTCCACGCCCTCCCCTACCTCGATCCCTCCGCCCTCCTCGAGCCGTGGTCCCTGCGCCGTCGCAGCCACGAGGCCGCCCTGACTGAGGCGATGACCCGCGTGCGCCGTGACCTGGCCGCGCGCACCAGGACCCGCTCGGTGGTGCTCGCCCACGCGTTCGTAGCCGGGGCCACTCCCTCCGAGTCCGAGCGCGACATCAGCGTGGGTGGTGTCTCCCGCGTGGCCACGACCACCTTCGACGGCATCGACTACACCGCCCTCGGCCACCTGCACGGCCCCCACGTGCTCTCCCCCGCCCTGCGCTACTCCGGCTCCCCGCTGGCCTACTCCTTCTCCGAGGCCGACCAGACCAAGGGCTCGTGGCTGGTGGAGCTGGGCGCCGAGGGGTTCACCCAGGCGGCCTGGATCGACGCGCCGGTCCCCCGGCGGTTGTCCCGGATCACCGGGTCGCTGGCCGACCTGCTCGCCGATCCCGCCCTCGCCGACCGTGAGCACGACTGGGTGCAGGCCACCCTCACCGACCTGCCCAGACCCGCCCGCGCCATGGAGCAGCTGCGCCGCCGGTTCCCGCACACCCTGGTGCTGCAGTTCCCCACGCCCGTGACCGACGACCGGGTGCCGGCGAGGCCGTCGACCGGGAGCAGCGACCACGGCGTCGCCCTCGACTTCGTGCGCCACGTGCGGGGGGTCCCGGCGACGACGGCTGAGTCCGACCTGCTGCAGGACGCGTTCGACGCCTGCTGCCACGATCCCGACCAGGACGTCCTCGTCGGCGATCCGGCGGGCGCGGCCACGTGAGGCTCCACCAGCTCGACATCGTCGGGTTCGGCCCCTTCGCCGACCCCGTGCGGATCGACTTCGACGCCCTGTCCCAGGCCGGGCTGTTCCTGCTCAGCGGCCCGACCGGAGCCGGCAAGTCCAGCGTCCTCGACGCCGTGTGCTTCGCGCTCTACGGAGACATCCCCGGCGACCGCTCGGCCGCCAAGCGGCTGCGGTCGGACCACGCCGGCGACGACGTCGTGCCGCGCGTCGTGCTCGAGGTGACCCTCTCGGGCCGGCGCTTCAGGATCGACCGCTCCCCCGCCTGGACCCGCGCCAAGAAGCGCGGCTCGGGGACCACGACCGAGCAGGCGCGCGTGGGCATCTCGGAGCGACGTCCCGGCGAGGAGGCCACCGAGGCGTGGCACCCTCTCAGCACCCGTCTCGACGAGACCGGGCACCTGGTCACGCGGCTCGTCGGGATGAACCTCACGCAGTTCTGCCAGGTCGCATTGTTGCCCCAGGGTCGTTTCCAGGCGTTCCTGAGGGCGCGGTCCGAGGAGCGCCACGCTCTGCTCCAGCAGGTCTTCCAGACGGCTCGGTTCGACCGCACGGAGCGGTGGCTGCGCGAGCGGCGCGTCGAGCTGCGCCGCAGCTCGGAGGACCACCAGGGGACCGTCGCCGACCTGGTGAGCCGCGTCAGCGAAGTCGGCGACGCAGCCGCCCCCAGCGACTGGCCGACCGATCCGAGCCTGCTCGACGCCTGGTGCGACGACCTGACCACCAGCGCCGTGACGGCCGCCGCGGAGCAGGCCGTCGCGGTCGCGGCGGCGGCGG
>JBBSOR010000031.1:0-34955 GCA_038259535.1 Propionibacteriales bacterium | reverse complement strand
CAGCACGTCGACCCCCGCCACGTCACGATCAACAAGGACGACGTCCACTACGCCGGGACCCTGCACCTCGAGGCCGACCTCGACATCGCCGACGCCCTGGACCTCGACCGAGCTCTCGCGCACAGCGCGGCCACCCAGAAGGCCCTCGGCTCCGCCCGGTCCCTCAACGCCCGACGAGCCGCCGCGCTCGGCGACCTGGCTCGCACCCAGACCGCCCTGGACCTGTACTCCCAAGGCCACACCAGGACCAGGGACCAGGACGGGCTGCCGGTCGCCCGCGAGGTCGTGCTCCACGCCCACTTCGCCGCCACCACCGACGGCCAGACGACGGTGTTCGGTCCGACCGGGCGCATGGAGGAAGGCCAACGGCTGATCCTGCTCGACCAGGTGCGCGGCTGGTGCGCCGACTCCCGCACCAAGGTCACGATCAAGCCGGTCATCGACCTCAATGCCGAGCTGTCAGCCTCTGGCTATGCGATTCCGGACCGGACCCGCGAGCACGTGATTCTCAGGGACGGCGCATGCGTGTTCCCGTGGTGCACCCGACCGGCCCGCGGTTGCGACATCGACCACGTCGTCGAGTACGACCATCACGCAGCCTCGGAAGACAGGCCCCAACCCGGACCGACGTCCACCGGCAACCTGGCCGCGCTCTGCCGCTTCCACCACCGACTCAAGACCCACTCCGCCTGGTACTACGAGACGGTCGAACCCGGTGTCTTCGTCTGGACCAGCCCCCACGACCACCACTACCGACGAGACCGACACGGCACCACCGCCCTCGACCCACCCCAGCGACATTGACCCCGCCCCACACCCCGCCACCCACAGTGACGGGGCCACAGGCAGGTCTGCAGACCATCCGTAGAGCGCGGTCAGCGTGGCTCCCGGCGGCCGGGTCCACGCTCAGGTGAGGTCGACCACCACGATCGTGTGGTTGTCCGGCTCCCCCGCCCGTCGGACAGCTGCCGCCACCGCGTTCGCGACGTCCTGTGGAGCAGCCGCCTGCGTCAGGATCGGAGCGAGGTCGTCCACCCACGAGTGGACGCCGTCGGTGGTGAGCACCAGGCGATCACCCGAGCGCAGCTCCACCACCGTCTTGTCGGCCGCCGCCCCCGGCGCCAGCGCCCGGTTGATCAGGCAGCGGTGCTCGTGCGAGCGGACCTCGTCGGCCGTGAGCTGACCCGCCTCGAGGAGTCCGGCCACCACGGTGTGGTCGTGTGTCACCTGCCGCACCTGGTGGTCGCGGACCAGCCACACCCGTCCATCACCGAGGTGCGTGATCCGTGCGGTCGTCCCCACGAGCGCGACGGCTGTCAGGGTGGTGCCGGAAGAAGGTTGGCCCGGCAATGCCGCGCTGAATCCCGGCGCGACCGAGGAGATGGCCTCGGCGAGACCGCCGACGGTGAACGCCGCAAGGGCCGCGGCGGCCACGTCATCGCGCTCACCGAAACCGTCGGCGACGGCGACCAGATCCGGCGTCGCGACGAAGGCGTCCTGCTGCAGCGCACGCAACCCCTGCGAGTGGCTGGTGCCGAGCTCCGCGCAGAGCGTGTGGGTGGATGTGGTCATGACGGGTGCCTCGTTCCTCAGCTGATGGACGAGGGTGGTAACGATCCCGCGACGCGTGGCCGTGTCGGCCTCGACCTGGGCCCAATAGGCCTCGACCTCCCAGGCCGCCGCAGCGTGCGGGAGCTCAACGACCTGCATGATCCTGGCCAGGGGCATCCCCAACAGCCGAAGGCTCGCGACAGTGCGGGCGCGATCCAGCTGCCCGGGGGCGTAGCGGCGGTAGCCGGAGTACGGGTCCACCTCGGCCGGCCGCAGCAGCCCCAGGTCGTCGTACAACCTCAGCGCCTTCGGCGTCAGACCCGCCTCGCGGGCGAAGTCGCCGATGGTCAGGAGTGCGTCGGGCTCGATCATCGTCTCCATCCTCCCCGGTGAACCTCACCGGTCCGACGATCGTGGTGCTTGCCGTGGGGGCAAGGTCAAGCACACGCGCGACCCGCGCGAGCACCCCTTCCCCGCTCCCGCGCTCCGTCGTAGGTTGGTCGAGCCCCTCTCGGAAGGTTCCACCATGCGCCCACGGACCACTCGCCTCTCCCTCGCCTGCTGCGCAGCAGCACTCGCAGCGGCGTCCCTCGCCACCCCGCTCCTCACCTCACCGGCGAGCGCGGGCGGTGGCCACCACCACGGACACGGGAACGGACACGGGAGCGGGCATGGGCACGGACGTCCCGGCGAGGTCCGCTTCGCGACCTTCAACGCCTCGCTCAACCGGATCAACGGCGGCGACCTGGTGCGCGACCTCTCCACCCCGGACAACGCCCAGGCTGCCGCGGTCGCGGAGACCATCCAGCGCACCGATCCCGACGTGCTGCTGATCAACGAGTTCGACTACGTCGAAGACGGCCGGGCGGCCGAGCTCTTCCGCGACAACTACCTCGCGGTCGCCCACCACGGTGCCGCCGCCGTCGACTACCCCTACTCCTACGTCGCCCCGGTCAACACCGGCGTGCCGAGCGGGCTCGACCTCGACAACAACGGCAGCGTCGGGGGCGGCAACGACGCCTACGGCTTCGGCACCTTCCCCGGCCAGTACGGCATGGTCGTCTACTCCAAGTACCCGATCGCGGCCCACCGGGTGCGCACCTTCCAGCACTTCCTCTGGAAGGACCTGCCCGGTGCACTGCTGCCCGACGACCCGATGACCGCGGCACCGGCGGACTGGTACTCCCCCGCCGAGCTGGACGCCGTGCGGCTCTCCTCGAAGTCGCACTGGGACGTCCCGATCCGCATCGATGGCCGCACCGTGCACTTCCTCGTCTCGCACCCGACGCCGCCGGTCTTCGACGGTCCCGAGGACCGCAACGGCCTGCGCAACCACGACGAGATCCGGCTGTGGGCCGACTACGTCCGTGACCGCGCCGACTACCTCTACGACGACGCCGGACAGTACGGCGGACTGCGGCGCGGCAGCCGGTTCGTGATCGCCGGGGACCAGAACTCCGACCCGCTCGACGGCGACTCGGTGCCGGGCTCGGCCCAGCAGCTGCTCGACAACCCCGCGGTCAACACCCGGGTGACCCCCGACAGCGACGGTGCTGTCGAGGCCGCGCATCGCGACGGCGGGATCAACCTCCAGCACCGGAGCGACCCGGCCTTCGACACCGCCGACTTCTCCGAGCCGCCGGGCAACATCCGCGCCGACTACGTCCTGCCCGACCGGTCGACGAAGATCCGCGACGCCGGCGTCTTCTGGCCGGATTCCGCCGACCCACTGTTCCGCCTGGTCGGGACCTACCCCTTCCCGGCGAGCGACCACCGCCTGGTGTGGATCGACGCGCGCCTCACCGGAGCACACCGGCGCTGATCCGGGGAACCGCAGCGCGGATGGGTCGGCAGACGTTCACCGGGCGTCCACCTGCCGGTCCACCGTGGGGCGGACCGGATGGGGAGAGTCGACGAGTCCGCCCCTCCTCTCGGAAAGCCCTCCCATGACTCCTGCTCCGAGCCGCTCCCTGCTCCCGATGGCCGGCCAGACCCACGGCAACCGCAGCGCACTCACCTGTCACCTGCGCTGCGGCGACGCCTGCTCCGTAAACGCCCCCAACATCACCGAGACGTCGTACTTCCGCGACGTCGCCGCGGCCGCGCTCAGCCGCCGATCCGTCGTGGCCGGCGGACTGACGGCCGCCGCCGTCACCGCGCTGCCGGCACTGCCAGCCGCAGCAGCAGGCCACGGCCCCCACCACCACCACGCCCACGAGCACGGCCACGGCCGCGACCGCCTGCCCTTCACCGCGATCGCGCCGGTGGCCGTGACGGTCGACGACGTGACGGTCCCCGCCGGCTATCGGTGGGACACGATCCTCCGCTGGGGCGACCCGATCCTGGCGGGGGCTCCCGTCTTCGACGCCGCGCGCCAGACGCCCGAGGCGCAGGCCGGCCAGTTCGGCTACAACAACGACTACCTCGCCATCATCGAGACCAACCGGTCGGGCACCAGGGCCCTGCTCGTGTGCAACCACGAGTACACCAACGAGAACATCATGTTCCCGCCCGGCACCGACCCCGAGACCGTCATCCGCACCGTCTGGGCGGCACACGGCATGTCCGTGGTCGAGCTGAGGCGCCGCCGCCGGGGCGACGCCTGGACCTACGTCCCGGGCGCGCGGCTCAACCGCCGCATCACCCTCGACACCCCCTTCACCGTCGACGGCCCGGCCGCCGGCTCCGACCTGCTCAGGACCGCCGAGGACCCGACGGGTCGCACCGTCCGCGGCACCATGAACAACTGCTCCGGGGGCACGACGCCGTGGGGCACTGTGCTGTCGGGCGAGGAGAACTTCAACCAGTACTTCCGCGCCACCGGCACCTCGGCGCGCGAGGCCCGCTACGGGCTCTCCGCCACCCAGGACTCGCGCAACTGGCGCTCCGTCGACCCGCGCTGGGACGCCACGACCACGGCGTACGCCAACGAGCCCCACCGCTTCGGCTGGATCGTCGAGATCGATCCCACCGACCCCACCTCCACGCCCGTCAAGCACACCGCCATGGGCCGGCTCAAGCACGAGGGCGCCAACGTCATCGTCAACCGCGACGGCCACGTCGTGGCCTACATGGGTGACGACGAGCGCTTCGACTATCTCTACCGCTTCGTCTCGCGCGACACCTTCCGCCCGGGCGACAGCTCGCGGGCCCGTCGGCACAACCTCCGCCTGCTCAGCGACGGCGACCTGTCAGTCGCGCGGTTCACCGGCGACGGCCTCGAGGACGGGGTCAGCGACGGCACCGGCGAATGGATCCCGCTCACCCGCGGCGACCGGTCGATGGTGCCGGGCTTCAGCCTCGAGGAGGTGCTGGTCCTCACCCGACTCGCCGCCGACGCCATGCAGCCGACCAAGATGGACCGGCCCGAGGATGTCCAGCCGAGCCTGCACAACGGACGTCTCTACGTCGCGTGCACGAACAACACCGACCGCGGCAAGCCGGGCAAGGAAGGCCCGACCGAGCCCAACCCTCGCAACGCCAACAAGGACGGCCACGTCGTCGAGCTGACGCCCACCCGCGGCGACCACACCGCCGGGACCTTCTCCTGGAACCTGTTCCTCATCTGCGGCGACGCCGCCTCCGCCGGCACCTACTTCGGGGGCTGGACCGGCCCGGTGTCGCCGATCTCCGGCCCGGACAACGTGGCGTTCGACAGCGAGGGCAACCTCTGGGTCGCCACCGACGGCCAGCCGAGCGCCATCACGGTCAGCGACGGCCTGTTCAAGGTGCCCGTCGAGGGACCCGAGCGCGGACACGTCCAGCAGTTCCTGGCCGTGCCCTCCGGCGCCGAGACCTGCGGGCCGGTCATCCACGACCGCGACGGCTCCGTCTTCGTGGCCGTCCAGCATCCCGGCGAGGACGGCACCTGGGAGATCCCACAGTCACACTTCCCCGACTTCGCCCCCTCCGGTGCCACGACGAACGCGGGCCGCTTCGCCGGTCCGCGACCGACAGTGGTGCAGGTGACGCGCGGCTGAATGACCGCACGGGGCGGGAAGTCCCTACGATCACGACATGACCCGCCCCGTCGCGACCACCAGCACCGTCGCCGTCGTCTCGGTGACCCTGCTGCTGGTCGCGGTGGCCCAGGGGTGGCTGGGCCCCGACGTCGGTCGCGGCGCCAACTTCTGCGAGGCCCCGCACGACGGGTGGATCCGGCAGCCCGCCAACACCCTCTCCAACGCCGGCTTCGTCGTCGCCGGTCTGCTCGTCGCCCGCCGGGTCGCCCGGCACTCGGCGACCGACGCCGTGATGTCACGCGTCGTGGGCACCTTCTACGCATGCGTGGTCGTGCTCCTCGGCCCCGCGTCCGCCGCCATGCATGCCACCCAGACCGAGTGGGGTGGCCACCTCGACATGCTGAGCATGTACCTCATCGCCGGCTTCGCCGCCGCGTGGTCGTGGGTGCGCTGGACCCGTCGTGGCACGACCGCCTTCGCATCGGCGTACCTCGTGAGCGTCGCCGCCTGCGAGCTGGTCGGTCTGTGGCCCGACCCGGTCCCCGTGGTCCACCACGCCGGCAACCTCGCGTTCGGCGCGCTCCTGGTGGTGGCGATCGTCCTGGAGACCCGGATCTGGCGTCGTGGCGAGACGATGATCATCTTCCGCCACGGCGTCGTCGCGCTGGGCGCGATGCTCGTGGCCTTCACGATCTGGCTGCTCAGCAACGCCGGGTGGTGCGACCCGACGTCGCTCGTGCAGGGGCACGCCGCTTGGCACCTGCTGTGCGCGGTGGCGGCCTACTGGCTGTTCCGGATGTATGCCTCGGAACGTCAGGCATAGTCCTTCGCCACGAAGCGACCGTCGGGGGTGACCGGGTTGTCCTCGTTGATCGCCACCACGTTCTCGCCGGGCCGAGGCAGCTCCACGGGCCGCTGGTCGAGGTGGACGCCGGCGATCATGCAGCGCACCGATCCGCCGGCGAGCTCGATGGTGGGGATGTCGACGGCGAGGATCTCGCACGACTCCTCGATCGCGGCGACCTGATCGGGTCGCAGCGACGCCTTGGCCCGGGCGGACATGGTCATCAGGTAGCGGCGCTTGCCCGCCGCCGTACGGCCGCACAGCTCGACGGCATTGCCGGCGAACTCGCGGATCTGCTCCTCGCTGAGCTCGACGATGGTGCGGCCGGTCACGGCGAGCCGCTCGCGCACCTGCTCGCGGCGGACCTCGTCCGGGATCATCCCGAGGGCGATCATCGCGACGTGCGTGCCGACACAGGCGATGACGTTGGTGTGGTAGACCGGCACGCCGCCTGCGTCGACCGCGTCGAAGGCCATCGGCTCATAGGTGAAGTCGGTGCAGAACCGCTCGAGCACGGCTGCGTCGGCGCGGTGGCTGCGGGCGGTGTAGGCCACGCGGGAGATGTGGTCGAGCACCATCGCGCCGGTGCCCTCGAGGAAGATGCCGTCCGGCTCGAGCCCGGAGTAGTCCACGATCGCCTGCACCCGGTACTCGGACTTGAGCATCTCGAGCACGTCGGTGCGGCGCTCGTGGCGGCGGTTGGAGGCATACATCGGGTACACCGCGACCACCCCGCCCGCGTGGGTGGAGAGCCAGTTGTTGGGGAAGACGCTGTCGGGGCGGGTGTGGTTGTCGTCGTCGAAGACGTGGACCCGTACGCCGGCCTCCCGCAGCGCGGCGGCCAGCGCATCCATCTCGGCCACCGCATGCGCCGACGTCACCTCGTCGGACTGACCGACCGGGGCGTAGGACTGGAACGCGTTGTCCGCGGCCGTCGCCGGGTTGGGGACGAAGCTGGTCGCACGGATCAGGATGACAGCAGAAGGGGCCTGGGCACTCACGGGAGGAGATTAGGGCACAGGACGGCATCCGCCATCAACCGAGCCACCTCGACCGGATCGTGGCTGATCGCGGATTCGTAGCAGGTGAGCTCGGTCTCCACCCATCCCGGCACGACGGCGTCGCGCCACAGGCCGGACGGGGCGGTGCCGCGCTCCTCGGTGAAGGCGACGACCCGCTCGTTGACGACGTCGGCCGTGCCGGGGGCGTAGGCCAAGAAGGTGGCGATGTGCGGCACCTCGGGGTAGGTGGTGATCCCGTGCTCGCGCAGCGCGGCCGCGAGGTCGATCGCCCATGCCCGGTAGTCGCCGAACCTCGTCAGGTGCTCGCGCAGCCCCATCAACCCACCGACCGCCGCGGCCGTCATCGAGTAGAGGGTGCCGCCCATCCGCGCGCGCCAGGTGCGCAGCTCGCCGGCGAGGTCCTCGGGGCACACGACGAGTGCGCCGCTGGACCCGCCGAGCCCCTTGTAGAGCGAGACGTACATCGAGTCGAACAGGCCGGCGGCGTCGGCCAGGCTCCGGCCCCAGTGGGGCACGGACTCCCAGATGCGGGCACCGTCGGCGTGGAGGGGCACACCGCGCTCCCGCGCCGCCGTGGAGAGCTCGACGAGCTCCTCCCAGGTGGGCAGCAGGCAGCCCGCGTCACGCAACGGCAGCTCGACCATCGCGGCGCCGAGCCGGCCGCCGATCCTGGCGAGCGCCTCTGCCGTCGCGGTCTCCCGCCCGGTGGTCAGCCACTCCAGCTCCAGGCCGAGCACCCGCCGCGGGCCGTCCTGCTCGTGGTGCACCAGGTGGGACAGGTCGGGCAGCGCGACGCGTCGGGAGCCGGACCTGTCGCACCAGGCACGCAAGGTGGCCTGCTGGGCCATGATCCCGCTGGGGAACATCACCGCCGCGGGCTTGCCGAGCAGCTCGCCGACCTCGGACTCGAGCCGGGCGACCGCGCCGCCCTCGGCATAGACGTCGCGATCGAGGCCGTGCTCCTCGGCGAACGCCGCGAGGTCGCGGAACATCGCCGCCGGCGTCGCCGGTGCGCGCCAGAAGATCGCTTCCGCGGACGCCTGTGCTGCGCGGAACCGGGCGGGGAGGTCGCTCACGCGCAGCTCATTCCTTGCGCTTGAACCAGTACGTCGTGTCGGGACCGGGGATCACCTGCACCAGCTCCCAGCCGTTGACGCCGAGCGTGGAGAGGAGGTCCTCCCACGACTCGGTGCCCTCGACGAGCGCCTCGGGGTCAGCGTTGTAGCCGCCGACCTCCACGTCGCCCTGGTCGTTGACGGTGATCTCGAGGTGCGCCCATGAAGCCATGCCGCGATCCTGCCACGCCCGGTCAACGCCCGCCGAGCCGCCACTCGTGCAGGACGCGGCAGCCCCCCGACTCCCACCACGCGGCCTGGAGCCGGTCGAGGACGCAGTCAACGGGCACGACGCCGGCCAGCAGCGCGGCGGTCGAGTGGGGGTCCACGTCGTCGGAGGCGGCGTCCACGGTGAGGTGTGGTCGCACGTCGTCGCCGAACTGGCCGCCGTACGGCGGCCAGCCGGGGAACGTGGCCACCAACCGTGCGGTCAGCTCGAGCAGTCGGTCGGCGGGCTCGGGCACCAGGTGGATGATCCCGTTGGGGAACTGCGCCACCTCCGCCAGCCGGACCGGGATCGGCGCCGTGGTCGCGGCGAGGGCTGCGACCAGGCGGAGCACCGCCGCGGACGGTGCCGGGTCGAACGGTCCCAGCGCGGTGATGTGCGCGTGCCCGAAGCGCGGGTCGTCCGAGACGAATCCTCTGTCGTAGTGTTCCGTCCGGGTCCGCACCCACTCCTCCATCGGAGCGACCGGGAGCTGCAGGACGGAGTGGCCGGGCACAGGACCAGACTGGCATCTAGGCTGGCGCCGCCATGGATGAGACACGCGTCGCCCCGCCCTCAGCCCACGTCGCCGCGCTGGCGCAGAAGCGTCTCGCGGACCTCGCCACGCCGCCCGGCGCACTCGGTCGGGTCGGCGAGGTCGGTGCCTGGCTCGCCGCCGTGCAGGGTGAGGTGCCGCCCCGCCCGCTGAGCGACGTACGCCTCGTCGTGTTCGCCGGCGACCACGGGGTCGCCGCGCACGGCGTCTCGGCCTACCCGGCCGCGGTGACCGAGGCGATGGTGCGCGCGATCGTTGCGGGCCGCGCCGGTGTGTCGGCCCTCGCGCGGGAGCACGGCGTCGCGGTGACCGTCCTCGACATCGCCGTCGACGCGGACCTCGGCGATCTCCCCGCTGCCGTCACCGGCCGCAAGGTGCGTCGCGGGTCGGGCGCCATCCACCTGGCCGACGCCCTCACCCGGGACGAGGTCGAGCGTTCCCTCGCCCTCGGCGCAGAGGTGGCGCGCGAGCTCATCGGGGGCGGAGCACAGCTCCTCATGACCGGTGACCTCGGCATCGGCAACACCACCCCCGCGGCCGCGCTGGTCGCCGCCCTGCTGGGGCTGCCCGCCGACGAGGTGACCGGTCGCGGCACCGGCATCGACGACGACGGCTGGACCCGCAAGCGCGACGTGATCGCCCAGGCGCTCGCGCGGGCCGAAGGCCGCGCGGGCGGCCCGGTCGACGCCCTCGTCGCCCTGGGCAGCGCCGACCTCGCCGCCACGACCGGCTTCCTCGTCGAGGCGTCCTCGCGCGGGGTCCCGGTGCTCCTCGACGGCCTGATGTCGCTCGCCTGCGCGCTGGTGGCCGAGGCGCTCGCACCCGGGGCCAGCGCCTGGTGGCTCGCCGGGCACCGATCGACCGAGCCCGCCCAGACCCACGCGCTGAAGTCTCTCGGCCTGGAGCCGCTGCTCGACCTCGGCATGCGGCTCGGCGAAGGCTCCGGCGCGGTGGTCGCCCTCCCGGTGCTGCGCTCGGGCATCGCGGTGATGCGCGACGTCGCCCTGCTCTCCGAGATCCTTCCCTCCTGATGCTCCGCGACGCCTGGCTGCTCGCCACCGGCACGCTGACGGCCGTACGCGTCCCGCCGCCCGGTCGGGTCGACCGCTCCGTCGCCGGCCTTGCGATGGTCCTCGCGCCGCTGGCGGTGTTGCCCCTGGCTGTCGCCGCGGCGCTGGTCGTGGCCGTCGGTGACCGGATCGACCTGCCTCCCCCGGCGACGGCGTACGTCGTGCTGCTGGCGCTCGCGCTCGGCACGCGCGCCTTCCACTGGGACGGCCTCGCCGACACCGCCGACGGACTCACCGCTTCCTACTCCCCTGCGCGATCGCTCGAGGTGATGCGGACCGGCCCGGTCGGTCCGGCGGGCGTCGTGGCGGTCGTCCTGGTCACCGGGATGCAGGCTGCGGGGCTGACCGCGGTCGTCCGGCACGAGCACGCCTGGTGGGTCGTCGCCCTGCTGATCTGCGCGTCACGCGCGTCTCTGGCCCTCGCGTGCGTGCGCGGCGTGCCCGCAGCCCGCGCCGACGGGCTCGGCGCGACCCATATCGGTGCCGTGCCCGTCGCAGGAGCCGCCGCCACGTTCGTGGTGGCCACGGCCGCTGTCTCGCTGGCCAGTCACGGGCTGGGCTCGACCTGGCCGTTGCTGGTCGGACTGGTCGCGATGGTGGCAGCGGTGATCGTCCTGCTGCTGCGGTGCGTACGACGCCTCGGCGGCATCACCGGAGACGTGCTGGGTGCGGCCGTGGAGGTCTCCTTCGCCGTGCTGGTGCTTGCCGCGGCGACGATCTGACTCAGTGACGATGTTGGTGACTGTCGGTTCAGTCCCGTTGGCGGACATAGAGCTGGAGCATCGCGTCTGAGGTGAACGGTGCACGGACCAGTCGCCGAAACGTTCACGCACGCGCAGACCGCCGAGCGAGAGCAGCAGCGGCAACTCCTGGGGGACGATGCTCCTCAGCTCAAGTGGCGCGACGACGAAGTCGGCCTCGGAGTCGGTCGAGAAGTACCACCGCCGCCAGGTGTCGTCGCACTGACCGGAAGCACTGAGGGCGAGAGCTCCAGGACACACCCGCCGTGCCGGGCTGCCTCAGCCCGGTAGAAGTCGACGGGTCCACCGTCCTCAGGGAACAGCAGGTCGTACAACCTCGCGTCCGTGTAGAACTGCTCGCTCACGACGCCCCCTCTACCGATGGTGGACATCGGGATCATTGCACCGCCGGACGACTTATGTCTGTCGGTGGAATCTGTGGTCGCCGTTGGGGAGGCGGTCGGTGCGGTAGGTGGTGTCGTGGATGCGGTGGTGGTGATGGCTGCAGAGCAGGACTGCGTTGTCGAGATCGGTGGGTCTGTCCTGTCGTAGGTATGACGGACACGGGGGCGAGAACTCATCACTGGTGGCTCTGGGAGGATCCTCGCCATGCGGATCCTGGTCACCGGCGGCGTACGGTCCGGCAAGTCGACGCACGCGGAGTCCCTGATCGGCAACGAGCCCGTCACCTACGTGGCCGCAGGCCCCGCCCCCGGCGGGGAGGCCGACCCCGACTGGACGGCCCGCGTCGCCGCCCACCAGGCACGGCGGCCCGCCGCGTGGACGACCGTCGAGACCCACGACGTCGCCGGCGCGGTCCGGACGGCGGAGCACCCCGTGCTCATCGACTGCGTCGGCACCTGGCTCACCGCCATCATCGACGCCGCCGGCGCGTGGGAGCAGGACGCCGACGTCGTCCACTCAATCGTCCTCGCCCGCACCGACGAGCTCGTCGGGGCCGTGCGCGGATGCGCGCACGACCTCGTGCTGGTGACCAACGAGGTCGGCCTCGGCGTCGTGCCCGAGCACCGCTCGGGTCGCCTCTTCCGCGACCTCCTCGGCACCGTGAACCAGCGGCTCGCCGCCGCCTGCGACGAGGTGCACCTGGTGGTGGCCGGTCGCGTGCTGCGGCTCTGACGCCCGACCTCACGACAGCAGGACGTAGGACCCCAGTGCCACCAGCCACGACATGAACGAGCCGAGCAGGAAGTATTCGGTCATCTGGTGGATCCGCTCCTGGTCGCGGCGAGACGACAGCTCCGGGAAGCGCAGCAAGCCCTTGGCGGCCACCACCACGCTGGCCGCGGTCACCTGCCCGCCCAGGGCCAGGGCGAGGATGAAGACGCGCTCGAGCGGACCGAGCAACCGACCGCCCTTGAGCCGCGTCGGCGGCATCCGCCCGTCGGCGAGCGGGTGGATGGTGCCGGTCGACTTGAGCACGAGGCGGACCAGCACGTTGCCCGTCGACAGCTGGATCCCGAAGGCTCCGACGAGCAGCAGGAACCGGTCGGCCCCGACACCGTGCACCACGGGCAGCGTCACCGAGTCCAGCCAGCGCACCAGCGGACCGGAGGCGTCGGGCGCCAGGCCGGAGCAGGCCACCGCGGCCGTCAGTGCCAGCACGAAGACGCCGAGCGGGAGCCACGCCGGCCCCGGGTGCCGGAACCCCCACGTGACCGTCAGCCCCCACAGCAGCACGACCGCGGCGATCACGAACAGCGCGGCCACGTCACGACCCGACGTCAGCCCGGCGAGCAGCCCGACACACAGGGCCACCAGCGCGCCCACGCACTCGGGAAGCAACCGCGTGTGACGCACGGCGTGGGTCAGGTCGGTGACGGCGAAGCCGATCAGCAGGATCCCGAGCCAGCTCATCGTTGCCCTCCCTTCACAGTCCTCGCACCAGTTCATCCATGGCCAGCAGCACTCCGATCCCGTCCGCGCGGATCCTCTGCGAGACCGCTGACGGGCTGATGCCCAGCTCGTCGGCGATCTCCTGCTGCTGCCTGCCCCTCAGCAGACCATCCAGCACCGACATCGACCGCTGCGACAGGCCGGTGACGATCTGGTCGCGTGCCATCAGGGTGGCGTTGACCAGCGCCGGGGCCGGTCCCGCCTCGTCGTCGGCAGGGACGTACGCCGTGCGCACCCCGCGCAACGGCGCCTTGCGCTCATAGGCCTCTACGGTCTCGATCGCGGCCCGGGCGGCCCACCAGCCGGGACCGTCCTCGACCCGTGGTTCCTCCGTCAGCACGAGCACGCGTCCCCAGCCGATGCCCTGCCGCACGTCGACGTCGGGCAGCAGTGCGAGCCGGAGTCGGAGCGTCGCCGCGATGGCCGCACCGAGGCTGGCGAAGATGCCCTGGAACTCGTCACCGAGGCCGATACGCAGCGGCACCGGGGGCGTGTACTCCGCGTTGATCGCCTCGACCGCGTGCTCGAACCGCGCGTGCACGGCGACGCGATCGGCGACGCGGCGTGAGCCCACCAGATCACCGATGACCGTGACTGAAGACTCGTTCTTCATCTTGCTCATATGAAGATCATACCTTCTCTTGGTCGCGATGAACCTCAGATCTTCATTCCCAGAAGACGCGCTCCACCACCGCGTGCGCCCGCCGGGTGGTGCGCAGGTAGTCGTTGACCATCGCGTCGGAGGACCCCGGCGGATAGCCGAGGACCCGGGCCACCGAGGCACGCTCCCGGGCATCGCGCGGGAGCTGGTCGGCGGGCTTGCCGCGCACCAGCGTCACCGCGTTGCGCACCCGGCTCACCAGCCGCCACGCCTGCGCCAGGGTCTCGGCATCGGAGACGGCGATCAGGTCGGCCTCGGCGGCGGCTGCCAGCGCCGGCAGGGTCTGCGGCGTCCGGAGCCCCTCGACCGCGCCCGCGTGGCGCATCTGCAGGAGCTGCACGGTCCACTCCACGTCGGCCAGGCCGCCGCGGCCGAGCTTGAGGTGGGTGTGGCGGTCGGCGCCGCGCGGGAGGCGCTCGACGTCGACGCGCGCCTTGATCCGGCGGACCTCCACCACGTCGGCCTCGGAGATCCCCCGCTCCGGGAAGCGCAGCGGGTCGATGAGCTCGGTGAAGCGCCGGCGCAGGCCCTCGTCGCCGGCGATCGGGTCGGCGCGGAGCAGGGCCTGGAACTCCCACACGTGCGACCACTTCGCGTAGTAGGCGGCGTAGGACTCCACGGTGCGCACCATCGGACCGTTCTTGCCCTCGGGTCGCAGGTCGGGGTCGACCTCCAGAGGCGGGTCGCTGGCCGGCACCGACAGCAGGCGTCGGAGCTCCGAGACGACCGCCTGGGCGAACGACGCGGCGACCTGCGCCTCGACGCCGTCCACCGGCTCCTGCACGAACATCACGTCCGCATCGCTGCCGTAGGACAGCTCGAAGCCGCCGTAGCGACCCATCGCCACCACCGCGATCCGGCTCGGGGCGCTCTCGAGGCTGCGTTGACGCCGCACCGACTCGGTCGCGATCTCCAAGGTCGCCTGCAGGGTCGCGTCGGTGAGCCGGCTCAGCCCCTGCCCGACCACCGCGACGTCGATGCCGGCCACCAGCTCGCCGCAGGCGATCCGCAGCAGCTCGCGCCGGCGTACGGCTCGCACCGCACCCACCGCGGCCTCGGCCGAGTCGGCGCGCTCGGCCAGGGCCTGCATCTCGGCGAGTGCGGCCTCGGCGCTCAGCGGCTCGAGCGACTCCCCCAGCATCTTCACGCCCTGGGGCTCGCGCTCGAGCAGGTCGGTGGCGTAGCGGGAGGTGCCGAGGACATGGGCCAGCCGCTGGGCGACCTCGCCCTCGTCGCGCAGCATCGTGAGGTACCACGGCGTACGTCCCAGGCTCTCGCTGATCCGGCGGAAGCCGAACAGCCCGGCGTCCGGGTCGGGCGCGTCGGCGAACCACTCCATCAGCACCGGCAGCAGCGTGCGCTGGATGTCGGAGGTGCGCGAGACCCCGCTGGTCAGCGCCTCGAGATGGCGCAGCGCCGCCTTGGGGTCGGCGTAGCCGAGGGCGGCGAGCCGCGCCTCCGCGGCCTCGAGGGACAGGCGGGCCCCGGTGCCTGGCAGCTTGGCCACGGCGCCGAGGAGGGGGCGGTAGAAGAGCTTCTCGTGCAGCCGACGCACCTCGCGGCGGTGGTAGCGCCACTGCTTGTCGAGCTGCACGGCCGGCTCGGAGAAGAGGCCGATGGACCGGCCCAGCCGGCGCAGCGAGGCCTCGTCCTCGGGCAGCACGTGGGTGCGTCGGAGCTGGTGGAGCTGGATGCGGTGCTCGAGCGTGCGCAGGAAGGAGTAGGCCTCGTGAAGCTTCTCGCCGTCCTCGCGGCCCACGTAGCCGCCCCGGGTGAGCGCTGCCAGGGCGCTCAGGGTGGCGCCCTCGCGCAGCGTCGGGTCGGCCCTGCCGTGCACCAGCTGGAGGAGCTGGACGGCGAACTCGACGTCGCGCAGACCACCCGAGCCGAGCTTGAGCTGCCGCTCCGCCTGCTGCGCGGGGATGTGGTCGATGACGCGTCGCCGCATCGCCTGGACCTCGGTGACGAAGCCGGTGCGCTCCGCGGCGCTCCACACCAACGGTTCGATGATCTCGAGGTAGGCGCGTCCGAGCGCGAGGTCGCCCGCGACCGGCCGGGCCTTGAGGAGTGCCTGGAACTCCCAGGTCTTCGCCCACTTCTCGTAGTAGCCGCGGTGGCTGGCGAGGGTGCGCACGAGCGGACCCTGGCTGCCCTCCGGACGCAGGTTGGCGTCGACCGGCCAGATGGTGCCCTCGCGCGTGTGGTCGGAGCAGATGCGCATCAGGTGCGAGGCCAGCTGGGTCGCGGCCCGCAGCGCGGTGCCCTCGTCGCCGCGCTCACCCGACGCCGGCTCGGCGGGCTCGTAGACGTAGACCACGTCGACGTCGGAGATGTAGTTGAGCTCGTGGCCGCCGCACTTGCCCATCGCGATCACGGCCAGCCGCGCGGACGACGCGGTCTCGCCGACCCGGGCCCGGGCCACGGCAAGCCCCGCCTCGAGGGTCGCCGAGGCGAGGTCGGAGATCTCGGCCGCCGCGTCGTCGATCCCGACGTGGTGGGCCAGGTCGCGCGCAGCCAGGCGCAGCAGGATCCGGCGGTACTCCACGCGCAGGGCGTCCACGGCCGCCGCGTCGGGCAGCGTGGCGACGGGCACCTCGACCTGGGCGTCGGCGCCGACCGCGGTCAGCATCGCCTCGCGGACGGCGTACGCCGCGGCCCGTGTGCTGCCGAGCGTCGGGTCGGTGAGCTCACGCCAGTGGTCGGGGTGCCGCACCAGGTGGTGGGTCAGCGCGACGCTGGCGCCCAGCACGCTGCACAGCCGCATCGCGGTGCCCTCGTCGTCGGCGACCTCCACCAGCATCGCCGGGCCGGCCCCCTCCTCCTGCTCGTCGAGCGACTCGACGAGGCGGAGCAGCCCCTCCAGCGCGGCATCGGGGTCCGCCGTCGCGGCCAGCTTGGCGGTGAGCGGGGCTCCCGCGTCGCCGAGCCGCTCGATGCCGCGGGCCGCGGCGGCACCGTCGACGAAGCCGAGCCTCACGAAGGCCCCTGACGACGTCATCCGCGCCGCTCTCCCGCGAGTGCGGCGAACCGCGCGGTCAGGGGTTGCCAGTGTGCGGCGAGCGCAGCGCCCGCGTCCTCGATCGTGGCGAGCACGGCGTCCGGGTCGCGCCCGAGCGAGACGTGCTCGTCGCGCTCGGTCACCGCCCAGTGGCGGACGACGTCGGCGTCGACCTCCGGGTGGGCCTGGATCCCCCAGGCGCTCGGGCCGAAGCGGGCGACCTGCACCTGCCCGTCGGGGCTGTGGGCGAGTGCCACGGCCCCCTCGGGCAGTCGCACCACCACGTCGTTGTTCCAGTGGATCGCGACCTCGTCGCCGGTGCGTCCGGCCACCCAGGCGTCGGACTCCGCCGCCTCGGTCCACCGCACCTCGCTCAGCCCGACGGTCTGTCCCTGCGGGTGGGGCTCGATCGCTCCGCCGAGCGCCACCGCGATGAGCTGGTGGCCCAGGCAGATGCCCAGCAACGGGGTGCCCGCCCTGACGGCCTCGCGGATGGCGGCCCTCAGCGGCGGCAGCCACGCGACCGCGTCGTCGTTGGCACTCATCTCGCCGCCCAGCACCAGCACCCCGTCGTACGACGTCGGGTCGGGCAGCGCGTCACCGGCGTAGGGGCGGCAGACCTCGAGCGTGCAGCCGGCCTCCGTGAGCCACACCCCGACGAGGTGCGGCGGGCACGACTCCTCGTGCTCGACGACCAGGATCCGCGGCCCGGGCATCTCAGAGGACCGGCAGCATCCGGTCGCGCTCGTAGGCGGAGACCTGGGTGCGGTACTCCTCCCACTCCGCGCGCTTGTTGCGGAGGAAGAAGTCGAAGACGTGCTCACCCAGCGTCTCGGCCAGGAGCTCGGAGCTCTCGGCCACGTCGATGGCCTCCGACAGGCTCTTGGGCAGCGGTGCGATGCCCAGGGCCTTGCGCTCGCGCTCGGTCAGGCCCCAGACGTCGTCCTCGGCCTCGCGGGGCAGCTCGTAGGCCTCCTCGATGCCCTTCATGCCGGCAGCGAGCACGACGGCGTAGGCGAGATAGGGGTTGCAGGCAGGGTCGATGGTGCGCAACTCGACGCGGGTCGACTGGCCCTTGTTGGGCTTGTACATCGGCACCCGGACCATCGCCGAACGGTTGTTGTGGCCCCAGCAGATCGACGACGGCGCCTCGCCGCCGCCGAGGAGGCGCTTGTAGGAGTTGACCCACTGGTTGGTGACGACGCTGATCTCGCTCGCGTGCCGCAGGATGCCGGCGATGAACTGACGGCCCGTCCTGGACAGCTGATACTGCGCGCCGGCCTCGAAGAACGCGTTGCGGTCGCCCTCGAAGAGCGAGACGTGCGTGTGCATCCCCGAGCCGGGGTGCGTGGTGAAGGGCTTGGGCATGAACGAGGCCCAGATGTCCTGCCCCAGCGCGACCTCCCTGACCACGGTGCGGAAGGTCATGATGTTGTCGGCCGTGGTGAGCGCGTCGGCGTAGCGCAGGTCGATCTCCTGCTGGCCGGGCCCGCCCTCGTGGTGGCTGAACTCCACCGAGATGCCCATCGCCTCGAGCATCGTGATCGCCTCACGACGGAAGTCCGAGCCGCGCGACTGCGCGGTGTGGTCGAAGAACCCGCTGCGGTCGACGGGCACCGGCTCGTCGCCCTTCCCGGGCACGTTCTTGAAGAGGTAGAACTCGATCTCGGGATGGGTGTAGAAGGTGAAGCCCTGGTCGGCCGCCTTGCTCAGCGTGCGCTTGAGCACGTGACGCGGATCGGCGTAGGACGGACTGCCGTCGGGCATCACGATGTCGCAGAACATGCGCGCCGTGGCCGGACCTTCGTCGCCGCCCCGCCACGGCAGGATCTGGAACGTCGAGGCGTCGGGGTGGGCGAGCATGTCGGACTCGTAGACGCGGGCGAAGCCCTCGATGGCCGAGCCGTCGAAGCCGATCCCCTCCTCGAAGGCGTTCTCGAGCTCGGCCGGGGCCACGCTCACGCTCTTGAGGAAGCCCAGCACGTCGGTGAACCACAGACGCACGAACCGGACGTCACGCTCCTCGAGCGCGCGGAGTACGAAGTCCTCTTGCTTGCCCATGTCCCCAGCCTAGGGGGCTGGCGCCCGCGCGGTGTCATGCCTCCGCCGCTCGACCAACCCACGAGTTGGCGTACCAACTCGGCGGTTGGCGACTTGGGGGCCCAGATCGAGGTCTCCGACCCACCCAACTCGCCAACTTGTCGGTAACCAGAGGCGTGCTGCCACGTGCCCAACTCACGAGTTGGCGCGCCAACCGGTCAGTTGGCGACTCGACCCGCTCAGGACGTCGGCACGTCCCGGTCGATCTCGGCCAGCCAGGCGGTGCCCTTGGCGTCGCTCGGCATCCGCCAGTCGCCGCGCGGGCTCATCGTCCCGATCGCGCTGACCTTGGGGCCGTTGGGCAGGGCGGACCGCTTGAACTGGTTGGCGAAGAATCGCTTCACGAAGACCTCGAGCCAGCGTCGTACGGTCGGCAGGTCATAGGCGACGCGGGCGTCGTCGGGATAGCCGGGCGGCCACTCCCCCACCTCCGCGTCCTGCCAGGCGTGCAGAGCCAGGAAGGCGATCTTGCGGGGCCGGTAGCCATGGCGTACGACGTGGGCGAGGGTGAAGTCCTGCAGGTTGTAGGGGCCGACCGAGTCCTCCGTGGCCTGCGGCTTCTTGCCGTCCTCCGTGGGGATCAGCTCCGGGGTGATCTCCTGCTCGAGGATCTCCGCCAGCACGTCGTTGGCCGCCTCCTCGAACTCGCCGTGGCTGATCACCCAGCGGATCAGGTGCTGCACGAGCGTCTTCGGCACGCCGGCGTTGACGGTGTAGTGCGACATCTGGTCGCCGACGCCGTAGGTGCACCAGCCGAGCGCCAGCTCGGACAGGTCGCCGGTGCCGACGACGATGCCGCCGCGCTGGTTGGCGAGACGGAAGAGGTAGTCGTAGCGCAGGCCTGCCTGGACGTTCTCGAAGGTGACGTCGTAGACCTTCTCCCCGGCGGCGTAGGGGTGGCCCATGTCCGCGAGCATCTGCTCGGCCGCCGGTCGGATGTCGAGCTCCTCGAAGGTGACGCCGAGTGCCTCGGACAGCCGGGTGGCGTAGGCCTTGGTGGTCTCGCCGGTCGCGAAGCCGGGCATCGTGAAGGCGAGGACGTCGCCGCGCGGACGCCCGAGCCGGTCCATCGCCTTGCACGCCACGATCAGCGCGTGCGTGGAGTCGAGGCCGCCGCTCACGCCGATCACGGCCTTGGGCGAGCCAATGGCGGCGAGGCGCTGCTCGAGGCCGGTGACCTGGATGTTGTAGGCCTCGTAGCAGTCGAGCGCGAGGCGGTCCGGGTCGTCGGGGACAAACGGGAAACGGTCGACCTTGCGCAGCAGGCCGATGTCGCCCGCCGGCGGCTCGAGCTCCCACTCCACCGTGCGGAAGCGCTGCACCCGCTCGTGGTGGGTGCGGCGGTTGTCGTCGAAGGAGCCCTGCCGGAGGCGCTCCTGGCGCAGCCGGTCGAGGTCGACGTCGACGACGGTGCGACGCGGTCCGTCGGGGAACCGCTCGCCCTCGCCGAGCAGGTCGCCGCACTCGTAGACCAACGTCTGTCCGTCCCAGCTGAGGTCGGTCGTCGACTCGCCCTGCCCCGCCGCCGCATAGACGTACGCCGCCGCGCAGCGCGCACTGGCGCTGCGGACCAGCAGGCGACGGTCCTCGGCGCGGGCCACCGTGATGGGTGATCCGCTGAGGTTGGCGAGCACGGTCGCGCCGGCCAGCGCCGCCTCCGCGCTCGGCGGCACGGGCACCCACATGTCCTCGCAGACCTCCACGTGGAGGTCGAGCCCGGGGACGTCGAGGCAGCGGAAGATCAGGTCCGGCCCGAAGCGCACGTCCTGGCCCGCGACGGTGATCCACTCCAGCTCCCGGTCGTCGCCCGGGGCGAACCAGCGGCGCTCGTAAAACTCGCGGTAGTTGGGCAGGTAGGACTTCGGGGCCACGCCGAGGACCTGCCCATGGTGGATGACGACCGCACAGTTGTAGACCCGGTTGCCCTGCACCAGGGGCGCCCCGACCACGAGCGCGGTCATCAGGTCGCCGCTCGCCGCCACGATCTCGGCGATCGCGTCCTGCACGCCCACGAGAAGGGTGTCCTGGAGGAAGAGGTCGTCGACGGAGTAGCCGGTGAGGCTCAGCTCGGGGAAGACAGCGA
Organism: Propionibacteriales bacterium; assembly: GCA_038259535.1. Classification (GTDB taxonomy): domain Bacteria; phylum Actinomycetota; class Actinomycetes; order Propionibacteriales; family Nocardioidaceae; genus Nocardioides. Next base: position 14,134 of record JBBSOR010000031.1, on the reverse strand, counting down.
CGGCCACGTGGTCGTCGTGGCAGGCGCGCGCCTGCTCGATGACGGCGGCCGCGTTGGCGGCGGGGTCGGCCAGGTGCACCGGCAGGGTGCACGCCGCGATGCGCGCGAAGCCCTGGGCGTAGGCGGAGTAGAAGTCCACGCGCTCACTCTAGGGACTCGGCCGAGCGCCGGCGGTCAGGCGGCGCTTCCGCCCCACGGTGCCGACCGCACCGAGGACGCCGCGGCGTTCACAAGGACGCGGCCGACGGCTAGCGTCGCGAAGATGGTCCGCCTCCTGCGCACGTCCCTCGCCCTGGCCACCGCGTTGGCCCTCACGCCCCTCGGCGTCCCGGGCGCACCGGCCGCCGCGCCGTCGTCCGCGACCGAGTCCCGCGCGGCGGCCCCGGGGTTGAAGGTCCGCACCGTCGTCCGCGGCCTCGAGCACCCCTGGGACGTCCAGCAGGCTCCCGGCGGTCGGCTGATCGTCTCCGAGCGCGACCGCGCCCGCGTGAGCGTCGTCCGTCGTGGCAAGCGCCGCACGCTGGCCAGGCTCGAGCGCCTGGTGTGGGTCTCCGGCGAGACCGGCCTGCTGTCGCTGGCCGTCGACGCCGGCTCCCGCACGCTCTGGGCGTGCCACGGCTCCACGTCCGGGGGCAACCACGTGCAGGTCACCCGCTGGCGCGCCGACCGGAAGTGGCGCTCCCTGTCCCACCGCCGCACCGTCCTCACCGGGCTTCCCTCGATCTCCGGCCGGCACGGCGGCTGTCGCCTCCTGCTCGAGCGCCAGGGCGACGGGCTCGTGGTCGGCACCGGCGACGCCGCGGTCGGCACCAACCCACGTGACCTCGACTCACTCGGCGGCAAGGTGTTGCGGGTCCACCGGCGCACGGGCGCTCCGATGCCCGACAATCCCTATGCCGACGCGTCGTCGGCCCGACGGTTCGTGTGGACCTACGGCCACCGCAACATCCAGGGCCTCGCCCAGCGCCGGGACGGGTCGCTCTGGTCGGTGGAGCACGGCAGCTACCGCGACGACGAGGTCAACCTCCTCGTGCCCGGCGGCGACTACGGCTGGAACCCGGTCCCGGGGTATGACGAGTCGGTGCCGATGACCGACCAGGGCCTCCCCGGCGTGCAGCAGGAGGCCGCCTGGTCCTCGGGGGACCCGACGATCGCGACCTCGGGCGCGGCGTGGGTGCGCGGCTCCCGGTGGGGCAGGCTCGAGGGCACCCTGGCCGTGGCTGCGCTCAAGGGCTCGGAGGTGCTCTTCCTGCGCTTCGACGCAGGTGGCGACCTCGTCTCCGTCACCCGGCCCGCGCGGCTGCGGCGCTACGGCCGCCTGCGGTCGGTCACGTCGGCTCGCAACGGCGACCTGCTGCTGACCACCGACAACGGCACCGACGACCGGGTCCTGCGGGTATCGCCGCGCTGAGGTGATCTCGAGCCGGACCCTGACGTGACCGGCGCCACAGGGCGGCTACCCACTGGTCGGCACTAGCCTGATCGTGGTCCGTGGACTCCATCAGGGAGCCGCGAGATGACGAGGAGCAACGATGTCTGCCCAGCCCGAAGAGACGGCGCCCTACGGCTCCGGCCCCGCCTCAGCATCTGCCCCGACCAAGCGCGTACGCACCCATCACCTGCGGGAGATGAAGGAGCGCGGCGAGAAGATCACCATGCTCACCGCCTACGACATGTACACCGCGGCCACCTTCGACGAGGCCGGCATCGACCTGCTCCTGGTCGGCGACTCGGCCTCCAACAACGTCTTCGGCAACGAGACCTCGCTGCCCGTCACCGTCGACGAGCTGCTGCCCCTCACCCGCGCCGTCGCCCGTTCGGTCCGGCGCGCGATGGTCGTCGGCGACCTCCCGTTCGGCAGCTACCAGGCCTCGCCCGAGCAGGGCTACCTCACGGCCGTCCGCTTCATGAAGGAGGCGGGCGCGCACGCGATCAAGCTCGAGGGCGGCGCGGAGATGGCACCCGTCATCGAGCGGTGCACCCAGGGCGGCATCCCGGTCATGGCGCACATCGGCTTCACCCCGCAGAGCGAGCACACCCTCGGCGGCTACCGCGTCCAGGGGCGCGGCGAGACCGCCGAGCGGATCCTCGCCGACGCGCGCGCGGTCCAGGACGCCGGCGCGTTCGCCGTCGTCATGGAGATGGTGCCCGGTGACGTGGCCGAGAAGATCAGCACGGAGCTGGCCATCCCGACCATCGGCATCGGCGCCGGCGGCGGTTGCGACGGCCAGGTGCTGGTGTGGCAGGACGCCTTCGGGCTGCGCACCGGGAAGATGGCCCGCTTCGTCAAGCAGTACGCCGACGTGCACGGTGTGCTGCTCGAGGCGGCGAAGGCATACGCCGACGACGTCCGCGGCGGCACCTTCCCCGGGGCCGACCACACCTTCTGAGCCAAGCGCGGCGTCAGGCCCAGTCGAGGAGCGTGGCGCCGCCCAGCACCGTCGCGAGCCACACCAGCGCCAGCACGACAGGGACCAGGGCGACGGTGCGCGGCCGGGTGGCGAACCACGCGATGGCGAGGAACAGCGCCGGCAGCCACAGCAGGGCGAGCACCGTGATCGCCCACCACGGCGCACCGACGGCGACCGGGGTGGCGCCGATCAGGAAGGCCACGCACGCCAGACCCACGAGGCCGACGAACGGCCACGGCGACAGGGGTTCGCGGACCGGGGGCTGACGCACGCAGGGATCAGTCGTCGGACGTGCCGTCGGTGGCGCCGTCGGTGGCACCGTCGGTGGCACCGTCGTCCGGCGACCCCGCGCCGTCGTCGTTCCAGGCCGGGTCGTTGTCCCAGGCCTCGTTGCGCTCCTGCACCTTCTCCAGCGCGCGGGAGGCCTCCGCGGACGTCGCATAGGGGCCGAGGCGGTCGGCGTTCTTGCAGCCCTCGGTGCCCTCGACCGTGTGGTGAGCCAGGCAGAACCAGTATTCGTTCTCACTCATGGCCCGAAACTACACTCGCCCACGTGTCTGCCGTAGCCCCTGCCCCGATCTCGCCGCGGCGCGTCGTGCCCGCACGCATCGTCCGCCCCAAATACGTCGACCAGCCCGCGCCGCAGCGGTTCATCGGCGATGAGGTCAAGGACGACGAGACGATCGCGAGGATGCGCGTGGCCGGCCGGCTGGCCGCCCAGGCCCGCGAGCTGGTCGGCTCCCACGTGGTGCCGGGGGTGACCACCGACGAGCTCGACCGGATCGGCCACGAGTTCCTCTGCGACCACGGCGCCTACCCGTCGACGCTGGGCTACCGCGGCTTCCCCAAGTCGCTGTGCTCCAGCGTCAACGAGGTCATCTGCCACGGCATCCCGGACTCGCGCGTCGTCGAGGACGGCGACATCGTCAACATCGACATCACCGCTTTCCTCGACGGAGTCCACGGCGACACCAACGCCACCTTCCTCGCCGGTGAGGTCGACGAGGAGTCGCGGCTGCTCGTCCAGCGCACGAAGGAATCGCTCGACCGGGCCATCAAGGCGGTCAAGCCGGGCCGACGGGTCAACATCATTGGACGGGTGATCGAGGCCTACGCACGCCGCTTCGGCTACGGCGTCGTCCGTGACTTCACCGGCCACGGCATCGGCACGTCGTTCCACTCCGGCCTGGTCATCCCCCACTACGACGACCCGCGCTTCGACGACGAGATCCGCGTCGGGATGACCTTCACCATCGAGCCGATGCTCAACCTCGGCACGCCCGACTACGACATGTGGGACGACGGCTGGACCGTCGTGACCCAGGACCGTCGCCGCTCCGCCCAGTTCGAGCACACCCTGCTCGTCACCGCGGATGGCGCCGAGGTCCTCACGCACCCGTAGGATCCACAGCGAGTGGGTCGGCCGGGCGGCCGCGGTCCGCCACCGTGGGTTTCGGCTCCGGGTGGTGGGTCGAGGAAGGTCCGGGCTCCACAGGGCAGGGTGGTGGCCAACAGCCACCCGGGGAAACCCGCGGGACAGTGCCACAGAGAACAGACCGCCTCTCCTCCGTGCTTCGGCGCGGTGGAGCGGTAAGGGTGAAACGGTGGTGCAAGAGACCACCAGTGCTCCGGGCGACCGGAGCAGCTAGGCAAACCCCACCCGGAGCAAGATCAGACAGGATGCGTTCGAGGGCTGCCCGCCCGAGCATCCGGGTAGATCGCACCAGGCGGCCGGCAACGGTCGTCGCAGATGGATGGTCGCCCCCGCACTGGAGTTGATCCAGGACGGGACAGAACCCGGCCTACAGGCCGACCCACTCCCCCACCAACCACCCATTGTGGTCATGCGCACGCAGTCTCGCGGCCTCCCGTGGGACCACGTCGACCCTGGGGGTTCCTGTGCGCCGTGCACCCACTGCTGTCCTGTCCATCGTCCTGACCAGCGGGTTGGGGCTGGTGAGCCTGGCCACGGCGCCGGACCGGCGTCCACCCGCCAACCTCACGCCACCCCGAACACGACCTTCCGCGTGGCCAGGTCGGCCTGCACCAGCACCACGACCACCTCCTCGCCGAGCGGGAGCTCGGAGTCGCCGGTGACGGTCGCCTCGATGGCCGGCTCCTGGATGGTGATGTCGCCCTTCGTCGGGTCCTTCTCGTCGATCTCGACGACGACGGCGGCGAAGGTGTCACCCACGCGATCCTTGAGCAGCTCGGCCTCGCAGAGGTTGACGATGGCGTTCTCGTACTGGCGGGCACGACGACCCGAGCCGCCCATCGTGTCGGGAAGCTCCGCCATCGCGGCGACGACCCAGTCGGGCACCTCGGTGCCCGCGCACAGGGCCACGCAGATCTCACCGGCAGAGCGGTCGACGAGGCGACGCAGGGGGGCGGTGACGTGGGCATACTCGGACGCCAGCGCCGAGTGCTGCGCGAGCTCCGGCAGCTCGCCGTTGAAGCTCACGTAGCCCGCACCGCGCAGGAGCCGGGTGCAGGCGACCACCATCGCGGCGTGGGTGGGCTTCGACGGGTCGAGCGTGCGGATGAAGTCGGGGTAGAGCTGCTCGGCCGGCCAGTCGATGCCCAGGGCGCGTGCCGTGCGGTGCAGCCGCTGCACGTCGCGGGGATCCGCCGGCGGCAGGGTGCGGAGGATGCCGGCGCGGGCGTAGACCATCAGCGAGGCGGCGGCCATCCCGGTCAGCAGCGAGATCTGCGCGTTCCAGCTCTCCACGGGTGTCAACCGCCGGAACTCCAGCTCCCAGTGACCCTCGGCGTTCTCGACGAGCTCCTGCTCGGGCAGTGGCAGCGACACACCGCCGCGCGCCGCCTCGCGGGCCAGGCGCAGCTCGCCGACCTCCTTCAGCAGGGCGATGAGCTCATCGGCGCGACCGGCGTCGAGGTCGGCCTGCACCTCGTCGTAGGACAGCTTGGCGCGCGACTTCACCAGAGCACGCTCGACCTTGACGTCCGTGCCCTCACCCGCCTGATCGACCTTGATCGTCCACAGCAGCGCGGGCCGGACCTCGTCGGGGAGCAGCGATGCCGCGCCCTCGCTGAGCACCGGGGGGTGGAGCGGGATCTTGGAGTCAGCGCCGTAGAGCGTCTCACCGCGGCGATGGGCCTCGGCGTCGACCAGATCGCCGGCGGCGACGAATGCGGCCACGTCGGCGATCGCGTAGTGGACCAGGTAGCCGTCCCCGTCCCGCTCGATGTGCATCGCCTGGTCGAGGTCACGGGCCGACTCGGGATCGATCGTGACGAGCTCGAGGTCGGTGCGGTCGAGTCCGGGCAGTCGCGGATGCGCCGCTGCAGCGGCGGCCGCCGCCTCCACCGCATCGGGGAAGGCCGGGGACACCTCGAGCTCCTGCTGGATCGCCACGATGCCGTGGCGCAGCTCCTGGGCCGACACGCTGTCGCCACTCGATCGGACCTTCACCACACGGTTGCTGGGCATCGCCCGACCCTAGCCGGGGGCACCGTGGCGGCGCTGCCTAGGCTTGCGCGTGTGCTGATCCTGCTGCCGCCCAGCGAGGGCAAGACCGCTCCGCGCCGTGGCAAGCCCCTCGACCTGGCCGCGCTCGCCTCCCCCTCCCTCAACCCGACGCGGGCGACGTTGCTCGAGTCACTCGTCACCCTGTGTCGCGAGGACCCGGAGAAGGCAGCGGCGGTGCTCGGCCTCGGACCCGCGCAGCTCGACCTCGTCCGGCGCAACGAGCGCCTCGAGAGCGCCCCGACAGCGCGCGCCGACGCGATCTACACCGGCGTCCTCTACGACGCGCTCGACCCCGGCACGCTCTCGGCCGCCGCCCGCCGGCGCGCCACGTCCCGGCTGGCCGTGACGAGCGCCCTCTTCGGGCTCGTGCGCCCCGGCGACCGCATCCCCGCCTACCGCCTGTCCGGCGACTCCGTGCTCCCGGGCGTCGGCTCCGTCGCCGGCGCCTGGCGCGAGGTCCTCGGCGAGGCCATCACCGACGGCATGCGCCAGGGGCTGCTCGTCGACCTCCGCTCCAGCACGTACGCCGCCTTCTGGCGGCCGACCGACGACGTGGCCCGACGGGTCGCCACCGTGCGGGTGCTCCACGAGTCGGAAGGCCGGAGGACCGTCGTGAGCCACTTCAACAAGGCCACCAAGGGGCGGATCGTCCGTGCCCTCCTCGAGGACGGCGTCGACCCCCGCACGCCGAAGGCCCTCGCCGACGCGCTCGGGCGGCTCGGCTGGACCGTCGAGCTCGGCAGCCCGACCCCCAGAGGCACCCAGCTCGACGTCGTCGTCGCCCAGGTCTAGCGGCGGCTACCGCAGCGGGATCACGTCGGTCGCCTCGAGCGGGTCCATCCCGCACAGCGCGAGGAGATCGGCGATGATCGAGCGGACCTGCGCCAGGATGACCTCCGCCGACAGGTCGTGGCTGTGCTCGACGGTCGCGGTGGCCCGCCCGAGGGCTATCAGGTCATCGACCACGGCCGTGGCCATCCGGTCGGCGACCAGCTCGTCGGCCACCCGCTCAGTGAGGGTCGCCAGGTCGCGCATCAACGTGCCGTAGGACGCCGGCACCGGCTCGCGGCGGTAGGTGGCCACCGCCACCCGGCGTACGACGACGCGCGTGTTGCGCAGGGCCACGTCGAGCGGCTCCACGAGCTCGGCGAGCTGGCGCTGGTGCTCGCCGTGCCGTCGCCGGAAGGGCGAGGAGCTCACCACCGACAAGCCCTCCTCCGATGCCGCCCTCAGCTCCGCGATCAGCACGTCGGTCGACCGCGCGTCGCGCAGCACAGCAAGGGCCTGCTCGACGTCGCCGTCGCCCAACCGGTCCGCAGCGCAGCGGAGCAGCTCGGCGATCTTCCGGACCACGACGGCGGCCTGGTCTCGTGGCTTGCGCAGCGGCGCCCCCGGGACGACCGTCGCGGCCACGAGCGCGACGGCTCCGCCGATCAGAGCGTCTGTCCAGCGCAGGAACGCATCGCCCGGCGCTGGTGCGAGCGCCGCGACCACGATGCCCTGGACCGCCGCCTGGATGAGCAGCAGCTGCCCGGCGTCGAGGAGCAGCGCGATCGACATGCCTGCCGCGACGATCAGCGCGATCTGGAGCCCGCCGGATCCGATGAGATGGGTCGTGACGTCGCCGAGAAGGACGCCCAGCGCGACGCCCACGGTGACCTCGGCGACGCGGCGCTGGCGCTGGCCGTAGGACATGCCGAGGGAGACCACCGCCGCGATGGGCGCGAAGAACGGCAGCTGGTGCCCGAAGACGTCCGCCGCCAGCCACCACGCGAACCCGGCGGCGATCGCACTCTGGCCGATGACCCAGCCCTTGGCCCGCAGCCGGTCCACACGAGCGCGCAGCGACATCCGACCGCGCGCGGCCATCACCTCCGCGTCGAGTCGCATGGGTGGTGCCCCTCAGAGTCCCGAGTCGTCGGTGCGCACCAGGATGCGCTGGCACTCCTCGCACCGCACGACCTCCTCGGCCGGGGCCGATCGGACGCGCGAGAGCTCGGACGGGTCGATGGTCATGTTGCAGCCGCTGCACTGGCGATCGCGCAGCAGCGCGGCGCCGACGCCCTTCTGCTCGCGGAGCCGCTCGTAGAGCGCCATCAGGTCGTCGGGCATGCCCTCGAGAGCCGGGCCACGGTCGGCCACGACCTCGGCGAGCGAGGCGTCGATCGAGGTCTGCTTCTCGTCACGGCCCGCGACCAGCTCGCCCAGCCGCGCGTCGATGTCCTCGGCCCGGATGCCGAGGCCGGACAGCACCTGCTGGGCTTCCTCGAGCGCCTCCATCACCTCGAGCTCGGCGTCCTCGAGGGTGGCGATCCGGCGTTCCAGCGAGACGAGCTCGTGCTGCATCCGCTCGAGGTCCTTGGGGTTGGTGATCTGCCCGGTGTCCATCCGCGTCCGGTCGCGCTCGCGCCGGGCCTTGACCGACTCGACCTCCCGGTCGGCCTTGACCTGCTCGACGGCGAGGTCGTCGACGACGATGCGGGCGTCGCGCACCTGGTCGGTCAGGGCGGTGCGCTCGGCCTGCAGGGCGAGGATCTCGGCCAGCTCGGGGAGGTGGTCGCGCTGGTGGCGCAACCGCGCCGCACGCGAGTCGAGCTCGGCGATGCCGAGCAGCTGGAGCTGGTGGGTGGGATCGGCCTTCAACGGCTCTCCTGGGACTTCAGTAGCGAAACGACCACGGGTCGGTGCACAGCGTGCTGACCCGGGTCTCGACCCTATCGCCCATCGCCGCGCGCAGCCGACCCTCCACCACCGGCAACCAGGTCCACTCCGCCGCCCAGTGCGCGACATCGACCAGTGCGGGGCCACCGTGCTCCAGGAACTCCCCCGCCCGGTGGTGGCGCAGGTCGCTGGTCACGAAGACGTCGACGTCGCTGCCGACGAGCTCGTCGAGCAGGAAGTCGCCCGACCCGCCGCACACCGCGACCCGGCCCACGGTTCGCTCGCCCGCGCCGGCGACGCGTACGCCGTGGGCGGTGGTCGGCAGCGCGCCCGCGACGTCGGCCGCGAACTGCTGGAGGGTCGTCTCCTCGATCGTGCCGATGCGTCCGGTGCCGGTGGCGGCCCCCGGAGAGGCCGGCCGGACCGGGGTCAGGTCGCGCAGGCCCAGGGCGCGCGCGAGGGACTCCGAGACGCCTGCCTCGGCCACGTCGGCGTTGGTGTGGGCGGTCAGCAGCGCGCACCCGCCCGCCGTCAGCGTGTGCAGGGTGCGTCCCTTGGGGGTCGTGGCCGCGACCGAGCTCACCGGCGCCAGGAAGAGCGGGTGGTGCACGACCAGAAGGTCGGCGCCCCAGGCGACCGCCTCGCGGGCGACCTCGATGGTCGGGTCGACGGCGAAGAGGACCTTGGCGACCTCCACCTCCGGGTCACCGACGACGAGGCCGACGGCGTCGAACGAATCGGCCGTGTCGGGCGGATACCAGGAGTGCAGCAGGTCGACGACGTCCGCGAGCGAGGGCATGGGTCCGATCATCGCCCCTGGTCAGTTGATCTGCCGGCCCTGGCCCTCCCAAAAGGGCTGGCGCAGCTTGAACTTCTGCAGCTTGCCGGTCGCGGTGCGGGCCAGCTCGTCGCGGAACTCGATCGAGGTCGGCGCCTTGTAGCCGGCAGCCTTGTCCTTGCACCAGGCGATCAGCTCGGCCTCCGTCTCCGGGCTGCCGCTCGCACCGTCGGCCAGCACGACGAGTGCCTTGATGGTCTCGCCCCACTTCTCGCTCGGCACGCCGATCACGGCGACCTCGGCCACCGCCGGGTGCGAGAACAGCACGTCCTCGACCTCGATCGAGGAGACGTTCTCGCCGCCGGTGATGATCACGTCCTTCTTGCGGTCGCTGATCGTGAGGTAGCCGTCGTCGCCGAGCACGCCGCCGTCGCCGGTGCGGAACCACCCGTCCACGAGTGCCTTGCCGGTCTCGTCGGGTCGCTCCCAGTAGCCCTCGAGGATGACGTTGGACCGGGCCAGCACCTCACCCTGCTCGTCGGTGCGCAGTCGTACGCCGATGGCGGGCGCGCCGGCCCGCACGAGCTTCGCGGCCCGCTCCTCGGCCGACAGGTCGTCCCACTCGGCACGCGAACGATTGACCGTGAGCAGCGGCGAGGTCTCGGTGAGGCCGTAGATCTGGATGAACTCCCACCCGAGCTCCTCCTGGACCCGGACGACCGTCTTCGTCGGCGGCGGGGCGCCGGCCATGATGATCCGCACGCGGTCGCGGCCGGGGATCTCGCCCTCCCAGTCGGCGGCGGCCTCGAGGACGGCGGAAGCGACCGCCGGGGCGGCACACATGACGGTGACGCCGTGCTGCTCGACCCGGCGGAGGATCTCGGCGCCGTCGACCTTGCGCAGCACGACCTGCGGCACGCCCAGGCCGGTCATCGCGAAGGGCATGCCCCACCCGTTGGCGTGGAACATCGGCAGCGTGTGGAGGTAGACGTCTCGGTCGCTGACCCCTGCGTGCAGGCCGAACGTCACCGCGTTGGTCCACAGGTTGCGGTGCGTGAGCTGCACACCCTTGGGGCGGGCGGTCGTGCCGGAGGTGTAGTTGATCGTGGCCGTCGCGTTCTCGTCCGGTTCCCACCCGCGCGGTTCGGCGCCGACCGCGGCGAACATCGACTCGTCCTCGCCGAGCACGAAGCGGTGCTCGACGTCGATCCCCGACACCGACTCGACGAGCTCCGGGTCGACGTAGAGCACCCGTGCCCCGGAGTGCGCCACGATGTAGGCGATCTCGTCGGGGCGCAGCCGGAAGTTGATCGGCACCAGCACCCGGCCCGAGCCGCAGACGCCGAAGAACGACGTGAGCAGCCGCGAGGAGTTGTGGCTCAGCACGGCCACCCGGTCGCCGACACCGATGCCCAGATCGTCGAGCCTGGCCGCCTGCCGCTGCGACAGCTCGTACGCCTCGGCGTAGGTGAGGGAGCCCAACGAGCCGGCCGGCTGGTCCGGCTCGTCGATGAAACCCACGCGCTCGCCGTAGACCGCGGCGGCGCGCTCGATGAAGTCGGTGATGCTGAAGGGGACGATCATGTCGACACTCTGGCACGCACGGGTTGGCGCTGGGCTGGTGACCAAGGGCGAGATGGTGCGTCGGGACGGTTTCGAACCGCCGACCGCTCGGGTGTAAACCGAGTGCTCTACCGCTGAGCTACCGACGCGCGTGCCGCCGGTCCCACCGAGGCGGGCGACGAGGCTGGCACAGACTACGGGACGGTCCGGCTCCACCAGAAACACGGAGAGGAAGCAGCCGAGAAAGCGAAGAGAAATGAGTTGAGCCGCTGGCGTCTCGGGTCACCAGCGGCTCAACAGGTCCCAGATTACACGAGCCGCCAAGGGCGTCCGCGGAATCCCACGAACAGTCCCCAGCGGTCTAGACCGGTGGGCGGTCGTCGCTCAGGACACTGCCGCGTGAAGCTGACGGAGGTGCTCGTCGAGGTCGCGTCCGTCGGGGTTGGCGTTGTGCACCGCCCAGCGCAACCGCCCGTCGGTGTCCACGACGTACGACGAGCGACGCGGTGCCCCCTTGACCTCGTCGAAGACCTCGTAGGTCGACGCGACCGCGCCGTGAGGCCAGTAGTCGGAGAGCAGCGGGAAGTTGAGCCCCTCACTCTCCGCGAAGGTGCGCAGGGCATAGACCGAGTCGCAGGAGAGCGCCAGCACCTCGGTGTCGAAGGAGAGGAACTCGTCGAGCCGGTCGCGCACGCCCGCGAGCTCGCCGGTGCAGACGCCGGTGAAGGCGAACGGGAAGAACATCAGCGCCACCGCCTTGCGCCCGCGGAAGTCGCTGAGCCGCACGTCCTGTCCGAACTGGTCGCGCAGCACGAAGTCGGGTGCCTCGTCGCCGAGGCACAGTCCCTCGCGCGTCACGCGTCGGCCTCGTCCGGGACCCGATCGCGCCCGTCGGGGTCGTGCTGGGCCAGCTCACGCTTGAGGATCTTGCCGGTGGCGTTGCGCGGCAGCTCGTCGACGAAGACGATCTCGCGGGGCACCTTGAAGCGCGCCAGGCGGGCCCTCACGTGGTCACGCAGCTCGTCCGCGGACACCTCCCCGGCGCGCACCACGAACGCCCGGAGCCGTTGGCCGTGGTCGTGGTCGGCCACGCCGATCGCGGCGACCTCGTGGACCCGGTCGTGTGCCACGAGGCAGTCCTCGACCTCCTGCGGGAAGACGTTCTCGCCGCCGGAGACGATCATGTCGTCGTCGCGACCGGCGACGTGCAGGCGCCCGTCGGCGTCGAAGAAGCCGACGTCGCCCGCGCACATCAGGCCGTCCACGACCTCCTTGGACCCGCCGTGGGTGTAGCCCTCGAAGAGCAGCCCGTTGCCCACGAAGATGCGCCCGGTGTCGCCCTGCGCGAGCTCGCCGCCGTCCTCGCCGAGGATCTTCACGACCGTGCCGTAGGGCGGCTTGCCGGCCGAGGTCGGGGCGGCCCGCAGGTCCTCCGGGGTCGCGATCGAGGCGTAGGCCACCTCGGTGGAGCCGTAGATGTTGTAGAGGTGGTCGCCGAAGCGGTCCATCCATGCCTGGGCGAGGGTGGCCGGCAGCGCCGAGCCCGACGTCGCGACCACCTCGACGCGATCCAGGTCGACCCCGTCCAGCTGCTCCGGTGGGAGCGCCAGCATCCGTTGCAGCATCACCGGGATCACGACCAGCGATTGGCACCGCTCGTCCTGAGTGGTCCGCAGCGCGGCTGCCGGGTCGAACGTACGGCGCAGCACGACCGTGGAGCCCAGCAGCATCGCCAGGGCGAGGTGGGCGAATCCCCACGTGTGGAAGAGCGGTGCCGCGATGTGGGTGCGCCATCCCGCGCGCAGCGGCATCCGCGACAACAGCGCGACCGCCGCGTCGATGCCCGCCTCCTTGCGGGGGGCGCCCTGGGGCGTGCCCGTCGTGCCCGAGGTGAGGATCACGATCCTGGTGTGACGCTCGGGCGGCTGCAGGTCGCCCTCGTCGTACGCCGACACCAGCTGCTCCAGCGTGTCCTCGGAGGCGCTGTCGCCGTCGGTCCACGCCAGCACACGGCGCTCCACCTGGGCGCCCGCGAGCAGGGCGGTGAACTCCTCGTCGTGGACGACCAGGCACGGCGCCTCGCGCTCGAGCACGTCGACCAGTTGGGGGCCGGCGAAGGCCGTGTTGAGGTAGAGGATGTCGGCGCCGAGCTTGGCCACCGCGATGGAGGCGTCGATGAAGCCCCGGTGGTTGCGGCACATGACGGCCACGGCGTCACCCTCGCCGACCCCGCGCTCCGCGAGTGCGCGCGCCAGAGAGTTCGAGCGGCGGTGGAGCTCACCCCACGTCAGCTCGCCCAGCTCGTCGATCACGCCGACCTGGTGGGGCGAACGAGCGGCGAGCGTCGCGAAGCCGCCCGCGGGACCGGTCCCCCAGCGGTGCACGACGAGGCCGAGGGTGGCCAGGGTTCGCGGGCCGTAGGGGCGGATGACACCGGCGCGCCCGAGCACGCGCACGGTGGTCCCGATGCCGGCAACCCTGGACGCCAGCGTGCCGACGAGGGTGCCGCCGCTCACGCGGGGGTCTTCGGAGCAACCAGGCGCGTGGCCTGCCACTCCTTGCTGACCGCCGCCGTGGTCGTCTGGGAGAGCCCTGCGATCGGTGCCGCCTCGGCGACGTCCGCTGCGTCCACCGTGCCCGGCCGACCCACCTTCGGGGTCAGCAGCCAGATCGAGCCGCCACCCACCAGATCGGTCAGCGCGTCCACCAGTCCGTCCACGAGATCGCCGTCGTCGTCGCGCCACCACAGCAGCACCGCGTCCACGACATTGCCGTAGTCGCCGTCCACCATGTCGGCATCGATGCAGTCCTCGACCGCGACGCGAAGCTCGTCATCGGTGTCGTTGTCCCAGCCGAGTTCCTGGACCACCATGCCGGGCTTGAGACCCAGCCGGTCTCCCGTACCTGTCGCCTGGGCAGAATCGCCCACCGTCGAGCTCACGCAGTACCTCCGTTGTTTGGGTGCACATAGTCCACCCGAACTGGGCAGACGCCGCAACCCCGGTCCGACCGGCGAGCATGGCGTACGTCGTGCGCGGACCACAATCGGGCCTACCCATGGGTAGATTTCGTGGCGACGGCTTGCGTGACACGATGAGCGGGTGAGTGACGCCGAGAAGTCCACGGAGAGCACGACCAGGCCGTCCCCGGCCATCGCGTCGGTGATCCACGAGGGGCTCCCCACCCAGCTGCCGGACATCGATCCCGACGAGACCCAGGAGTGGCTCGCGT
>JBBSOR010000030.1:0-35069 GCA_038259535.1 Propionibacteriales bacterium | reverse complement strand
CGGTGGTCAAGCGCGACGTCGACGCCGCGCTGGGCCGCCTGGGAGGGACGACGCGGGTCCTGCTGCGCCCGCCGGCGATCCTCGGTGCGGGCGAGACCTCGGTGTGGAACACGGTCCGGCCGGCTGCGATCCGCGACGACGAGTCCCAGCGCCACGCGGTCGCCGACCAGACGTTCGCCTGGGTGCACGTCGACGACCTGGCCGTGATCGCTGCGGACCTCGCGACCGGCGCCATCGCGGTCTCGAGCGACGGCGCGGTGGGCCCGGTCGTGGGCGGCTGCACCCCGGTCAACGTGGCGAGCGGCGCGGCGACCCAGCGTGACTACCTCGGCTCCGTCACCGCCGCGCTGGGTGTCGAGGCGACCTGGGACGACGAGCCGGCGTGGACCGGCCAGATCGTGGCCGACCGTGCGCGGGTGTGGGGCTGGACCCCGCAGGTCTCGCTCGAGGACGCGCTGAGCGAGCTGAGGGCCGGCCTCTCGACCTAGACGCGGCTGGGTCCACCGGCCCCGTGTCCGCGGTGGCCCCTCAGGCGGGAGTCCTCCGGGTCGGGTGCGGCCGCCGCAGCGAGTCGGGCAGCAGCCTGGCACCCGAGCCGCGCTCTGCGTGGACGTCGCCGGGGTTGGAGAAGGCGCAGCTGCGCAGGCTCAGGCATCCACAGCCGATGCAGCCGTCGAGCCCGCCCTTGAGCCGTTGGAGCGCGGCGATCTGCTCGTCGAGGCGGGTGCGCCAGTGTCTGGAGATGCGCTGCCAGTCGGCCTTGGTGGGAGTGCGGTTGCCGGGCAGGCGGGCCAGCTCGTCGCGGATCTCCTCGATGGTCAGCCCGACGTTGCCGGCCGCGCGGATGAAGGCCAGCCGTCTCAGCACGCTGCGCTCGAAGCGCCGCTGGCCGCCGCCGGAGCGGTGCGCCTCGATCAACCCCTCGGCCTCGTAGTAGCGGATCGCCGACGCGGCGAAGCCGCTGCGACGCGTGATCTCGCCCATCGGGAGCAGATCTCGGGAACCCATCGTCACCCCTTGAAGTCAAGTTCACTTGAACTTGAACCATGGTGCCATGACTACCGAGACGACAGCACCAGTGGCACTCATCACCGGGGGATCGGCCGGCCTGGGGCTCGCCCTGGTCAGGGCCGTGGCGCAGCGGGGGTGGCGGGTGGTCACCGACGGGCGTGCTGGGGAGAAGTTCACAGAGGCCGACCTTCCCGGGGGAGTGACGGCGATCGTCGGCGACCTCACCGATGCCGACCACCGCGAGCGCCTGCGCGCCGAGGTGGCGGCACACGGCCGCCTCGACCTGCTGGTCCACAACGCCAGCACCCTCGGCCCCCTGCCGATGCGCGCGTTGACGGAGGTCGGCATCGCCGACCTGCAGCAGGTGTGGCGCACCAACATCGGGGGCCCGCTGGTCCTCACCTCGGCGCTGATGCCGTGGCTGCGCGCGGCCGACGGCGTGCTCCTCTCGATCAGCTCGGACGCTGCGGTCCACCACTACGAGACCTGGGGCCTCTACGGCGCCAGCAAGGCCGCGCTCGACCACGTGACACTGACCTACGCCGCGGAGACCGGCCTGACGGCCTACGCCGTGGACCCCGGGGACATGCGCACCGCGATGCACCGGGACGCCTTCCCCGGTGAGGACATCTCCGACCGGCCGCCGCCCGAGTCCGTGGTGCCGCGCCTGCTCGCGCTGCTCGACGCCCGGCCCGCGTCGGGTCGCTACCGGGCCGACGACCTGGGAGGGCGGTCCTGATGGCGCTGCTCACCGAGACCCCGCGCACGCGGTTCACCGCGTCGACCTACGCCCCGCGACCCGCGGAGGAACGCGGCCTGGCGCGCGACGAGGTGCGGCTGCTGGTCGCGACCCCCGACGGGCTGTCGCACGGTCGGTTCCGCGACCTGCCCGACCACCTGCGCGCGGGCGACGTGCTCGTCGTCAACACCTCCGCCACCGTGCCGGGCGAGGTCGACGCCACCCTCGCCGGCCGTCCGTCGGTCCTCCACGTCGCCCACCGCCTCGACGGCGGCCACCGGGTGGTCGAGCTGCGTACGGCGCCCGACGCCGCGCGTGCGGTCCTCGACGCCGCCGTCGGCGACACCGTGCAGGTCGGCGATGCGCTGCTCACGCTGCTGTCCCCGTGGCCGGGCGAGGAGCCCTCGTCGCCGACCGGCGAGGGCAACCGGCTCTGGCGCGCGTCCGTGCGCGGCGACCTGGACCGCCAGCTGGCGTGGAACGGCCGCCCGATCGCCTACGGCTATCTCGACCGGCGCTACCCGCTCGCCAGCTATCAGACGGTCTTCGGCGCGTGCCCCGGCAGCGCCGAGATGGCGTCGGCCGGGCGGCCGTTCACCGACGCACTGGTGAAGCGGCTGGTGACGGCCGGCGTGCAGGTCGCACCGGTCACCCTGCATACCGGCGTGTCCTCGCAGGAGGCCGGGGAGGCGCCCGGGCCGGAGTGGTTCGAGGTGCCCGCGGCGTCCGCGCGCCTGGTGGCCGCCGCCCGCTCGTGGGGCGGCCGGGTGATCGCGGTGGGCACGACCGCAACGCGCGCCATCGAGTCCGCGGCCGTCGACGGGCGGGTCGAGGCGGCGTCCGGCTGGACCTCCCGCGTGGTCACGCCCGCCGACCCGCCGCGGGTCGTCGACGGCCTCGTCACGGGGTGGCATGATCCCCTCGCCTCGCACCTGCTGCTGGTCGAGGCCGTTGCCGGCGAACGGCTCACCCAGGCGGCGTACGACGCGGCCGTCGCGGGCGGCTATCTCTGGCACGAGTTCGGCGACGCGGCACTGCTGCTGCGCCGATGAGGAGGCCAAAACGCCAAACCGGGACCCCATGCCCTACGATGGTGGTTGTTGAAGGGATGGCTTCCGGGCCGTCCTGGCCGCACACGATGCGCGGCTCGTATCTCGTACTCCTGGTTTTCGGTTCGCTGGACATCAGTACGCATGGATGTCTTCAGCGGTTCAGGGGCAGACAGCCCCGACACGAAACAAAGGAAATCATCATGGCTTCAGGCACCGTCAAGTGGTTCAACGCCGAAAAGGGCTTCGGCTTCATCGCTCAGGACGGCGGCGGCGAGGACGTGTTCGTTCACTTCTCCGCGATCCAGTCCGGCGGCTACAAGTCCCTCGACGAGAACCAGAAGGTCGAGTTCGACCTCGCCCAGGGCCCCAAGGGTCCCCAGGCTGAGAACGTTCGCGTTTCCTGATCTCACACGTTGAGCCCCGACCGCTTCGGCGGTCGGGGCTCTTCTGCGTCCCGGGGAGTTCGCGACCATCGGGCCGAATCCGTGGCACGTGGCGGATCCCCCACCTACAGTGGCCGGGTGAGCCCGGGCTCGAGCGGCATCCCAACGACTCCCGGCTCTCGTGAGACCGGGGCACTCCGGCCTGCACCGACATCGCCCGTCGCCACGCACGCCAGCCTCTTCTACGACGGTGCCCGTCACTACGCCGACGAGGCGGGCGGCTTCCTGCGTGAGGGTCTCGAGCGCGGGCACCGCGCGCTGGTCATGGCCCCGCCGCGCCGGGTCGACCGACTGCGCTCGGCGCTGGGCCGCGACTCCGACGAGGTGACGTTCGTGGAGGACACGGTCGCCTACGCCCCCCAGTGGAACGTCTACCGCGTGCTCCTCGACTTCGCGGCCGAGTCGCCCGACGTCCGCTCCTCCGTCATCGCCGAGCAGGCGCTGGAGGGGCGGACCCCCGCCGAGCTGGTGGACTATCGCCGGCTCGAGGCAGCGGTCAACCTGGTCTTCGCCCGGCACGACGTCGACCTGCTGTGCCCCTACGACGTGGGGTCGTTGCCGGCGCACCTGCTCGAGATCGGGAGGCAGACCCACGGCGCGGTGTGGTCCGACGGAGCGTTGTCACCCAACCCCGGGTTCGACGACCCGCTCGAGCTGCTCACCCTGCTGGCCGCGGTGGTGCCGCCGCCCGCGGGGGCGACGACCCTCCTGTGCTCGACGGTCGCCGACATCTCCAGCGCGCGCCGGCTGGTGCGGGCCAGTGGTGCCCGGGCGGGGCTGGATCCCGACGTGGTCCACGACGTCGCGCTCTCGGTCACCGAGATGCTCACCAACGCGATCGTGCACGGCGAGCCCCCGGCGCTCCTGCACGTCTATGCCGAGGACTCCACGTGGGTCTGCCACGTGCACGACTCCGGACCCGGCCCGATGGACCCGCTCCTGGGCCTCCTCCCGCCGGTCGAGCCGTCCGACCACGGATACGGGCTCTGGCTCGCGCGGCAGCTCTGCACGGCCGTCGACGTCGGCAGTGACGGGTCCGGCACCCATGTCCGGTTGCACACCCGCCTGCGCTGAGACCTCGTCACCCGATCGCTCAACCTCAGGTGCAGTCGCGGCGCCCGACGGCATGCAGCTCACGCTCTTCACACCAGCATGAAGTCCGCGACCACCCGGCCCAGCTGGGGGCCGGCGTCCTCCTGGAGGAAGTGGCCCGCTCCGGCGATCGTGGGGTGGTCGAGACCGCGGGTGCCGGGGACGAGCTTGCGCATCACCGGTGCCATCGCGCCCGTGATCGGGTCGCTGTCGCTGTACGCCAACAAGAACGGCAGCTCGCTGGCGCCGAGCACCTGCCAGGCGGCGCGGTTGGCCTCCGTGGCGGGGTCGTCGGGACGGGTGGGCACCAGGGTCGGCATGACCCGGGCGCCCGCCTTGGCGCGCTCCTCGGGGAACGGCGCGTCGTAGGCGGCGCGTACGTCGTCGGGCATCGGGCGCGCACACCCGGCGGCGACCAGACGACCGACGTCGAGGACCTCGGCCGACTCGACCGCGCGCCGGAACTGCCACCAGATCTCCGGCATGTCGAAGTCGCCGGTCGGCAGGCCCGTGTTGGCCGCCACCACCCGCGTGAAGCGGTCCTGGTGCTCCGCGACGAGCCGGAGGCCGATCAGTCCGCCCCAGTCCTGCCCGACCAGGGTGACGTCGTGCAGGTCGAGGTGGTCGAAGACCAGCTCGCGGGTCCACTCCACCATCCGGGCGAAGGAGTAGTCCTCCTGGTGCACGGGCTTGTCGGAGCGGCCGAAGCCGACCAGGTCCGGCACGACGCACCGGATCCCGCGGTCGACGAGCACGTCGACCACGTGTCGGTAGAGGAAGGACCACGACGGCTCGCCGTGCAGCAGCAGGGCGACGGGGCCGTCGGCCGGACCTGCATCGACGTACGCCATCCGCAGGGTGCCGCCGTCCGGGTCGCGCACCTCGGCGTAGCCCGGCTCCCACGGGAAGTCGGGGCAGTGGTCGAAGGCGGCGTCCGGTGTGCGGTAGAGCTCCATGCCGACGAGTCTTGCAGGAGGGCGCCGTCCCCGCTGCGACGAGGTCGCGCCACCACCCCGAAGGTAGCCGCCGGGCCTCGTGCCGGGGTGAGGTGCTCGTGGTGCCGTATTGTCGATGTTCTCCTCTTGATCGTGGCGGGTGAGGTCTGATGGGGCTCCCAGATGGTGACGCTGAGGAATATCCGAGCCCGCGGCAGCCACCGTGGCCGAGCTTCGCGCTGGCTGCGCAGGCGGCCGTGCAGCATCTCGACACCCGCTTCGGGCTCGATCTGTGGCTGGTGACACACGTGGAGGATGACCGCCAGAGCGTCGTCGCCGCTGCCGGACGCTGGGCGGCGCTGGCCGCTCGTGGCACCGCCTTCTCCTGGCGCGAGTCCTTCTGCGTGGCGATGATGGAGCGACGCGGCCCCACGTGGGCACCGGATGTCTCGACGGTCCCGGGCTACGCGGCTGTGGCGACCGGCGTGCTGGCTCAGGTGAAGGCCTACGTCGGGGTGCCGTTGGAAGGAGACGATGGTGAGTTCTTCGGCACCTTGTGTGCCTACGCGGGTGCTCCGCAACGGGACGCCCCAGAGGACCTGCTGAGCACCGTGAAGCTCGTCGGCCAGATGCTCAGCACGATTCTGGCCAGCGAACAGGTGGCCGCGACGCGTTCCCGCGAGGCGACGTTGGCCCACGCGCTGGCCGAGCGGGACCACCGCACGGGGCTCCTCAACGGGCGCGGATGGGAGGCGGCCCTGCTCCTCGAGGAGCAGCGCGTGCAGCGCTACGGGTCCCACACCGGCATCGTGATAGCCAGCATCGAGCAGCACGAGCCCAACGGCGACGCCACTCACCCGGTGAAGGATCACCTGTTGAGGCAGTGCGCCGAGGTGCTGGTCGCCAACGGCAGGCCGGGCGACGTGCAGGCGCGGCTGGAGGGCGACGAGTTCGCGGTCCTGGCGATCGAGTGCGACGCACACTGCCTCCGCGCCATGCAGACCAAGCTGCGGATCGAGCTGCGCACGGCCGCCGTGAGTGTTGCGATCGGAGCCGCCAACCGGCGTGTCGGCGAAAGCCTCATCGACACCAGCGTCCGCGCGCGAGAGGCGATGCACGCAGACCATCGTCGGCGACAGAAGCGGCGACGTTGACCGGGGTCCCGATGCGGGCCGTCATCCAGGACCGGTACGGCCATCCGGACGTCCTCCGGTTGGGCGAGCGCCCGGAGCCCGTCCCGGCCGACAGCGCGGTTCTGCTGCGAGTGCGTGCGGTCTCCTTGAACGGCTCGGACCGGGAGAACCTGATCGGAAGTCCGGCGTACGCGCGGTGGACCAACGGCCTCCGACGGCCGCGCGGAAGCCCAGTGGGTTGTCGTTCGTGGAGGCCTCGACGATCCCGCAGGCGGGGGGAATCGCGCGCAGGGCGCCGGCGGTGTGTTCGTAGTCGCACTGGCCACTCTTGCCGGGGCCGAGGTGACGGCGGTCGACCGAGCCGCCAAGGGCGACTTCCTGCGCGAGATCGGGGCCGACCGCACGATCGACTTCGCCACTGAGGACTGGGCCGACGAGCGCGACAGCGTCGACCTGGTCGTGGACCTCGTGGCCCATCGCTCACCGGGAAGAGGGTCGGCGTGCTGGTCGTCCCCCAGTCGCGTGCCGACCTCGAGGCGGTGACCGCCCTCGTCGCCCAGGGCGCCGTCACGCCGCGGATCGACCGCGTCCACCCGCTCGCCGATGCCCCCGCAGCATTCGCCCGACTCGCCGCCGGCGAAAGCCGAGGCAAGCTCGTCGTCGACGTGTCCGAGGGCTGACAGCCGGTGCCGCGACCTTCCGCGTCGGGTGGGGGACGCGAAGCCCGGACGCCCCGTGGGGACCTGGCAGGGGCGTACCGTCGATGGCGTGACGGAGCAGCAGCCCTACGAGGTGCTCGAACAGCGCGACGGCTTCGAAGTGCGTCGCTACCCACCCCACCTCCTCGCCCAGGTCGAGATAGACGGCTCGTTCGAAGGTGCCGGCAACCGCGCCTTTCGCGCCCTGTTCCGCTACATCACCGGAAACAACCGGTCCCAGCGCATGGTGAACATGACCGCACCGGTGGTGCAGCAGCACGCCCGCACCGAAGAGATCGCCATGACGGCCCCTGTCGTCCAGGTCGAGAAGACGAAGGGGCGCCATGTCGTCGCGTTCGTCCTGCCCGCATCGATGACGATGGAGACCGCGCCGCTCCCTCTGGACCCGGACATTCAGGTGCGCGCCGTACCCGAGCAGATGGCTGCCGCACGTCACTATTCGGGTCGGTGGACCCAGTCCTCGTACCAGCGAAACCTCAACGCCCTGGTGGCTGCTGTCGTGGCGGACGGATACGTGCCTGTGGGGGCGCCGCGGTTCGCCCGCTACGACCCGCCGTTCAAGCCGTGGTTCCTGCGTCGCAACGAGGTCATCCAGGACGTCACCCGCTGACCGCAATGCACGGACGCCCACGCACTGTCACGGCTGTGGACGCGATGCCCGTCGGCCGCCATCAGCGACCTCACTGGGGCGTCGGTGGCACGCGGCGTCCGACCTGGGCTCAGGCCCTGGCCCAGCCACAGAGCCCGGACGGCGGCAACTTTCCCCTCGGCTGAGGAGTCCTACCGTGGACCCGACATTCCATCTCCGGAAGGAACGAACTCTTGCGCACGATGACTCTGGCAACCGTCGGCCTGCTGGGTCTGGCCCTGCTCGGCCCCCTCCCGGTCGCCCATGCTGACGGCGAGACCTGCCGCGGCGAGGCCGCGACCATCGTGGGCTTCCCCGCCAACCCCGCCCTGCTGGGCAGCGACGGCATCACCGGCACCGAGGGTCGTGATGTGGTCGTGACCAACGGCTCCACCAAGGTCTCGACCCTGGGTGGTGACGACGTCATCTGCGTGACCTCGGGTGGTGCGTCCTCACTCAAGCGAGTGAGGATCGACGCGGGTGCCGGCGACGACATCGTGGACGGCACCACCGCACCCAACTGGGCCGTGCAGGCTGAGCTGGGCGAGGGGGCTGATCGATTCGAGGGAGGCGACGCGGGCAACTCTGTCGGCGGCGCGTACCTCGACACCGCACCAGCCGACACGGAGAAGGCTGACACGGAGAAGGACGTCATCATTGGCGGAGATGGCCCAGATGGGGTTCACAGCGGCGTCGTCGGACACCCCAACCCGGACGTGATTGCGTTGGGCGCCGGCAACGACGCCATCGTCTATGGGGGGTTCACCGCCGGCGGTTCGATCGACGGTGGCGCCGGAGTGGACGAGCTCTTCCCTTCGGCGCTGCGCACACCTGGCGACACCCTGATCGACAATGCGGCCGGACGGATGCTGATCGACCAGCAGGTCGTGGCGACCTGGGCCGGTCTGGAGACGTTCTGGACCGGGACGATCGGCGGCTACGACCTCGCCTTCGTCGGCACCGCGGCCGACGAGACCGTCTACGCCAAGGTGTCGGGCCGGGTCCGGGCCACCTTCGGTGCAGGTGACGACAGCTTCCTGGCCGACCAAGCACCACGTGCCGGCAGCGTGATCGACGGTGGCGATGGCCGAGACCTCTTCTACGTCACTTCCGAGGCGGGTCTGTTGGACCTCGACCTGAGGAGGGGCACGCTGGTGGCGGATGCAGGCTCGCCGTACACGACCTCCGCCACCCACTTCGAGGATGCTTCCTTGTTCGCCCGCCGGGTCGTCCTTGGCGGCACCGACGGCCGCAACGATCTCACCTTCTCCGCCTGCGAGGCCAACCTCCGCGGTCGCGGCGGCGCGGACACGATCGCGCGCTACTACGACTCCCTGTTCGAGTCGGTCTTCTGCCCTCGCTTCCCGAAAGCGCGCCTCAACGGCGGCAAGGGCAGGGACGACCTCGCCGGCACCATCGGCCGAGATGTGCTGCTCGGCGGGAGGGGAACGGACCTCCTCGACGGGGGCGGGGGAGCCGACCGCCTGATCGGCGGCAGTGGACCCGACGAGCTGAGGGGCGCGGACGGCAACGACGTCCTTCGAGGCGGCCGCGGGAACGACCGGCTCCTCGGAGGCGAGGGGCGCGACAACCTGCAAGGACAGGCGGGCAAGGACCGGTTGCACGGCGGCAAGGACCTGGACCGCGCTGACGGCGGGCCGGGCCGCAAGGACCTGTGCCGCACTGAGCACAAACGGCGGTGCGAGCGCTGACCGCACGAACGCCGGCTGCAGACACGGCCCCCGCCGACCAGCCACGGTCGAGGGTCAGCCGTCCCGCAGAAGCCTCGGAGCGCGGCTGACGTCACGTCATCTGCTGAGCAGCGCCGTCGCTGCGCGGTGGCCGACAGGCGGCGAGTGGACGCGGGTCCGAAGCCAGCGGCCCTGGGCGCGTGGGAGCCGAACTGGCCCGACGTGGGCATGACGTGGTCGGCGTCGACGTCGATCCGGTGCTGATCGAGGCCGCGGTCCAGGATCATCCGGGCCCACGCTGGATCGTCGAGGACCTGGCGGAGCTCGACCTGCCCGCCCGCGGCATCCTCGAGCGCTTCGATGCCATCGTCTGTGCCGGAAACGTGATGACGTTCCTTGCGCCAGCACTCGCGTCGAGGTGCTGCGCCGACTCAGAGGTCACGTTCATGCTGAGGGACGCGTCGTCATCGGCTTCGGGGCCGATCGTGACGACGAGTTCTCTGCGTTTCTGATAGACGCCCGTGAAGTCGGGCTGGAGCCCGAGCTGCTCTTGTCGACGTGGGACCTGCGTCCGTGGAGTGAAGACTCCGAGTTCTTGGTCGTACTCCTCAGACCCGTCTGAAACCGCGACGGCGCATCGCGCACCTGAGTGAGGGTCCGGACCGACCTTCGTCGTCCGTGCTCCGGACGGCGACGTGAACAACGTGGTCCAGCATCCCTGGGTGGTGCGCTCACCCGAGGAGGGTCAGCACCTCTTGTACACCTCGCCGACGGGCAACCAGGTGAATCCGACCGGCCAGCGCGGCACCGGACGCGACTCCTGATACACGTAGTACACCTTCGGATAGCCGGCGGACGTGTCGACAGAGCGACGCAGATACTTCCAGCCCACCAAGTAACTTGGATTCGAGCTATCCGCCTCGATCCAGGTTCCCGTGCGGCACGAGCTCGGCGTGCTGGCCGAGGCCGGCACCGCAGTGACCGCCACCAAGAGCGCCGCGGTAGCCACGGCACCCACCATCGTTCGCATTTTCATCCCGAGACCGAACATCGTTCACTCCGCTCAATAGCTCAACGTGAGGACGCCGCCAGCCGATGCCAAGCGGTGACGAAGGCTACCACCGCGGCCGCCCACCGCCCGTGGTCGGCGGCCCAAGAACTGGTCGGTTCCGGCGCGTGGTGGTCCTACCTCGGCGACCGCGGGCGGGGTCACGGTCGTCTTGCCGGTTTCCGGCGGCGCTGGATGTCCACTCACGTGGCTGATGCAGAGGCGCCGAAACGGCGCTGTCTGATCCGCAATCGTGCCGAGGCAGACCTAAGGTCGTGACGTGAGAGAACTCCCCGTCCTCGATGCGACCGACCAGCGCATCCTCGGCAGCCTGCTGGAGAAGCAGACGACCGTGCCCGCCACCTATCCCCTCTCCGCGAACGCACTGGTGTCGGCGTGCAACCAGACGAGCAGCCGCGACCCCGTCACCGACCTCGACCAGCAGATCGTCGAGCGGACCGCGAAGTCGCTCAAGGAGCGCGGGCTGCTGCGGATCGTGTGGTCCGACACCGGGCGTCGGACACTGAAGTACCACCAGATCCTCGACGAGCATCTCGCCCTCGAGCCCGACGAGCGGGCGCTGCTCACGGTGCTGCTGCTCCGCGGCGCGCAGGCGCCGGGTGAGCTGCGCACCCGCACCGAGCGGCTGCACGGGTTCGCCGACCGGGGCCAGGTCGAGGAGTGCCTGCTCCGGATGGCGAGCCGCCCGCTACCGCTGGTGTGCGAGCTCGAGCGCCGGTCGGGCCAGCAGGATCCGCGCTGGATCCACCTCCTGGGCGCGCCGTCCGAGCAGACCGCAGGCGAAACCAGCCCGGCTGGGAGTGCCGACCCGTCGCGCATCCGCGTCACGCAGATCATCGCCGACCTCCACGTGCCCGACCTCCCCGCCTCCAGGAGCTTCTACAGCGACTACCTCGGGTTGGCCGAGGAGGAGTTCAACCTGGGCTGGGTGGCCCGCCACACGTCGCCGGTGTCCAGGGCGACGCTCCAGGTGATGACCAGCGATGCCACCGCGCCCGTGGATCCCGTGGTCTCGGTCATGGTCGACGACGTCGAGGCCGCCTACCGCCAAGCACAGGAGCGTGGGTACGAGATCGTGCATCCCCTGACGACCGAGGCATGGGGCGTGACTCGCTTCTTCGTCCGCGCTCCCGATGGCAACGTGCTCAACGTCGTTCAGCAGCACGCACGCTGAGGGTAGTGATCATCTGCGACGGATAGACGCACCGCGCATGTAGCGGCGGCTAGGTATGTCGTCCCGCACTGATTCCTCTCGAGCGTGGAAGATGCCGCCCGGCGCGCCTAGAGTTTGCCCACTACGTGGGCGAGTACCTGCGACATCTGGTCGTGGGGGCTGAACTCGACCATCTTGACCGCTTCCTCAACGACAACGGTGTGGCCTGGGGGCCAGAAGTAGATCTCGCCTGAACTGACGAGCTCTTCGGTGCCGTCCTCGTAGTTCACGCGAATGGTGCCCTCGATCACGAAACCCCAGTGAGGGCATGGACAATGATCGTGCTCCAGCCCCTCGAGCAGCGGGCAAAAGTCCAGGCCGGTCGGGTACTGCATGTAGGCGCTGGTCATCCCGCCCCAGTCCGTTCCTCGGATCATCTCTCCGATGGCCTCGTGGGCGATCGGGAGGTCTTCAACTTTGCTCTGCATCTTGGTTGTCTCCTTGTGACGTCTGCCGCCGTCGTGTTTCCTGTTGGTCTCACTGGGGCAGGCGTTCGGTGTCCGGCGTCGGACTCGGCCTGTCGATCAGTCCTCTCACTTCTGAGCCAATGACCTGGCCCAACGGATTCGGTGGCCGTGGTGCCAGGTGCTGAGGAGGTCTCGGTCGCCTATGACCTGAATGGTGGAGTCATCGCCGCGGTTCCACACAGCCAGGTACAGGTCCGAGGCCGGGCCGATGAGGGTCACGTCGGCGGGTGCCTCCACTCGGGTGGTGGTGATTCCATGTGGGGTCATCGTGACGTGCCACCGATCTTCTGTGTCGTTCGCGTGGACCGCCATCGTTCCGGGACTGCCGATCGCGAACGTGCTGGTTCGGGGGGCCCTGCTACCTCGGGGAGCGAAGCCGACGAGGATCTCGTCGATTCCGTCGGCTGCGAACGGGGGATCAAAGATCGTCGTGCTGTGGGCGGCGTGTTCGGCGTCGTAGCGGTGGACTGCGGTCTCGTGGGCTTGGCGTCGAGCCCACATCGCTAGCGGTGACGGAGCGGGCAGGAACGTCCGACACTCGACGTCGGTGGGAGCTGAGTTGAGTTCGCGAACCAAGTTGGCGTTCGTCTCCAGGTACCAGTCGATCAAGTCGTCGTCGCTGGGCCAGAAGACAGCGAGATCGGGCCAATAGGCCGACAACTCGGAGAGATCGTCAACCCACATCTTGTCGGCGCGATTGGCAACCTGCGCAGCAGCCCAGAGATGGATCTCGGCGAGATGGCGGACGAGGTCACGCATGTCCCACCCGGGACAGGTGGAAATAGGCGCATGAAGATCGCTGCGGCGAGCGGCATCAGCGAAGGACCGCGCTTCCCGCTGGAGGGCGGAGATGTGTCGGGCAATGTCCATGATGTTCTCCCATCCCCACAGCTGTGACAGCCGTTGGAGATCGTGTCGGGTCGAACCGTCAATACTGAAGAATGCAGTAAAAGATAAACTGCAGAT
The DNA here is from genome assembly GCA_038259535.1 of Propionibacteriales bacterium. Taxonomy (GTDB): domain Bacteria; phylum Actinomycetota; class Actinomycetes; order Propionibacteriales; family Nocardioidaceae; genus Nocardioides. The sequence goes on along the minus strand of JBBSOR010000030.1, from coordinate 21,911 downwards.
TGCAGTACTGTCAAGGCATGTCCCCGAGACTCACCCCGTCCTCGTATGCAGTCCTTGCTCTCCTTGATCTCAAACCCTGGACCGGATACGAGCTCACCCAACAAGCCCAGCGAAGCCTTCGGTACGCCTGGCCGAAGTCGGAGCGCCTCCTCTACTCCGAACCCAAGAAACTGGTCGAACTCGGATACGCCACAGTCCACCAGGAGGACAGGGGCAACCGAACCCGAAACGTGTACTCGATCACCGAGGAAGGCGGCCGCGTCCTCAAGGAGTGGACGACCACCCGAACGGAGCCACCCCGCTTCGAGATTGAAGCGATGTTGCGGCTGCTCTTCGCCGACCACGGCTCACGCGAAGACGTGTTCAGGGCCCTTGACGAGTTCGAAGCCGACATCGACGGCCACCATCAGGACATCGTCGCTCTCATGGGCTCCTACCTCGACGGCGGCCACCCCTTCCCGCAGCGCGCGCACCTCTCAGTGCTGTTCGCCACCTTCCAGATCGAGATGTTCAAGACCATCGAACGGTGGATCGCGTTCGCACGGGCCGAGATCGATGATTGGCCAACTACCCAAGACCTCGGAATGAACCCGCGGACCGAGACGCTCACCCGCCGCCTCGCCCAAGACGACTCGCCTCTGAACCTCTAGGTGGCGCACGCGGCATGCCGCACCGAGTGGGGACAGATGTGCAGGGGTCCAACGGCTTTCGGGGCGCAGTGGGCCAGCAATCTGACGCCCATCGTGCAGCAGGCCCTTCCGCTGCTCGCCTGCTCTTGTCGCCGGCAGAAAGCCACGGACGCAAGGTGGTCACCGCCCGGACGCGCGCCTGCCGCTGTCGCCATGCCCAGTCCTCGCCTGATGGCCGGGTGGGGTTGCGCGCCGCCGCGCGCGGTAGTTGCGGGTCTTGGCGCGGTTGCCGCAACCCCACTCGCACCAGTGACGAGACTGGTTCTTCGAGGCGTCGAAGAACGCCCAGCCGCACTCGTCGTCTGCGCAGATCTTGAGACGCTTCCAAGTGCCGTCAGTGACCGCCGCCTGGACCGCGATGAGCAACTGGCTGAGCCCGCCTCGCACCCCTTGATGCACCGGGCGCAGCTCAGGGTGGGTGGTGGTGCCACCCAGTGTGAGCGGAAGCTCGGAAGCGGCGGACTGGAGAGCGCCGTCTCGCCGGCTCTCGATGGCCGCGCGCTCGTGGTTGTCCGTGAATGCCTCTTTCAGTCCCACACGTAGGTCCAGAGCGAGATCGAGATCCTCGGTGGTGGCAGGCGCGGGCACCGAGAGCAGGTCGTGCTCGACGAGCCAGCCGGCCAGCTCGGCCGGGGTGGTCAGGTCATCGGTTCCTTCGTCGGTGTCCACTGAGTTTGCGAACTCGACCAGCAGGCCGACGTGACGCGCAGGCGCACTCAGCCGGGCACGACTCGAGGCGTCGGTGGCCATTGTTTCCTCTCCGCTGCTGGACGTGAACCGACACCATCATACGTGTTTCAGCGGTTGCGCTATCGGCGACACCGTCATAAACTGTTTGCCGGTAACACGTCGACCTGAGGCTGGTGTGGTGGTGGCACTGCACGGTGCCTCGACCCGTCGCCGCGTGCCCCGTCTGGCACCCAGGACACCACCTTGAGGAGGTCTGTCATGAACGCTCCGATCGCCTTGGCTTCTCTCGTGGGCGCGGGCCTGCCCGCCACCCCGCCGGGCCCACCTCACCGGGCACGGAGGCGCCGCGCGCCGTTGCGGCGGAGGGGATGGCGAGGACTCCGACGGAGGTCGAGATCGGTGCAGCCGCCCACGCCGGCAGGAGCATGCGGCGACCGTGCGACTCCGAGTGCATCCGCGCGCCTTCGCGTCCGCAGACCATCGTGGGCACCTCGACGATGACGTTGCCCGCTTCTGGGCTGGGTGATCAAGCGTGGCCTCCCCGAGACGCCCTGCGGGGTGAGCCGAACCAGCGCCCGAGGCCGATGGCCGACGGGTGAGAAGGGCGGGACCGGATGGAGATCTCGACGGTTTGCGCGCTTCTCGCGGCTGTGTGCGGGGTGGTGGGCACCGTGCCCTACGTGGTCGACACGGTGCGCCGCGCCACCGTCCCGCACCGGGGCTCCTGGCTCATCTGGAGCGTGCTCGGTGTGGTCGCGGTGGAGTCCCAGCGTGCGGACGGTGCCCGCTGGAGCCTGCTGCCCCTGTCCGTGCAGGCTCTGGGCACCTGCGTTGTGCTGCTCCTCTCCATCCGTCTGGGAAGCGGCGGCCTCTCCGGTCCCGAGATCGGACTGCTCGCGCTTGCTGGTGCCGGCGTCGTGGGCTGGCAGACGGTGGGCGAGCCCGTCATCGCCACCGGGTGCGTGATCCTGGCCGATCTGATCGGGGCCCTGCTGATGGTCCCAAAAGCCTGGCGCGACCCCGACTCCGAGACCTGCTCACTCTTCGTGCTGGCATCCCTGGGCGGAGCGGCGACGGCCGGTGCCGTGGGCCTCATCGCGGCACCGCTGCTCATCTATCCCGGGTACTTCTGCCTGGTCAACGGATCTCTCGCGCTGATGATCGCCTGCCGGCGAGGGATGTTCCGCTCGATTCTGGGTGGTGGCGCCATGAGGGTGGCAGCGGTGATGAACGCCGCGACGACCTTTTCGGCTGGCGCACATCGAGTTCGACGATTCAGGACCACCCGCGATCGACGCCCCGCACGATGACCTGGTCGTCGGTCAAGTCGGTCGAGCCACTGAGAAGGTCCGGCGATGGTCAGCGCTGGAGGTCGACGGCCTCGGGGGTGTGGAGGCGCACCATGAAGCGGCCGGCGTGGGCGGGGACCGAGGCGCGGGTCAGGCGGGAGACGACGACCATGACGAGGAACGACGCCGGGACCGACCAGGCCGCGGGCTGACCGAGCAGCGCGGCGGTCCACCCGGAGGACGGCGGCATCGCGAGGGTCCACGCCACGGCCACGCCTGACCCGAGCCCACCCACCAGGAGCCCGGCCACCGCACCCACCGGAGTCAGACCGCGCCACCAGATCCCCAGCATCAGGAGTGGGGCGAACGTCGAGGCCGTCACCGCGAAGGCCAGGCCCACGGTTCGCGCGACCGCCACGTCCCGCGCCGGCAGGGAGAGGAGGAGGGGCACGACCACTGCGATCGCAGCGGCCACGCGGAAGGCGGCGACGCCACCCAGCCGATAGGAGCCCCAGCGCCTCCCCGTCACGTCCTGTGACAACACGCCCGCCACAGCGATCGTGAGGCCCGAGCTGGTCGAGAGGAAGGCGGCGAAGGCGCCCGCGGTGACCAGCCCGGTGAGCACGGCCCCGAGCAGACCGCCGACCATCAGGTGGGGCAGCTCCAGCACCAGCACGTCCGAGCGACCGTCGATGAGGTCGGGGGCATAGATGCGGCCGAGGGCGGCGTACACCGGTGGCAGCAGGTAGAAGACGCCCAGCAGGCCCAGCACCGCGAGCGTCGTGCGACGCGCGGCCCGGCCGTCGGGGTTGGTGTAGAACCGCACGACCACGTGGGGCAGGCCCATCGTGCCGAGGAACGTCGCGACGATCAGGGAGTACGTCGTGTAGAGCCCGATCCCGCCACCCGGCGCGGCCAGCGGCACCGACCACGACGACGGCGCTGCAGAGGTCGGGTCCGCCGCCCCGTCGGCCGCCCACACCGCCAGCAGGATGAAGACCGGGACCAGCAGCGCAGTGAGCTTCACCCAGAACTGGAAGGCCTGCACGAAGGTGATCGACCGCATCCCGCCCGGGCTCACCGACGCCAGCACGACCAGCGCGACGACCAGCGAGCCGGCCCACGGTGGGGCGCCGATCGTGGCGCGCAGGGTGACGCCGGCGCCCTGGAACTGCGGCAGGAGGTAGAGCCAGCCGATCCCGACGACCAGCATCGAGCACAGCTTGCGCACGCCGCGCGAGCCGAGCCGCGCCTCGGCGAAGTCGGGCAGCGTGTAGGCCCCCGAGCGGCGCAGGGGAGCCGCGACCAGGACCAGCAGGACGAGGTAGCCCGCGGTCCAGCCGACCGGATACCAGAGCATCTCTGCGCCGAAGGTGAGCAGCAGGCCGGCGACACCGAGGAAGGACGCTGCGGAGAGGTATTCACCACCGATCGCGCTGGCGTTGAGCCGTGGCCGGACCGTGCGCGAGGCGACGAAGAAGTCACTCGTGGTCCGTGAGATCCGCAGCCCCCACGTGCCGATCGCCAGGGTCGCCACGGAGACCAGGACGACTGCGACCACGCCGGGGACGACGTCGGTGCTCACGACGGGTCCTCCGGTGCGACCGACCCGACCAGGTCGGCGAAGTCGCGCTCGTTGGCCTCGGAGCGGCGGACGTAGAACCAGCCCAATGCCACCAACCACGGATAGGTCAGCACCCCGAGCAGCGCCCACGCCACCGGCACCGGCCCCCACCGCACCTCACCGAGCGAGGGGAACAGGTGGAACAGCACCGGCAACAGCCCCACCGTCAGGGCCAGCGCGGCGAGCACCCGGAGCGCCAGCATCAGCTGCTCGCGCAGCAGCGAGCGCATGAAGACCTCGCCCAGTGCGGTCTCCGCGTCGATCTCCCGCGTGCCGGCGGAGCGTACGACTGACGCGCGCCGCCGCGGCGGACCGGTCACCCGGACCCGTGGCCGCGGCTCCTCGCTCACGGCTCGCCCCTCACGACTCGCGTCGGGTCAGCACCGACCGCAGCTCGCGCGTGTGCCGCCGGCTCACCGGCAGCTCGGTGCCGCCGATCACGACGCTGACCCGGCCGCCCTCGCTGCGCACCTGCTCGACGTGGGGCAGGGCGACCAGGACCGAGCGGTGGATCCGCACGAAGCCGGCCGGTGCCCACTGCTCGGCGAGCGAGCTGAGCGGGGTCCGCACGAGGTGCGAGCCCTCGGCGGTGTGGAGGCGGGCGTAGTCGCCCTGCGCCTCCACGTGGGTGATCTCGGAGCGGTTGATGAAGCGGGTGACGCCGCCGCGCTCGACCGGGATCTGCACGTCGCCGGAGGGGACCGGCCCGCCGGCCTCCACCACCCGGCGTACGGCCTCGGCGAGGCGCTCCTCGCGCACCGGTTTGAGGACGTAGTCGACGGCGCGGAGCTCGAAGGCCGCGACGGCGTGCTCCTCGTGGGCGGTGACGAAGACGATCGGCGGCGGCTGCTTGAAGCGCGACAGCACCTGGGCCAGGTCGAGCCCGGTCAGGCCCGGCATCTGGATGTCGAGGAAGACCGCGTCGACCTCCTCGGCCTGCAGCACCCGCAGCGCCTCGGTCGCGGAGTCGGTGCCGCGGACCTCGCCGATGCGCGGGTCGCGCCCGAGCAGGAAGGTCAGCTCGTCGAGGGCGGGACGCTCGTCGTCGATCACGAGCACCTTGAGCTGTGTCATACCTGGACCCCCGGGGCGAACTTCGGCACCCGCACGATCACCTTCGTGCCGGCGCCTGGCGCGGTCTCGACGACCAGACCGTAGTCGTCCCCGTAGGCATTGCGAAGCCTTGCGTCGACATTGCCCAACCCGACCGAGTCCATCGAGGCGTCCCCGGCCAGGGCCTGCCGCACCCGTTCGGGGTCCTCGCCGGTGCCGTCGTCCTCCACCTCGAGCACGCACTCCTGGTCGAGGTCGCGTGCGGTGATGGAGAGCCGGCCGACGCCGTCGACCTTGTCGGCGCTCGCCTCCAGCCCGTGGCGTACGGCGTTCTCGACCAGCGGCTGGATGCACAGGAACGGCACCGCCACCGGCAGCACCTCGGGCGCGATCTGCAGCGTCACCTGGAGGCGGTCGCCGAAGCGCGCCTGCTCGAGCAGGAGGTAGCGCTCGACGGAGCGGAGCTCCTCGGCGAGCGTCGTGTACTCCCCGTGGCGGCGGAAGGAGTAGCGGGTGAAGTCGGCGAACTCCAGCAGCAGCTCGCGGGCACGGTCGGGGTCCGTGCGCACGAAGCTGGCGATCGCGCCGAGCGAGTTGTAGATGAAGTGGGGGCTGATCTGGGCCCGCAGCGCGCGCACCTCCGCCTCCATCAGGCGGGTCCGCGAGGCGTCGAGCTCGGCGAGCTCGAGCTGGCCGCTGACCCACGACGCCACCTCGTCGGCGGCGCGCACGAGCCCGCCGGTGGTGTGCGGGGCGCCGACCACGAGTGCGCCGACCAGGGTGTCCTCGACGACCAGCGGGCTGACGATCGCCTGCCGCACCTGGCACCCGGCGTCATCGCAGACCAGCGTCCGCTCGTCGACGATCATGGTGCGTCCGGTCTCGGCCACCTGGCTGATCGTGGCCGCCAGCTGACCGCGGTGGTGGGCTCCGAGGCCGTCCCACGCGAGCAGCCCGCTGGTGTCACCCAGCCCGGCGGCCGGTGTGCCGAGCAGCGCACGCAGGTGGCGGACGGACCGCTCGGCGCTCGCCGACGTCAGGCCCTCCCGCAGCGCGGGGCTCGCGAGCGAGGCGTTGTGCAGCGCGCGGAAGGCGGCGCGGTCGGCCTCGCCACCCAACGACGTACGTCGCCACCTCCACGCCATGGCGCGACCCTAGACCTCTCGGGTCGAGTGCGCGGCCCGGCGCGAGCTGGTGCCGCGAGCGCACTCGACCCGCGGCGTCAGCGCTCGCAGCGCTGCTTGCGCTCGGCGCGGCACAGGTCCCGGCCCTGCTCGCCGTCGACGCGGTCGCGCCCCGGGCCACCCCAGAAGACGTCGGTGTCGGGTCCCAGGCGCGCCCGGTCGTTGCCGGGGCCGCCGAAGACGACGTCGCGGCCGCCGCGCGCGTCGAAGACGTCGTTGCCTCGTCCACCGACCATGCGGTCGCGGGCACCACCGCCGCTGGAGAAGCGGTCGTGACCCCGTCCACCCAGCATGACCGTCCGGTCACGGCAGGTGGGGAAGGTCTCGAACTCGTAGTCGCCGACCTGGAGCAGGAGGTCGCGGCCGTTGCGGCCGACCACCGTGCCGTCGCAGCTGGTGAAGACGAGGTCGTTGGGCCCGTCGGTGCCCTTGAGCTCCACCGCGGGAGCAGCCACGAAGGCGTCCTCGAAGCCCGCGGCGGGCAGGGACCAGTCGTGACCCACGCGCAGCACCCCACGCTCGAGGTCCCAGGCGATGTCATAGGTGTCGGTGCCGATGGCCAGCCGGTCGCGACCCGGGCCGCCGACCACGCTGCTCTGCGCGGAGAGGACCTGGGGAACGCTGAGGTCGTCGTCGCCCGACCCCAGGTCGGCCACGACCCGCCCGACCCCGCTCATCGAGAACCTCTCGTCGGCGTCGCCGCCCGTGATGGTCACCGATGCCGCGCCGGTGGCCGGGTCCTCCAGTCCGAACTGCTCGACGTTGCTCCACCGTCGGGCCACCACCCCTCCGTGGCGGAGCTCACCGACCACGTTGTCGACCGCGTTGTCGCCCGACGCCAGTGCGAGACCGAGGCCGTCGCTCCCGGCTCCTCCGTCGATGACACTCGCGGCCGTGGAGGCCCCGAGATAGCTGAGGTCGTCATCGCCGCCGCCGCCCTGCACGACGTCGCTGTTGGGCTGGCCGTCCTGGCCGCTGGTGAGGGAGTCGGGACCGGCGCCGCCGATCAGCACGTCGACGTCGGTGTCGACGAGGGTGAGGAAGTCGGCCGACAGGGTGCCCGCGATGACGTAGTCCTCACCGTTGCCGCCCTCGAAGCGGTCGGCTCCGGCCCCGAGCGTGACCTCGGCTCCCCACGAGTCGGCCGCCGTGCCGTCGACGACGTCGTCGCCCGGTCCGGCGTCGATCGTGACACCGTTCTCGCGACCCGGAGCGAGGTCGGGTCCGGTGATGCAGATCAGGTCGTCACCACCCAGCGTGGAGACCCGTGGGCTGCGGTTGGTGACGACCACGTCGCGACCCTCGGTCCCGGTGATCACCCGGCCGCTGGCGCCCACGATGGTGGCGGCCTCGCCCCGGCAGGTCTCGCCGGCGGCCGTGGCAGTCGTCGTCGGAGCGAGCAGGGCCAGGCCGAGCAGGCTCGCGGCGGTCAGTGTGGTCGTACGTCGCATGGTTCCCCCGGGAGGTCGTGGTGGTTGGTCACTGCTCGCAGCGCCGCGTGTGCTCGGCGCGACAGACGTCGCGCCTGCCCGTGCCTCCATCGGCGAAGTCGTTGCCGCGTCCGCCGAGGAGGGTGTCGCCATCGTCCTTGCCGTTGAGCCGGTCGTGGCCGCGTCCCCCGACGAGGCGGTCGGACCCGCCCCTGCCGTTGAGCCGGTCGCGTCCCGTCCCGCCGAGGATCTTGTCGGCGCCGCCCGAGCCGCTGAGGTGGTCGTCGCCGGCCCCGCCGTTGATCATGAGGTGCTCGCGGCACTCGAGGTCGAAGGTGTCGAAGATCCCCTCGAACTGACGCTTGATCCGGTCGTCGCCCGCGCGTCCGCGCACCGTGCCGCTGCAGGCGGTGACACCGAGGTCGTTGGGGCCGTCGGTGCCGTTGAGCCACACCCGCCTGGCGAAGAGGTCGGCATCCTCGAAGTTGTCCGCGGAGACCGCATAGGCACTCGCGGAGCCGCGGGTCAGCAGCCCGTCACGCAGGTCGAGGTGGAGCTCGCCGAGATCGGAGGCGAGGTAGAGCAGGTCGCGTCCCGCGCCGCCGTCGACGGCACTGGTGTTGGCCGGAGCCGTGCGGCCCGCCCAGGTGTCGTCGCCGCCACCGAGGTCGACGCTGACCCTGCTGAGGGCGGCGCTGCTGTCGTAGAACTGCTCCGCGGCGTCCGAACCCACCACCGTGAGGTCACGGGCGGTGGGCTCGGCGCCGAGCCAGAACTCCTCCAGCCCGGACCAGGTGGCCCGCAGCTCGCCGGCACTGGTGAAGCGGCCGGTCGCGTTGTCGAGGACAGCGGCGCCGGGCCCTGTCCGCACGTAGAGAGCGTCCGAGCCGCCCCCGCCCTGGATGACGTCGGGTCCGGCTCCGGGGTCCGGGTAGTTGAGGGTCACTCGGTCGTCGTCGCTGCTGCCGAAGAACGTGTCGGTTCCCGATCCGAGCGTGACGAGGACCTGTTCTCCGGGCGCGGTGGTGCCGTCGACGAGGTCGTCGCCGTCGCCGGTCAGGATCTTGACGTAGACCCTCACGGTCCCCGTGACGCACACGAGATCGTCGCCACCGAGGGTGCTGACTGCCGTGGCCCCGTTGGTCAGGACGACGTCGGGTCCCTCGGTGCCGATCAGCGATCCCCCGGATCCGACGATGGTGGCGGCCTGTCCCCGGCAGGTGGGCGCGGCGGCGTCCGCGGCGGTCGAGGCGATGGTCAGCAGCGGGGCGGCGAGGCCCAGAAGCGCTGCAGCGGTCAGTGGCGTCGTACGACGCATGGTTCCCCCAAGGATCGAAAGCGTCGGTCACTGGTTGCGACGCACCCCACGTCCGAAAGGTTGCGGTCTCAGCGGAAGTCGATGAGCAGCATGTCCGTGTCGGTCCCGTCGCTCACGGCCGGTCCCTCGAGCGATGAGCCGTCTTCGCCATGGGGGGCCGACTCTTCGCGCAGGTCGCGGACCTTCGCCCGGACGCACTCGGTGACGTAGGGCAGCTGCATGCCGTCGTGACCGCGGCCGTAGTCGTCGTAGAGGGCGCGTACGGCGTCGAGCTTGGCCTCGCGCTCGACCTCCGGGAGCGAGGCGACGTAGGACCGGGACGCGACGATGTCGACGAGGGTGTCGCGGGTGACGTCCTGCCAGAAGGAGAAGGTCGCGCGCTCGGCGGGCTCGAACAGCTCGTGGTCCGCCAGCACCTCCGCCGAGGCGTGCGAGGACGACGCCTGCTCGCCGGCGACGTTGACCAGGCGGCGCACCCACGGGATGCGCTGGTCGAAGAAGTTCCACACCAGCGACAGGTGGCCACCGGGCTTGAGGACGCGCGCGATCTCGGGGAGCGCCACCTCGTGGTCGAACCAGTGGAAGGCCTGCGCGACGGCCACGACGTCGACCGAGCGGTCGTTGGCGGGGATCTCCTCGGCGGTCGCGACCTTGGCGCTCACCTCCGGCACCCGCTCGCGCAGCACCGCCAGCATCGCCTCGTCCGGCTCGGTCGCGAAGACCGCGTGGCCCTGGTCGACGAGCTCGCGGGTCAGCTTGCCGGTGCCAGCCCCGAGCTCGAGGACGACCCTCGCCTCCTCGCCCGCCAGCCAGGCGACCGCGGCGGCAGGATAGGACGGGCGACCCCGGTCGTAGGCCTCCGCGACGGCGCCGAAGGACCGCGCCAGGTCGTCGGTGGTCGGGCTCTCGGCAGGTTCGTCACTCATCGCCGCAAGGCTACAAGCGGGAGCGAGGCGCGAGCCTCAGCGACCTACCTCGCAGCGCTTCGTCTTCTCGGCCCGGCACACGTCACGGCTCCCGGCGCCTCACCCGCGGGTGCAGCAGTACGTAGGTGTAGACGGGACGGTGGCCCGGATGGCTGCGCCGACTACCGTTCTTCCTCGTGACCGATCCACTCGCCTGGCTGACCGACCTCGAGGGGGTCCCCTCGGCCTACGCCGGCACCCGCGACGGCATCGACGTGATGCTGCGCGACCGTGGCCTGCGGCGTACGTCGCCGGGGATGACGGCCGAGTCGCTGCTGCGCGGGGCCCACGCGAGCGCCGTGCTCGAGGGATCGACCGCCACGCTGGAGCAGGTGCGGGCCGGGGAGGCCGACGACATCGCCACCGACGCGGTGCGCCTGTCGGCCTCGATGCTGGCCCTCGCGCCACTGCTGAAGACCGCGCCGTTGCAGGCGATCGCGCGGCTCCACGCCGTCGTCGGGTCGGCGGCGGTGGGCCCCGAGGAGCTGGGCCGCCCGCGCGACGCCGCCTCGGCCGACCGGCTGCGCGGGGTCGCCGAGCTGCTGCTCTCCGACACCGAGGCCCCGGCCCTGCTGGTGGCGGCCATCGCCCACGCGGACGTGGCGACCGCAGCACCCTTCGCCTCCCACAACGGCATCGTGGCCCGCGCGCTCGAACGACTGGTGCTGGTCTCGCGGGGCGTCGACGCCAAGTCGCTCGTCGTGCCGGAGGCCGGGCACCTGGCGCACCGGGCGGCGTACGAGTCCAACCTGCGGGCCTACCGCGACGGCGGTCCGAGCGGCGTGCACGCCTGGGCGCTCTACGGTGCCGAGGCGTTCTCGGCCGGCGCCGAGGCCTCGCCGCTGCGGGGGTAGTCCACCCGGCCCGGCACATGCGAGCGGCACCCGCTCACGAGGATCGGGTGCCGCCGCTGACACGTGCCTGGGGCTACCAAGCGTGCACTCGCAAGTCGCCGCCCTCGAGAAGATCTCGAATGGCTAGCACCCCATCGGATGGGTGGATCGCCGCGTGGGTACCCGCCGCACGTGTTGTCTGTGGAGTTGGTTCCTCCGTTGTAGTCCTGCCCGGCCGTGTCCACAAGGGTTGACTTTGCGGCCGGCCGGTGGGTGCCGCTCAGGGCACGGTGGCCGGCCAGGCGTCGCGGCTAGGGCAGCCGGCCGTCGCGGAGGGCGGCCGCGAGAGTCGGGGCGAGTGGCAGTCGCGGGATCAGCGTCGCCTGGAACGCGTGGTAGACGTCCGGCTTGCCGGCCCAGGTGACGCTGCTGGGCGCGAGGTCCGGCGCCAGTTCGTGGTGCCACGAACCGTGCCCGGGGTCGCGGAAGTGGTCGGCGATGTGCTGCCACCAGGTGCGGTACCACGCGTCGTACTCCGGATCCCCGGTCGCGGCGTGCAGGGCGGCCGCGGTCGCGGTGGCCTCCGCAGCCACCCAGTGCATCCGCTCGCGCACTACAGGCGATCCGGACCAGTCGACGGTGTAGACGAAGCCGTCGGCCCCGTCCACCGCCCAGCCCTCGCGCACCGAGGCGTCGAAGAGCCCGCGGGCGTCGTCGAGCAGCCACGCCGGGGCGTCGTCGCCGAGGCCGGCCCGCAGGTGCAGGGCCAGGCGGGCCCACTCCAGCCAGTGGCCGATCGTGGCTCCGTAGGGCCGGAACGGGTGTGCCGGCTCGTCGACGTTGTAGTCGAGGACCGGTGTCCAGGTGTCGTCGAAGTGCTCGGGGATGCGCCAGTCGTTGCCTCGCGCCAGGTCGTGCACGACACGCGTGACGATCCGCTGCGCCCGGTCCCGCAGGGACGCGTCGTCGAGCACGTCGGCCGCGGACAGCAGCGCCTCGACCGTGTGCATGTTGGCGTTGACGCCGCGATAGCCGTCGAGGGTCGTCCAGTCCTCGTCCCACTGCTCGCGCACCATGCCGTGCTCGTCGTCCCAGAAGTGCTCGAGCAGCACGCCGAGCGCCTCGTCGAGCAGCTCGCGAGCCCCCGGTCGGTCGGCCGCCGTAGCGCTCGCCGCCGCGAGCACCACGAAGGAATGCTCGTAGGCCGTCTTGTCGGTGGAGACCGGCCCGGCGCCGCCGACCTCGGCGTACCAGCCGCCGTGTTCGGCGTCGCGGAAGCGGCCGCGCAGCGAGGCGACGCCGTGGTCGGCCAGCCGCCCGCAGTCGGGGCGGCCCATCAGGTGGCCGAGCGAGTAGACGTGGGTCATCCGGCAGCTGACCCACAGCGGCACCGGCCGGTCGAGCTCCGGCGCGCCCTCCTCGGAGAGCCAGGCGAACCCGCCGTCGGGGTGCACGGACGCGCGGCCGAAGTCGAGCAGCCGGTCGCCCTCGGCCTCGAGCCAGCGCGCGTGCGCCGGGCTGCCGAGCCAGCCGCTCACCGCAGGGCCCCGTAGGTGTCGCCGACCCGGTAGGTGGCGACGCCGAGGGTGGAGTCGCTCTGCCCGTAGTAGGCGAACCAGGTGTCGCGGAAGTGCACCAGACCCTCGACGAAGGTCACGTTGGAGACCAGTCCGTGTTGATCCTCGTAGGTCGATGGCTCCAACCACGGATAGTTCATCTGGGCCATCACCTCGGTGGGTCGCGCGGGGTCGAACAGCAGCTGGCCGCACGTGTAGCGAACGGTGCCGTCCTCGTGCTTCACCGCCGCGTTGTGCATCAGCAGGATCAGCCCGTTGTTGGTGAGGATCGGCTGCGGCCCGACCTCGACCAGGTAGTCGCCGAAGGTGCCCTCGGGGGTCGGCAGCATCAGCGGCTGGTCCTGCGGGGCCGGCTCCCAGTGCAGCAGGTCGTCGGACCACGCGTGATAGATCGACCCCTCGCCGAAGTACATGAGGTAGCGCCCGTCGATGGGCTCGGCCAGGATCCCGCCTGCCTTGCTCCACGGCGTCGGGAACTTCTCGGCGAAGGGCTCGAAGGTGTTGAAGTCGGGGAACAGCGGCCCGTGCTTCTCCCAGGTGTGGAGGTCGGTCGACGTCGCCAGGCACAGCTGGGCGTGCGTGCGGTCCCACGCGGAATAGGTGAGGTAGTAGGTGCCGTCGACCTCGGTGACCCGCGGGTCCTCGCAGCCGAACTCCTCATAGGGTTCGCTCGGCGACAGCACCGGCTCCGGGTGGCGCTCGAAATGCAGCCCGTCGTCGCTGGTTGCCAGGCCCACGTGACTGACGATGTCGTCTGCGTGGGCGCGGTAGAGCAGCACCACCTGGTCGTCCTTGACCACCGCGGCGGGGTTGTAGACGCTCGAGGACTCCCAGCCCTCACCCTGCGGTCGGAGGATGGGGTTGCCCTCATGTGGGACGAAGGGCCCCAGGGGGAATTCGGCGTGCGGGCGCTGGCTCATGGTCTCGCTCTCTGTGGGTGTGGTGGTGGTCCGGGTCATCGCCGGACCAGGGTGAAGCCGCCGGGGGCGATGGACACCGGAACAGTGGAGGCCGCCACCTGGCGGATCATCAGCAGACGGCCGTAGCCGTCATAGCTGCGCACCACGGCGCGGCCGCGACCGGGCACCGACACGCGTACGTTCTGGGTGCGGGTGTCGGCCGACCGCAGCAGGGCGGTGCCGTGTCCGTCGCCACCGAGCACCAGGCTGGTGACCAGCGGCTGCACGATCAGGCTGTCCAGCCGGGTCTCGTCGCCGGTGGTGGTCGCGGTGACCGTCCGGGTCGACCCGTCGACCGTGGTCGGCAGCGTGAGCGGCAGCAGCGCGCCGGGACCGGCCGAGTCGTCCGAGGCGGCGATGGCACCAGCGCGTACGACGCCGATCCGGCGCCCGCGTCGGCCGGTGAACGTGGTGACGCCCGCGCTCCCGCTCTGCAGGTCGACGACCGGCAGGAGCAGTGCGTCTCGGTGCTCGCCGAGGGCGTAGGTCGCGGTGCTCCCGCCGCGCAGCGAGGCGTAGCCGGTGCCGCTCAGCAGCGATTCGCCGCTCCACAGCGAGTCGGGCGCGACAGCGCTCGCGGGGCCGATGAAGGAGCCCGACTCGCCCTCGACGAGGTAGGGCGAGACGCGGGCACGAACCGAGGACGTCATCGCGACCTCGCGCACGTCGGGGTGCGCGTCGAGGACCAGCATGGTGAGCAGGCCGTGGATCGTCGACTCGGCGCCCGAGTTGCGGTTGAGGACCCCGTCGCCCGAGACGCCGTCGACGGTGACACCCGTGCTCGGGTCGTACGTCGGGGTGCCGGCCGCGTTGGCGCCGAAGAACCAGGCTGCCACCACTCCGGCGAGGTCGTCGGCCACGTCGCTGGTGGGGCCGCGGGTCGCGATCAGTGACTGCACGCGCGAGTCGGCGCCGTAGGCGATCTGGGTGGTGTCGGTGCGGGTGGGCAGCCGGCCGTTGTCCGGTCCGCCGGAGGTCATCATCCACGGGTCGAAGGTGAACGAGTCGAGGGCCGCGACCCGCGCCAGTGAGCGGTCGCCGAGCGCATCGGCGGCCTCTGCCAGTGCGGCCGGCATCTGCGAGGACCAGGCGTGCCAGTCCGAGCGGGACAGCGCCCAGGGCAACACTCCGCCGAAGGGCCAGGCGCGGGCATCGCCGCCGGAGAGTCGGGCGATGCCGTCGGACAGGCGGGCCAGGGCGTGGCGGGCGCCGGCGGTGTCGCCGCCACCCGCGCGCACGTAGGCGGTCAGGCCGAGCACGGCCTCGGCCGATGCGTCGGCGCCCTGGGCGATCAGCCAGGCGGGCGTCCGTCGACCGTCGACCTGGAGGTACTCGCCGTCGTGGGTGAGCACCTGTCGGTCGATCGCGTCGACGGCGAGGTCCATCCGATCGGCGAGGAAGTCGGCGAAGTCGGGGTCGTCGGCCCGGAACGCGGCGTAGCCCTCGCCGAGGGCCCACATCGTGCGCGCCAGCCAGTAGGACGCGTCGCTGTCGCTCGGGTCGGGCAGCTCCACCGGGTCAGCGCTCGGGTTGAGGGTGCCGTCGGGCTGCATCCACAGCACGACGTTGCCGGCGTCGGATCCGGACGCCGTCTGCAGGTAGGTCAGGCCACGCAGCATCTGGTAGGCCGCGTCGCGGCTGTGCGACGACCCCGTCTGTCGCCAGTCGCGGACGTAGACGACCGCGGCTCGGGCTACGTCGTCGGCGTTGTACGCCCCCTGGCCCCAGGTGTCGGTGGTCGCGTCGTAGGCCCCGCCCCCGACGCGCCGGAACGTGCCGTCGTCGTTGCGGTCGGCGTAGGTCCACAGCGTGCCGAGCGCAGGACTCTCCTCGATCCGGTAGGTCGTGTGGCCCGCCTGCTGCGGCGGCGTGACGGAGTCGCCGAGGAAGTCGAGGTGGGCGAGGTTGGTCAGGCGGCCGTCGTCACGGGCGGCGGGCTGGTCGGCCCGGTCGGCCCGGTCGGCCCGGGTGGCCTGGGTGGCCTGCGGCGTGGCGACGAGGGCGGTGGTCGCCGTCACGGTGGCGACGATCGCGAGGTGGAGGCGTCTCATGGTCTTCTCCCAAGGGTGGAGTGGGTGGTGCGCGGATGGTGCGGGCCCGGCGTCATCCCTTGACGCCGCTGCTGATCTCCGAGGCCGTGAAGTGCCTCTGGAAGGCGACGAACAGCACGACCGCGGGGGCAGCCAGCACGACGGCGCCCGCCAGGATGGAACCGAACGGATTGGCCGAGCGGCCCGCGATGTTGCTGATGTAGTTGGCCAGGGTCACCGCGAGCGGTTGCAGGCTCTGGTCCTTGGTGACCAGGAACGGCCAGAGGAACTCGTTCCACGGCCCGATGAAGGTGACCAGCACGACGGTGAGCAGGGCGGGGCGCACCAGGGGCAGGGCCACCGACCACAGGATGCGCAGCTCGCCGGCGCCGTCGAGCATGGCGGCCGCGAACAGGTCGTCGGGGAGCGCGAGGAAGAACTGGCGGAAGATGAAGACGGCCGTGGAATTGATCAGGAACGGCACGATCATCCCCATGTAGCTGTCGGCCAGCCCGTAGGTGCGCACGATCATCACGTAGATCGGGATGATCAGCAGCTGGAAGGGCACGATCTGCACCAGCAACATCACCGCGAAGAGGCTGCCGCGGCCGCGGAAGTGCAGACGGGCCAGGGCGTAGCCCGCGAGCATCCCGAACACCACGGTGCCCAGCAGCACGCCGCCGGTGAAGATGCCGGAGTTGAGCAGCGAGCGGACCAGGTCGACCCGGCTGTTGATGTCGGAGTAGTTGTCCAGGGTCAGGCCACCGGTCGGGAAGGCACCCTTGAGCGAGGTGTCGGGCTCCTTCTGGAGCGAGCCGATCACCATGTAGTAGAAGGGAAACAGGAACACCAACGCGCCCACGAGCAGCGCCACGGTGCTCCACGTTCTGCGTCCGGACATGTCAGTCACGCTCCAGGATCTTGCGGTTGACCAGCGAGATGACCAGCACGCAGATCACCAGGATCACGCCGATGGCCGACGCGGTGTCGGGGCTGCCCTGCTCGATGCCCTTCTGGTACATCACGAACACCGGCGAGGTGGACGCCCCGTCGGGGCCGCCGCCGTTGGTGAGCAGGTAGGGCTCGGTGAACAGGTTGGCCCCCGTGATGGTGGCCAGGATGACGACCAGGGTGGTGGCCGGGCGGACGCCCGGCACCGTGACGTTCCAGAACGACGTGACCTTGCCCGCGCCGTCGATCGCCGCCGCCTCGTAGAGGTCCTTGGAGACGCCCTGCAGCGCCGCGAGGTAGAGCAGGATGAAGAACCCGAGCTGCTTCCACGTCACGAACAGCGCGATGACCGGCATCGCGAGGGTGCTGTTGACCAGCCAGGACGGATCGGGAGCCAGCGGCCCGAGTACCTGGTTGACCAACCCCGTGCGGCCGAACAGGAACAGCCACACCCCCACCAGCGCGACGCTCGCGGTCACGTAGGGCACGTAGTAGGAGACCCGCAGGAACGTGCGCAGCCGGGCTACCGAGTTGAGAGCGGCGGCCAGCACCAGCGACAACGCCACGGTCAGTGGCACGTTGATGACCAAGAACTCGCCGACGTGCACGAACGACTGCCGCACGGCCGGGTCGCCCAGCACCTCGGCGTAGTTGTCGAAGCCGACGAACGGCCGGTCCACCTGCGCGCCCGGCGCCGCGAAGAAGTAGTCGTGGAAGCTGATCCACACCGCCAGCCCGAGCGGGTAGGCGAAGATCGCGGCCAGGAAGATCGCGTAGGGGGCGGCGAAGAGCACCCCCAGCGGCTGCTTGCCGAGCACCCGCTCCCGCACGGCGCTCACTGCCCGTCGCCTGCTCGCCCGGACGGCCCGGTCATGACGTGCCGGCGAGCTCGCTGGCCTGGTCCGCAGCCTGCGAGAGCCCGTCGTCGAGGCTGGTCTTGTCGAAGATCACCGCAGACGAGTACGCGTCGCGGATCTCCTGCCAGATCTCCACCGAGTTGGGCACGTTGGGCACCTCGACGGTGCGGGCGGCCTGGTCGGCGAAGGTCGTGTAGTCGGGGTGCGAGTCGAAGTAGTCGGGGTAGGTCGCCGCCAGATCGGCACGGATCGGCATCTGCCCGGTCATCTCCAGCAGTTGGCCGTCCTGCTCCTCGCTGGTGGCGAACTTCAGCACGTCCCACGCGGTCCGCTGACTCTCGCAGGCCGAGTAGAGCGCGATGTTCTTGGCGTCGCTGAAGGTGTAGACCTCGCTCGGGTCCATGCCCTCCTTGGTGGGCACCGGCGCGACGCCCCAGTTGACCTTGTCGCCGTAGACCGCGACGGCCCAGGGACCGACCACGGCCATGGCCGACTTCCCGTCGGCGAAGGAGTCGCCGTTGTAGGCCTCCTTGGGTGAGTAGCCGTTGGCGTACATCTGCGACCAGAAGTCCCAGACGTCCTTCCCGGCAGTGTCGTCGAAGGTCGCCTTGCCGTCCTCGACGGTCTGCCGACCGCCCGACTCCGCGGCGTAGAGCGGGTAGAAGTCGAACCAGGACTGGAAGAACTCGCTGGTCGGCGCGGGGGCGATCGCATAGTCGGCCGCGCCGCTGTCCACGATCGCGTCGCTGGTGGCCAGAAACTCGTCGTAGGTGCCGAGCGGCGGCTCGGTGGCGTCGACGCCGGCCTTCTCCAACAGGTCCTTGTTGTAGAAGATCATCACCGGGTTCTGTTTCCACGGGATCTGGTAGAACTTCCCGTCCGGCGAGGTGTACTGGTCGGCCGCATCGCCCGAGCGCTCACGGACGTAGTCCGTGCCGTCGGAGAAGTCGTCGAGGGCCACCAAGCCCCCCTGCTTCTCGAACTGCGGCACTGCCGCGGGGCTGGTGTTGAAGACCAGGCACGGGGCGTTGCCGGCGGTGATCGCGGCGCCGATGACCTCCTCGGAGGTCTTGCCTGCCGGGATCTCCTGGGCGGTGACCTCCTGGTCCGGGTTGGCCTTGTTCCAGTCGGCGACCATCGCCTTGCCCCAAGCTATTTCCTCGGGGTTGTTGGACAGCCAGACCTTGATCGGGCCGGTGGCGGACTCGGCGTCGCTGGACCCTCCTCCGCCGCCACAGGCGGCGGTCAGGCCCAGGGCCAGCGTGGTGAGGGATGCGGCGAGGATCTTCGATCTCATGGGTGCTCCATTCGGGGTGCGGTGTCGCGTCACGGGTGGGGTCAGGAGACGGGTGGGGGTGCGGTGGAATCGCGAAGGACCAGACGGGCGGGCGGCAGCTCCACGGCGGGCGGCTCGGTGCCGTGGATGAGGGCGAGCAGCCGGGTGGCGGCGGCACGACCCCAGGCCACGACGTCGGTGGCGACTGATGTCAGGGGCGGTCGGAGGTGTGCGGACATTTCGATGTCGTCAAAGCCGGTGACGGAGAGGTCGCCCGGCACCGAGAGCCCGCGGCCCCCCGCGACGGACAACCCGGCCGTGGCCATCAGGTCGTTGGCATACACGATTGCTGTCGGCGGCACCGGGAGGTCGAGGAGTGCGTGGGTGGCCTCACTGCCGGAGCGGGCGGAGAAGTCGGCCTCGACGCTGTCTCCCGCGGGCAGCCCGGCCGCGGCGAGGGCGTCGGCCCAGGCGGCGCGACGGGAGCGACCGTGCACCATCGTGCCCGGGCCGCTCACATGGGCGATGCGGGTGTGGCCCAAGCCCAGCAGGTGTTCGACGACAGCACGGATGCCGGGTGCGTCGTCCACGCCGATGGTGTCCACCGACCCGTCCGGCTGCGGCGGTGCGACCACGACGCTGGGCAGTCCCAGCTCGGCCAGCAGGGCCGGTCGCGGGTCGTTGACACGGAGGTCGGTCACCAGGACGCCGTCCACCCGACCCTCGCGAGCGAGGGTGCGGTAGGTCTGGTCGTCGTCGTGCTCGGCGACCATCAGCAGCAGCGCGTGACCGTGCTCGGACAGCACGGTCTCGAGGCCGGAGATGAAGGCGGGAAAGAAGGCGTCCGCGCGGAAGATCTCGGGCGGCCGGGCGACCACGAGCCCGACGGCCAGCGCCCGACTCACGGCCAGCGCACGTGCACGCGGGCTCGGGGTCCAGCCGAGCCTGTCGGCGACCTCCAGGATCCGCCGGCGCGTCTCCGGCGCCACCCCGGGACGGTCGTTGAGAGCGAACGAGACGGCGCTCTTCGACACGCCCGCTTCCCGGGCGACGTCGTTGATGCTGGGGCGGCTCACTCACCGCACTAAACCGGTTTAGGTCCGGAGTGTCAATGGTCACAGCACCGGTTCTGTCGCCGCGCGGCGGCAGGACCGGGGTGCCTCAGGCGCCGAGGTCCCGCTTGCGACGATTGGCCCAGATGACCCCACCGGCGGCCATGGCGCCACCGACGGCGAGCGCCGCGAGGGTGGGCTTGGCCGGCGGGACGGGGAACCGCGGGCGCAGGGCGACCGGTCGGACGAAGGCCAGGACCGGCCACTTCTCGGTGGTCGCGATGCGGCGCAGCTCCTTGTCGGGGTTGACCGCGAAGGGGTGGCCGACCACCTTCAGCATGTGCACGTCGGTGACGGAGTCGCTGTAGGCGTAGCACTCGGCGAGGTCGTAGCCGACGGTGGCGGAGAGGTGCTCGATCGCGCGGGCCTTCTCCTCGGCGTAGGCGTAGTAGTCGATCTTCCCGGTGTACTTGCCGTCCTCGATCTCCATCCGCGTGGCGATCACGCGGTCAGCGCCGAGCAGCTGGCCGATCGGCTCGACGACCTCGGCCCCCGAGGCCGAGACGATGACGATGTCACGCCCGGCGGCGCGGTGCTCCTCGATGAGGGTGACGGCCTCGTCGTAGACGAGCGGCTCGACGATGTTGTTGAGGGTGTCGTGGACGATCTCGCGCACCGTCGCGACGTCCCAGCCGGCGCAGAGCTGCGACATGAACTCGCGCATCTTGTCCATCTGGTCGTGGTCGGCGCCGCCGGTGAAGAAGACGAACTGGGCGTACGCCGAGCGCAGCATCGCGCGCCTCGAGATGAGTCCGCCCGCCTGGAACTCGCGGCTGAAGGCCAACGTGCTCGACTTGGCGATGATCGTCTTGTCGAGGTCGAAGAAGGCCGCGGTGGGGCGGGTCATGCCGTCATCGTAGGGGCCTCCCGTCCGCGGTCGCGGCCCAACAGGTGTCCACAGGTGCGCCGTGCCGTCGGTTGTCCACACCCTGCCCGCCCGTGTCGAGCCGATCGTCGGTGCGGACGCCGACGCTGGTCGACATGCCCGTCCTCCTCGTCACTGGCTCCACCTCCCTCCACGACGCCGTCGTCTCGCTGTGCGCGGCGGCGGGCGTCGAGGCGCGGGTGTGCACCGATCCCGTGCTCTGCCTGGCCTCCTGGCACGAGGCCGACCTCGTGCTCGTGGGCGCGGACGCCGCCGCTGCCGTCGCGGCCATGGCGCCGGCCCGGCGCCCGGGGGTCCACCTGGTCGGGGCCGCGCCCGCGGACGCGGTGTTCCGGCACGCCGTGGACCTGGGCGCGGTGTCGGTGATCGACGTCCCCGGGGCCGCCGAGGCGCTGGTCGAGGTGCTCGCCGACGTGGGGGAGCGGGCCTCGCCCGGGCGGACGGTGGGGGTGGTGGGCGGCTCCGGTGGGGCGGGGGCCACGACCCTGGCCTGCGCGCTCGCCCAGTGGCACGCGGCCCGCGCGCCCACGCTCCTGGTCGATGCCGACCCGCTGGGCCCGGGGGTCGACCGGCTGCTGGGGATGGAGGACCTGGCCGGTGTCCGGTGGGAGGGGCTGGTGGACACCGCCGGACGGCTCGGGGCCCGCGCGCTGCGCGAGAGCGTGCCGCGCCGCGACCACCTCGGGGTCCTCACCTGGTCCGCGCTGCGACGACGGCTCGACGTGCCGACCGTGCGTCGGATCCTGCCCTCTGCCGTGCGCGGCCACGACCTCGTGGTGCTCGACCTCGCCCGGCAGGCCGGCGCGGCGTTGGCCGAGCTGGTCGACCGGTGCGACGACCTGCTCGTCGTCACCCCCGCCACGGTGCCCGGGCTCGCCGCGACCGCGCGTCTGGTCGCGGATCTCGGTCGCGACGGGCGCACGGGACTGGTGGTGCGCCCCGGCGGGCTGAGCGACGCCGACGCCCAGCAGGTCACCGGGCTTCCGGTCGTCGCCGCGATCGGCCACCAGCGGGGGCTCGCCGCCTCGGTCGACCGCGGGTTCGGCCCGTTGACGGGTCGCGGCCCGCTGGCACGCGCCGCCCGCGACCTGCTGGCGGAGGCGGCATGAGCACACCGGTCCCGGCGGCGGTCCTCGACGACGTACGCCGCCGGCTGGCCGGCTCGACCGGTGAGCTGACCCCGCACCG
>JBBSOR010000029.1:0-35627 GCA_038259535.1 Propionibacteriales bacterium | reverse complement strand
TCGTCGTTGCGGATGCCGGCGGTCAGCACGTCGGTGAGCTCGGCCGGAGCGAGCTCACGCAGCGCCTGCGCGAGGTAGCGGCGCATGGTGTCGCCGAGGTGCAGCCCCGACAGCGCGCTCGTGATCGCGTGGTTGCGAGCCAGCTCCGTCTCGAGCGTCTCGGTGAGGAGCGCGGTGAGGTAGAGCACCTCGACGCCGCGCTGACGCAGGGTGTCGGCGAACGCGTCGTGCTCGTCCTGGGCCCGACTGACCCACGGGATGCCGTCGAAGAGGAGGCGGTCGTTGTTGCGGGGCGTCAGGCGCTTGAGCTCGTTGCCCGGGCGGTGCAGCATCACGGTGGCCAGCCGGCCGACCTCGCTGTCAGCACCGTGGGGGGCGGAGGGGGTGGAGACCATGCCCGGGACTCTAGTGCCGATCGGGGTCGCTCAACCACGCGCGGTGCGCCACTCCTCGGCGAGCAGGGCGTACTCGTAGGAGTCGGTCCAGGTCCCCTTCGACCAGAAGTCCCCGCGCTTGTGGCTCTCCCGCCGCATCCCGAGGCGCTCGCACAGGGCGGCGGAGCGATCGTTGCGGGCGTCGAGGTTGGCCACGATGCGCCGCAGGCCGTAGTGCTCGAAGCCCAACCGGAGCACGGCGTGGGCCGCCTCGGTGGCAAGGCCGCGGCCCGCGTGCTCGGGCAGGATCGTCCAGCCGATCTCGCCCTCGCTGAGGCCGGTGCCCTGGAGGTCGAGCATCGAGTCGCCGATGACCTCGCCGTCGTGCACGACGGCCAGGCCGATGACCAGTCCGTTGCCGGGCTCGGTGCGCCGGCGCACCATCTCGGTGACCTCGGCCCGGTTCATCGGGCGGCTGAGCAGCAGGCCGGTCCACTCCTCCGAGGTCCAGGCGTCCACGAAGGCGTCGGCGTCGCTGGGCTCGAAGGGACGCAGCACCAGGCGCTCGGTGCGCAGCGGCCAGGGCGGTGGGGCGGGACTGAGGAACTCCTCGCGCGGGCCGTCGACCCAGGTCTCGCGGAGGGTGGGTCCGGCGAAGCGCAGGCGGTCGTACGCCGTCATCGGCAGCAGCAGCGCGTCGAGCCCGGGCACGGCGATCACACCGTCGACCGCCTCGCCCAGCATCCCGCGGGCGATCGGGTCGTGCCGGTCGCGGCGCAGCAGCTCGACCGCCGCCGACGCCTCGGCCACGCGCTCGGCGACCTGCCTGATCCGCACCGGCGACACCTCGCGCAGGAAGACGTGCTGCCCCGACAGGTAGCGCGCCCACTCCGGCTCACCCATCGAGCGGTCGTCACCCCAGAAGGCGACGAACCAGTCGTGCACCCGGTCCACCCCGCCGGCGATCTCGGCCGGCCTCCCGTGGTCCGCGGGCACCATCGGCGTGCCGTCGCTCAGGACGTAGGACGGCAGCGGCACGACGCCGGCGAGCATCTGCGACATCGACTCCGGCGTGGCGGTGACGAAGTGCTCGCGGACGTAGGCGTCGTCCTCGGCGGTCATCGGGTGGTCGCCGTTGACGGCGACGAAGCGGTCGCGGACCGCCCGTGTCAGCCGGTCGGTCAGCGCGTCATCTCCCACACGGTCAACAGTGCCATCAACACGCAGACCGTCGCACCCACATAGTGCAGCGCCGCGAGCCTGACGCGCTGCAGCAGGAGGCGACCGACGAGGACGGCGAGGCCGGAGACCGTGAGGAGCGCGCCCCAGGCGCCGACGAAGACCGAGACCGGGTCGTCGTACTTCGCGACGAGGGAGATCGTCAGCAGCTGCGACAGGTCGCCCCACTCGGCAGCGAAGAGCACCACGAACGACGTCACCACGACGCGGAGACCGTGGGCGGACGAGTCGGACCGCGCGGCGTACTCGTCCTCCTGCCCGGGCTCGTCGGCGTCGGCGGAGCGCGCCTCACGGAACAGGATGATCGCGCCGATCACGAACATCAGCGCGGCGACGGCGTGGACCAGCTGCCCGGGCAGGAACGAGGCGGCCTTGCCGAGCCCGACCGCGACGCCGGTCTGCACGAGGAACGCGAGGGCGACGCCGATCCAGACGAAGAGTGGGCGCATCTTCGTCGACATCACGAGCGTCGCGATGAACGTCTTGTCGGGGAGCTCGACGACGAAGATGGCACCGAAGGCGAGGGCCACCACGAGAGGATCGATCACCGTGGGAGTCTCTCAGGCGGTGCCGGGCCGGACTACGCGCCCCGGAACGCGTCCGCCGCGTAGACCCCGAGGACCTTGACCTCGGTGGTGAAGAACGCCAGCTCCTCCAGCGCGTTGCGCACGCCCGGGTCGTCGGGGTGGCCGTCAACCTCGGCGAGGAACTGGGTCGCGGTGAAGTGCCCGCCGACCATGTAGCTCTCCAGCTTGGTCATGTTGACGCCGTTGGTCGCGAAGCCGCCGAGCGCCTTGTAGAGCGCCGCGGGGAGGTTGCGGACGTTGAAGATGAACGTGGTCACGACCGGACCCTCGCCCGCAGCGGCCCGCTCGAAGTCGCGTGAGAGCACCACGAATCGGGTGGTGTTGTGGTCCTCGTCCTCGATCTCCTCGCGCAGCACCTGCAGGCCGTAGATCTCCGCGGCCAGCGGCGGCGCGATCGCGGCCTGTGTCGGGTCGCCGGCTTCGGAGACCTCGCGGGCCGCGCCGGCGGTGTCGCCGGCGACGACCGGCGCGAGTCCGAGCTCGCGGATCACGCCGCGGCACTGGCCGAGGGCGTGCACGTGGCTGTGCACGGTGCGCAGCGACGCGATGCTCGCCTCCGGCAGCGCCATCAGTGAGAACTGGATGCGCAGGAACCGCTCGCCGACGATGTGCAGCTCGGAGGTCGGCAGGAAGTGGTGGATGTCGGCCACGCGGCCGGCGATCGAGTTGTCGATCGGGATCATCGCGAGGTCGGCGTCGCCGCTCTCCACGGCCGCGAAGGCGTCCTCGAACGACGCGCACGGCACCGGCTCCCAGTCGGGGTAGGCCTGCTGGCACACCAGGTGGGAGTTGGCCCCCGGCTCGCCCTGGTAGGCGATGCGGCGGGTCGGGACCGGCCCGTCAGACTGCGTCACGTCGGCGAGTCTGGCACGACCGGCCGTGTCCGACCGGCCCTGACCGCCCCGCGAACATAGGGTCGGGGCGTGCTGTTGATCTCCGTCGCCGCCGTCGTCCTCGCCGCCCTGGCCTGCGTGATGGCGTCGCTCGCGCTGCGCCGTACGTCGCCACGCACCGGCGGCGACGGCGTCGACGCCCTCCCCGAGGACGTGCACTGGCTGCGGCAGGAGGTCGCGGCCCTCAAGGCGGAGAACGCCGACGCGCTGCGCCACCTGTCGGTCGTGCGCTACGACGCCTTCGGTGACGTCGGGGGGCACCTGAGCTGGAGCCTGGCCCTGCTCGACGACGCCGGCCACGGCACGGTCCTCACCTCGATCCACGGGCGCAGCGAGGCCCGCACCTATGCCAAGTCGATCGCCGGCTGGTCGTGCGAGCAGCAGCTCTCGCCCGAGGAGCTCGAGGCGATCGAGCACGCCCGCGCCTGATCGCCGATCGCCCTCACCCCTCGCAGGTCAGCGCGGGACGCGCACCAGCAACCGCCCGTGCACGCACTCCATCCACAGCTCACGGCCCTCGCCGATCGAGTCGCCGTCGAGCTGGCGCGGGGCGGGTGCTGACGACTTGATCCGGACGCGCACGCCCGTGCGCCGGTCGATCAGCTCGTCGACCGTCGCACTCTTGGCCAGCACCCGCACCGCCAGCGGGATCCACGAGAGGAACTTCTTGGGGTGCAGGATCACCACGTCGAGCACGCCGTCGTCGATCGCCGCGTCGGGCAGCAACGGCATGCCGGCCTGCAGGAAGCCGACGTTGCCGACCAGGACCGTGCGGGCCCGGTGGACGGTCGGCTCGTCGTCGTCGATCTGGATCTCGACCCTGATCGCGGGGAACATCAGTGACTTCAGGCCCGAGATGACGTAGGCGACCCAGCCGATCTTCTTCTTGATGTCCTCGTTGACGCCCTCCATGATCGCTGCGTCGAAGCCCATGCCGGCCATCACCATGAAGTGGGTGTCCTCGACGCCGTCGCCACCGACGTCGACGAGGTCGATCGCCCGGTCCTGGCCGTTGAGTGCCACGTCGATCGCCGAGCGGAGGTAGAGCGGGATGTCGAGGTTGCGGGCCAGCAGGTTGCCGGTGCCGGCCGGGATGATCCCGACCGGGATGCCGGTGCCGGCGAGCTCGGCGCAGACCTCGCGCACGGTGCCGTCGCCGCCGCAGACCATCACCAGGTCCGCGCCCGAGACGGCGGCCTGCTCGGCCATGCCGGTGCCGGGGTCCTCGATGGTCGTGTACTGCCAGGTCGGCTCCGACCAGCCGGACTCCTGCGCCATCTCGGCCACCGTCGCGCGGAACGCGCCGACGTCCTCGACCTTGATCGGGTTGAGGATCACCGCGAGGCGGCGCTCGGAGGCGTAGACCTCGGGCAGCGGCTCGGACCTGGCCGCGGTGGAGCGGGGGAGCGGGTCGATGAACGCGAGCGCGACGAAGAACACGGCGAGGGCGAGGAGCGACCCGGCGATCACGTCGGTGGGGTAGTGGCGCCCGAGCAGCACGCGGTCCAGGCACACCAGCAGCCACCAGCCGACGGCGAGGGTGATGCCGAGGCGGCGCAGGCTCGTGCGGCGCACGAAGAGCACCAGCAGCAGCACCAGGATCGCCGCGAAGGCGGCCGACGACGAGGCGTGGCCGGACGGGAAGCTGAACGAGCTGAGCAGGCCGAGGTCGTCCTGCCAGTCGGGGCGGTCGCGTCCGAGCCAGACCTTGAGCCCGGACGTCGCCAGGGACGTCACGATCATCACGACCGCTGCCAGCAGCGCGGCCCAGCGCTGACGTCGTACGACGAGCACGACGACGAGCACGACGGTCAGGATGGTCATCCCGATCGTGCCGAAGGCCACCTCGATCAGCCGCAGCGCGTCCATGGCCCACGCGGAGCCGGCGGCCCAGCCCTCGAGCTGCTGGCCCTCGGTGTCGAAGCTGTCGAGCGGCGACCGGTCCCGGGTGACGAGGAAGGCGAGAAGCGTGAAGAGCGCTCCGCTGAGGAGCGCCGGCAGCAGGCTGCGGTTGCGGGAGGCGGGAGTCACCTGCGAAGTATGCCCAAGCCCGGTCGTATCCCCCTCCCCCCGACGGATAGCCTCTGCGTGTGATCGATCCCCGCCTCCTCCGTGACGACCCCGACCGTGTGCGCGCCGCCCAGGCCAAGCGCGGCCTGTCCGTCGACGTCGTGGACCGGGCGCTGGCGGCCGACTCCGCGCGCCGCCGGGCCATCGCCGACTTCGAGACCAGGCGGGCCGAGCAGAAGGCCAGCGGAGCCCTCGTCGCGCGGGCGCACGGTGCCGAGAAGCAGACCCTGCTCGCCCAGGTCAAGGAGCTGGCTGCGGGCGTGAAGGCCGCCGAGGCCGCCCGCAACGCGGCCGAGGCGACGTGGGACGAGGCCATCAAGGCGATCCCCAACCCTGCCGCCGACGAGGCGCCGGCCGGTGGTGAGGACGACTTCGTCGTGCTCGAGCACGTCGGCACTCCCCGCGACTTCGACTTCGAGCCGCGCGACCACATCGAGCTCGGCAGGATGCTCGGCGCGATCGATCTCGAGCGTGGCGCCAAGGTGAGCGGCTCCCGCTTCTACTTCCTCACCGGCATCGGCGCGCGCCTCGAGCTCGCTCTGGTGACCATGGCGATGGACCAGGCCCGCGAGGCCGGGTTCACCGAGGTGATCGCGCCGTCGCTGGTCAAGCCGCGCGCGATGGAGGGCACCGGCTTCCTCGGCCAGGCCGCCGACGACGTCTACCGCATCGAGGGCGAGGACCTCTATCTCGTCGGCACCAGCGAGGTCGCCATGGCGGCCTTCCACAGCGACGAGATCCTCGACGGCGGTGCACTGCCGCTGCGCTACGCCGCCTTCAGCCCGTGCTTCCGCAAGGAGGCCGGCTCGCACGGCAAGGACACCAAGGGCATCATCCGGGTGCACTGGTTCGACAAGGTCGAGATGTTCGTCTACACGACCGTCGAGGAGTCCTACGCCGAGCACCAGCGGCTGCTGGAGTGGGAGAAGGAGTTCCTCGACAAGCTGGAGGTCGCCTACCGCGTCATCGACGTGGCGGCCGGCGATCTCGGCCTGAGCGCGCAGCGCAAGTTCGACTGCGAGGTGTGGATCCCGACGCAGGGCAAGTTCCGCGAGCTGACCTCGACGTCCAACTGCACCGACTTCCAGGCGCGCCGCCTCGACATCCGCACCCGCGAGGACGGCCAGACCGTCCCGGTCGCCACGCTCAACGGCACCCTCACCGCGATCACGCGCACGATCGTCGCGATCCTGGAGACCCACCAGAACGAGGACGGCTCGGTCACCGTGCCGCAGGCGCTGCGGCCCTACCTCGGCGGCCTGGAAGTGCTGAAGCCCCTTGAAGGCTGAGCCGCGAGCGCAGCGAGCCGCTCAGGCTCCTGGGGACCGCTCGCACCCCGGCGAAGCGTCGGACTGGACCCCCAGGCTCGTCGCCCTCGACATCGACGGCACGCTGCTCAAGTGGGTCGACGGGCAGGCCGAGGACTACGAGACGATCACCGACCCGGTCCTCGGCGCGGTCCACCGCGCGCTCGACGCGGGGGCGCACATCGTGCTCTCCAGTGGCCGGTCCCCCCACGGCATGACCGGGATCGCGGACCTGCTGCAGATCCCGCGCGAGGAGGCCGACCGCCTGTGGGTCGTCGCGTCCAACGGCGCGGTGGTCTTCCGCTACCCGCCGATGGACGTCGTGCGCGAGGAGACCTTCGACGCCGCTCCGGCCGTCGCCGCGGTCCTGGCGCACCATCCCCACGCGCTGGTCGCCGTCGAGGAGCGCGGGGTCGGCGGCTACCGCGTCAACCGGGTCTTCCCCGAGGGCGAGATCTCCGGTGAGCAGATCATCACCGACGTCCACGACATCGTCGGTGAGCCGGTGAGCCGGGTGATCATCCGCGACCCCTCGGCCACCGCCGACGACTTCATCGAGCTCGCCGCCAGGCTGGGCCTGCACGGCACCGACTACGTCGTCGGCTGGACGGCGTGGATGGACCTGTCGCCCGTCGGAGTCTCGAAGGCCTCCGGCCTGGAGCACGTGTGCGACCGGCTCGGCCTCAGCGCCGACGACGTGCTCGCGATCGGTGACGGACGCAACGACATCGAGATGCTGCGCTGGGCCGGTCGCGGAGTCGCGATGGGCCAGGCCGTCGACGAGGTGAAGGCGGCCGCCGACGACGTGACCGCCTCGGTCCACGACGACGGCGCGGCCGTCGAGATGTCGCGATGGTTCTGACCCCCCGCCTGGTCGCGACCGACCTCGACGGGACCCTCCTCCACTCCGACGGCGTCGTCACCCCTCGCACCCGCGCCGTGCTCGCCGAGCTCGACGCCCGCGGCATCCCCGTCGTGTTCACCACCGGTCGCCCGATCCGCTGGATGGAGGACCTCTGGGCGGACGTCGGTGGTCACGGGCTGGCGATCTGCAGCAACGGCGCGCTGGTGTACGACGTCTCGCGCCGGGCGGTCCGCGACTTCCGCGCCGTCCCGCGCGAGGTGGCCCTCTCGATCGCCGGGCAGCTGCGCGAGTCCGTCCCGGGGACGATGTTCGCGATCGAGCACACCGCCGGGTGGGCCAGCGAGGTCGACTTCCCCCGGCACCCCGACGACCGGGCCGAGCGGGTCAGCGGCGATCTCGGCGACATCTTCCGTGACGACGTCGTGAAGGTCCTCGCCGTCCACCGCGAGCTCGATCCCGAGGAGTTCTGGCGGCAGGTCGACACGGTGGTCGGTGATCAGGTCGTGACCACGTGGTCGTCCTCCTCCGCGCTGGTGGAGATCAGCGCGAGCGGCGTCACCAAGGCGACCCGGCTGGCGTCGCTCGCGGCAGAGATGGGCATCGAGGCGGCCGAGGTGCTGGCCTTCGGCGACATGCCCAACGACCTCGCGATGCTCGCGTGGGCCGGCACGTCCTACGCGATGACCAACGCCCACCCCTCGGTGCGGGACGTGGCCGACCACCTCGCGCCGAGCAACGACGACGACGGCGTCGCCGTGGTGCTCAGCGACCTCTTCGGGCTCTCTCGCTAGGCTCAGCGCCATGTTCCGTGCCGTTCGCCTCGCCGCCGCGATGTTGCTCGCGTGCCTCGGCCTGGTCCTCACGGCCACGGTCCCCGCCTCCGCCGCCTGCACCTGCAAGCAGGGTGAGCTCTCCCAGCAGGTCAAGCGGGCCGACGTGGTCTTCATCGGGACCATCGACAAGGTCACGGTCCAGGGCGACGGCCACACCTACGACATCACTGCCTCCCGCACCTACCAGGGTAGCCCCGAGCGCTCGACCCAGGTCGAGTCCCCGGGGGGTCGCAAGGCCTGCGGCCTGGGCGAGCTCGGGGTCGGCACGACCTACGTCTTCCTCGCCACCGGCACCGAGGCGCCCTACGCCGCCGACACCTGCGGCGGCACGAGCCTCGCCAACCCGACCAAGGTGGACAAGATCGAGAAGCTGCTCGGTGAGGGCACCTCGGTCGAGCCGCCCCCGCCGCCGACGGCGGTGCTGACCAAGGTCGAGGACTCCGCTCCGCCCCGCTTCGCGCGCGCCGCCGCCCCCGGCGCTGCTGCGGTCCTCCTGGGCCTCCTCGGCCTGGTCGTCGTACGACGCCTCGCGCGGCGCTGACCCGGAGTCAGGGCCGGGCCGCTGCTGGCCGCCCCGGTCTCCGGGGTCGCCGACCGGTCGAGGCAGGACTCTCAGAGGTACATGCCGCTCGACGGACCGCCGGGTTCGTGGCCGGCGTCGTCGGTGGGCATGTTGGGCATCCCCATCGGCTGGTGGGACTCGTGGCCACCGCTGCCCGGCGGGAGGGCCCGGCGC
Organism: Propionibacteriales bacterium; assembly: GCA_038259535.1. Lineage (GTDB taxonomy): Bacteria > Actinomycetota > Actinomycetes > Propionibacteriales > Nocardioidaceae > Nocardioides. The sequence continues at coordinate 26,723 of JBBSOR010000029.1, read as the reverse complement.
ATCTGCTCGAGCTGGGCGCGCGAGGCCATCTGCTGGGCGTAGATCGCGGTCTGGATGCCGTGGAAGAGCCCCTCGAGCCAGCCGACCAGCTGCGCCTGCGCGATCCGCAGCTCGCTGTCGGACGGGGTGCCCTCCTCGGTGAAGGGCAGCGAGAGGCGTTCCAGCTCCTCGACCAGCTCGGGTGCGAGGCCCGACTCGAGCTCCTTGATGGAGGCGGCGTGGATCTCCTTGAGGCGCTGACGGCTGGCCTCGTCGAGCGGTGCCGCCTTCACCTCCTCCAGGAGCTGGCGGATCATGCTGCCGATGCGCATCACCTTCGCCGGCTGCTCGACCAGCTCGGTGATGTGGCGCTCGCCGTCGCCGTCGCCGTCGCCGTCCGCGCCGGCGGCCCGGGCCAGGTCCGGGAGCGCGCTCGCCGGGATGGTGCCGATCGGCTGGCCGTCGGGGCCGACCACGACCACCTGGTCCTCGGACTCGGACGGGCTGGGCTGCTGCTGGTCGGTCATGCGCCAACCCTAGTTGGCGCGCCGAACCGCTCCGCTCCCTTCCCCTTCGCGCTCCCCAGCGGTGCGTGAGGAGGATTCTGCTGCAGGGGAACCCCCCTCACGCACCGCCCCGCTGAGGTCGTACGTCGACGCGCGCGGGGGCGGTGTGTCAAGGGGGTTCTGAGGGGCGACAACCCCCTTCACGCACCGCCCGACGAGCCCGGGGGAGGTCAGAGGGTCAGCACGATCTTCCCGGCGTGGCTGCCGTCCTCCATCAGCTGGTGCGCCCGGGCGACGTCCTCGAGCGGCATGGTGGTCTCGACGATGGGACGGATCCGGCCGGCGGCGACCAGCGGCCAGACGTTCTCGACGACCCCGCAGCAGATCGCAGCCTTCTCCGAGGTGGGCCGCGCGCGGAGCGAGGTGGCGGTGACGGAGGCGCGCTTGCGCAGGAGGGCGCTGATGTCGAGCTCGCCCTTGCTGCCGCCCTGCATGCCGATGATCACCAGTCGACCGCCGGTGGCGAGCGCGGTGACGTTGCGACCGAGATACTTCGCGCCCATGTTGTCGAGGATCACGTCGGCGCCGCCGGCCTCGGTGAGGATCTCGACGAAGTCCTCCTCGCGGTAGTCGATGGCCCGGGTCGCGCCGAGCGAACGGCACAGCTCGAGCTTGTCCGGGGAGCCCGCGGTGGTGAAGACCTCGGCTCCCCGGGCGGTGGCGAGCTGGATCGCCATCGTGCCGATGCCGCCGGCGCCGCCGTGGACGAGGAAGCGCTCGCCCTTCTGGAGGTGGGCGGTCATGAAGACGTTGGACCACACGGTCGTGGCGACCTCGGGAAGGCAGGCGGCCTCGACCAGGGAGACACCGCTCGGGACCGGCATGACCTGCCCGACCGGCACCGCCACGCGGGCGGCGTACCCGCCGCCGGCCAGCAACGCGCACACCTCGTCGCCGACGGCCCAGCCCTCGACGCCCTCGCCGAGTCCGGAGATCCGGCCGCTGCACTCGAGCCCGATGACCTCGGAGGCGCCGGGCGGCGGCGGGTAGAACCCCTGTCGCTGCAGGGTGTCGGCCCGGTTGACGGCGGTCGCCACCACGTCGATCAGCACCTCGCCGGCCCGGGGGTGAGGGTCGGCGACCTCGCCGACGGACAGCACCTCAGGTCCACCGTCGCCGGTGGTCACGACTGCGCGCACGAAATCAGTCCTCGTAGAGATCGGTGGAGTGGTCGACCGACGAGTCGTCGGGGACCTCATCGTCCACGTCGTCGGGGTCGGGTGCGTCGGCGGGCCGGTCCCAGCTCTCGGCGAGCCCCTGCGCCTTGGCGGCCATCCGCTCGACCTGTTCGGGATCCAGGTCGCCGGCGCCAGCGGCGAAGCCGAGGAGGTAGGCCGTGATCGGCGCGGCGGTCTTCTGCACGTTCTGCGCCGCGACGCGGGCGAGGTCGAGAATCAGCCCCTCGTCGACCTCGGTCTCGACGTCGAGCGCGTCGGCGAGCTCATCGATCCAGTCGTGAAGATTCACGGTTCCAATGTCTCGCAACCGACCCGGCGGCGGCAAGGGACACCGCGTGTCAGGCGCCGTCGTCCGCCAGGTCGCGCAGGTCCGCCCACGAGTCGACGTCGACCGCCTCGACGCCGCTGGAGGCGACCTCCGCCAGGTGCAGCGGGGACAGCAGGCGGTGCAGCGCCATGCCGTGCTGCCGCTCCAGGCCGGGACGTACGCCGTCCAGCGCCGCCGTGTCGAGGACACCCGCGAGCTGCCGCCGGCCGGCTCCGTCGACGAGGAAGGCCCCGTCGTGCCCGTGCGCCGCGTCGCGCAGGCGGCGCATCGTCGCCGGGGTGACGCGGGGCATGTCCACGGCCAGGACGCCGATGAGTCGGGGGCGGCGCAGCAACGCGTCGATCCCGGTCAGCAGGCCGGCGACGGGGCCCCCGCGCGGCGGGTCCTCACACACGAACGTGACGGGTCGACTGGTCGGCACGCTGTCGGGTGCGACCACCACGACCTCGGCGGCGTCGACCAGGGCGTCGAGGGCCAGCTCCAGGAGGGTCCGCCCGTGCAGCTCGACGCCGGCCTTGTCGATCCCGCCCATCCGGGCGGCCGTGCCGCCGGCGAGGACCACAGCGGCGAAGCCGCTCGCGGCGAGGTCGACATCCATGCCGCCATCGTCGCAGCCCTACTCTGGAGGGCATGAGCACCCCACGACGCTCCTCTCCTAAGCCGTGCTCCCCCGAGCAGCGCCGCGGGGAGCCCGCATGAGCGAGGAGCTGCGGGTGCGCGTCCACCAGTGGGCGAGCGGCCTGGACCCGGCAGCCAACCGGGCCCGGCTCGCGGAGGGGGTGGCGCCCGGCGCCGACCTCGTCGTCCTGCCGGAGGCCTTCGCCCGCGACTTCGGTGAGCCAGGGTCCGACGTGAGCGCCTACGCCGAGGCCCTCGACGGCCCCTTCGCGAGCGAGGTCGGGCGCGTTGCCGACGCGGCCACGTGCGCCGTGGTGGCCGGGATGTTCGAGGTCGCCGAGGACCCGCAGCGGCCCTACAACACCCTCGTCGTCGGCGGCGCCGGTCCCGCGTCGTATCGCAAGATTCACCTCTACGACTCCTTCGGCCATCGCGAGTCCGACCGGTTGACCGGGGGGGCGACCGAGCCGGTCGTCGTCGACGTCGCGGGGTGGCGGGTCGGCCTGATGACCTGCTACGACCTGCGCTTCCCCGAGCTGGCCCGGCGCCTGGTCGATCTCGGCGCGGAGATCCTGGTGGTCCCGGCGGCCTGGCTGCCGGGGGAGCGCAAGGTCGAGCACTGGCGCACGCTGCTCGCGGCGCGTGCCATCGAGAACACCTGCTTCGTGGTCGGCGCCGGGCAGCCGGAGCCGCGCTACAGCGGCCACTCCGCGGTCTTCGGGCCGCTCGGCGAGACCCTGGCCGCAGCCGGGGGCGCGGAGGAGAGCCTCGAGGTCACCCTCGTGCGCGACGACCTGCGGGCGGCGCGTCGCACCAACCCGTCCCTGGCCAACCGCCGGCTGTAGCCTCGTCCGACGTGTCGTCCCCCACCCCCGACAGCCCCCGCGGGTCGTCCCGCGGCAAGCGGGCTGCCGAGCGGCCGCCGTCGCGGCTGCGTCGGAAGCCGAAGGTGGCACCCACCCCCACGCCGTCCCCGCCGACGCCGGCCGTGGGGGACTCCGTGGGTCTGGAGCTCCCGCCCGAGGGGCCGCGCCGCACGCTGCTGATCGCCTGCTTCACGGTCCTCCTGCTCGGCTGCGTGGCGCTGGGCTGGTCGGCGCTCAACGGCGCCTTCCGCGACCGCTCGACACTGAGCCCCCTCGGCTCCGCGCCGGGATGGCTCGACGGCGCCGGGGCGGTGGCGGTGGTGACGGCACTGTCATGGCTGCTCGCGACCCGCACGGCCGGCCGGGCGGTGATCTCCGCCGGCCTGGCGCTCGTCCTCGGTGTCGCCAGCCTGCTCGTCGGCGGTCGCATCCTGCCCACCGGCGCCGCGGTGATGACGTGTGTCGTGGGCAGCGTGTACGCCGTCATGGTGACGGTGCCGGCCATCACCTGGTGGAAGGCGGTGCGCGAGGCGGTCATCGCGACCCTCGTCGCCACGGTGACCGCGGTGGCAGCGGTCGGTTTCGAGCCGACGGTCGCCACCGAGCGCTTCGACTTCGTGGCCCTGATGCTGGCGTTGGGCCTCGTCTTCACGATCGTCTACCGGCTCGGCGCGGGCCTCCACGGTCTCGGTCGACGGGGGCTGATCATCGTCGCGATCGGTCTGGCCGTGCTCGTCGCGACCTTGGCGTACGCCGAGCTGCTGCGCCGCTACGGTGCCCAGTCCTTCGTGTCGTCGATCTTCGACTTCGCCGATGCGACCTCGGCACGGATCGGAGCGTTCCCCCGGCCGTTGGTCGTCCTGCTCGGCATCCCCGCCATCGTCTGGGGCACCCACGTCCGCGCCCGTCGGCGCCAGGGATGGTGGGTGTGCGCCTTCGGCGTCGCCGCGACCGTGCCGCTGGCGTCGGGCCTCGTCGCGCCGGACAGCTCCTACCTCGAGGCCGCGCTGCGCGGGGCGTACTCGTTCGTCCTCGGCCTGCTGATCGGCTATCTCGTGATCCGGGCCGACCTGGCACTCACCGGCCCCAAGGGGCGCGGCGGGCGCCGCGCGGAGGAGGCCGGGCCGCACCGGCCCGAGCCGAGCCGCTTCGCCGAGCTCTGAGACGCCGAGCTCCGAGACGCCGAGCTCTGAGACGCCCGGGCTCGTGACACCTGACGGGAGCCGAGCGGCGGCTACGGTCGGGTAACCGTTAGCGTCGGGCGCATGGCCCACCCCGCGTCGCTCGAGATCGTGTCGGAGCTGGTCGCCAACGTGCTGACCATCGAGGTCGCCGAGGGGGACCGGGTCGAGGCCGGAGACACCGTCGTGCTGCTGGAGTCGATGAAGATGGAGATCCCGATGCTCGCCGAATGCGGGGGCACGGTCACCGCGGTCAAGGTGAGCGTTGGCGATGTCGTGCAGGACGGCGACGTGCTCGTCGTCCTCGTCTGATCGCCGGACCACGCCGTCGTCGCGGTCCCCGCGGAGCCCTACGCTCCTGCCATGACTCCTGCCCGCGCCCGCACGGTGCACCTCGTCGTGGCGGTCGTCGCCTGGGCCGCGCTGGTGCTCCAGCTCGTGCTGGTGCTGTCGGGATCCGCCGTCCTCGTCGAGGACGACCCGCCGGGCCTCGTCGCCCGCGTCTACCGCTTCTTCGCCTACTTCACCATCCAGAGCAACCTGCTCGTCGCCCTCGTCTCGACGGTGCTGGCGCGCGAGCCCGCCCTGGATCGGCATGCGTGGCGGGTGGTGCGGATCGCGGCCCTGGTCGGGATCACCGTCACCGGGCTCGTGCACTTCTTCCTGCTGCGTCCGCTGCTCGACCTCGACGGCGCCGACTGGGTCGCCGACAAGCTGCTGCACATGGTCGTCCCGGTGCTCGCCGTCGCGGCCTGGGCCTGGGTCGGACCTCGCCCTCGGGTGGTCGCGCGGGAAGCGGCGTACGCCCTGTGCTGGCCGCTGGTGTGGCTGGCCTGGACGCTCGTGGTGGGCCAGGTCGACGGCTGGGTCCCCTACCCGTTCCTCGACGCCGGCGCCGAGGGGTGGGGCACGGTCGCGGTCGTGAGCGTCGCGATCACGGTCCTCTTCGTCGTGCTCCTCGCCGGGCTCGGCTGGCTCGACCGGAAGCTCTCCCCAGCCCCCCGCTAATGTCGAGACATGGAGTTTCGATACCTCGGCAACAGCGGACTCAAGATCTCTGAGATCACCTACGGCAACTGGCTCACGCACGGGTCGCAGGTGGAGAACGAGGTCGCCACGCAGTGCGTCCGGGCCGCCCTCGACGAGGGCATCTCGACCTTCGACACCGCCGACGCCTACGCCAACACCGCCGCGGAGACCGTGCTCGGCGAGGCGCTCAAGGGCGAGCGCCGCGAGTCGCTGGAGGTCTTCACGAAGGTCTACTGGCCCACCGGCCCCGGCGGCAAGAACGACACCGGTCTCTCGCGCAAGCACATCATGGAGTCGATCAACGGTTCGCTCGAGCGGCTGCAGACCGACTACGTCGACCTCTACCAGGCCCACCGCTACGACGTGGAGACCCCGCTCGAGGAGACGATGCAGGCCTTCGCCGACGTCGTACGCCAGGGCAAGGCGCTCTACATCGGCGTCAGCGAGTGGACCGCCGACCAGATCCGCGCCGGCGTCGCGATGTCGAAGGAGCTCGGCTTCCAGCTGATCTCCAGCCAGCCCCAGTACTCCATGCTCTGGCGCGTCATCGAGGACGAGGTCGTGCCGACCTCCGCCGAGCTCGGCGTCTCCCAGATCGTGTGGAGCCCGATCGCGCAGGGCGTGCTGACCGGCAAGTACAAGCCCGGCCAGGCGCCGCCCGAGGGTTCCCGCGCCACCGACACCAAGGGTGGCTCCGACATGATCTCGCGCTGGATGCAGGACGACGTCCTCACCGCGGTGCAGGACCTCGAGCCGATCGCCGCCGACTGCGGCCTCACCATGGCGCAGCTCGCCGTGGCCTGGGTGCTGCAGAACGACAACGTCGCCGCGGCCCTCGTCGGCGCCTCGCGCCCCGAGCAGGTCTCCGACAACGTCAAGGCCGCCGGCGTCACCCTCGACGCCGACGTCATGAAGCGCATCGACGAGGCACTCGGCTCGGTCGTGGTCCGCGACCCCGCGATGACCGCCGAGGGCACGCCGAAGGGTCGCGTCGCCTGACGCCTGGGGCCAGGGTCACCCGGCGCGGGTGACCCGGTAACGCACGAAGGCCGGCACGGCGAGCGCCGCGACGACGGTGACGACGATGACCAGGACGCCGCCGCCGGCCGCCGCGACCGCGGCTCCGGTGGCGGCTGCTGCGGCACCGTGCCCCACGTCGGCGATGCGCGGGCCGCCCGCGACCACGACGATGAAGATGCCCTGCAGGCGTCCACGCACCTCGTCGGCCGCCGCGGACTGCAGCATCGAGGTACGGAAGGCGGCGGAGGTCATGTCGGCGGCACCACCGACCGCGAGCATCAGCACGGCCACGACGAGCATCGCGCCGGGGGCGAGGGACGCGAACATCGCCGCCACGCCGAAGCCGACCATCGCCAGGCCCCAGACCAGGATCGCGACGACCACCGCGAGACCCTGGCGCTCGACGTGGGAGACCCAGCCCGAGAGCACGCCGCCGATGACCGCGCCGGCCGGGATCGCCGCGAAGAGCAGGGCGAAGGCCAACCCTCCCTCGCTCGGTCCGCCGAAGTCGAGGTGCGCCATCTCCGGGAAGAGTGCCCGGGGCATGCCGAAGACCATCGCGATGATGTCCACGACGAACGACATCATCAGCACCGGCTGGGTCCGGAGATAGCGGAAGCCGTCGATCACCGCGCCGAGGCCGGGCGCCACGGTCGCGCCGATGATCGGCAGTGCGGGGAGGCCGACCACCGCACCCAGGGTGGCGAAGAGCGTGATGGTGTCGAGCAGGTAGAGCCAGGAGAAGCCGACCAGCGGGATGAGCGCGCCGCCGACGAGCGGCCCGGCGATGCCGCCGGCCTGCATGACGGTCATGTTGAGCGAGTTGGCCGCGGGGAGCAGCTTCGTGTCGAGGAGGCGCGGCAACAGCGCGGACCGAGTGGGCTGGTTGACCGCGAAGAACGCCTGCTGCACCGCGAACAGGCTGAGCAGCAGCCACACGTCCTCGGCACCGAGCGCCGCCTGCAGCCAGAAGCCCGCACTGGTGAGGATGAGGCCGACCGTGGTGACCATCAGGAGCGTGCGGCGGTCGAAGACGTCGGCCAGAGCCCCGCCCCACAGCCCGAAGACCACGAGCGGGACGAGGCCGAAGACGCCGGTGAGCCCGACGTACGCCGACGAGCCGGTCATTCCGTAGATCTGCGCGGGCACCGCCACGACGGTGAGCTGGGCTCCGACGACGGTGACGATGTTGGCCAGCCACAGCCGCCGGAAGTGCGGGTTGGCGAGTGGGCGGGTGTCCGCCAGCAGTCGCCTCTCCACCTCGGAAGGCTAGGTCACCGACCTCCGGGCGCGACGAGCAGGCCGGGGACGTGCGGGCCGCCGCAGTCAGGTGGCGTGCAGGTGGTCGCCGACACGCTGGTGAGCATCGCCCGCGACCGTCCCGGGCACGAGGAGGACCCGATGTTCGACCTGTTCAACGGACTACCCATCCACCCGCTGGTGGTCCACGGAGTCGTGGTCCTGCTGCCCCTGGCCATCGTCGGCACGATCGCCATCGTGGTCCGGCCCGCCTGGCGCCTGCGCTACGGTCCGCTCGTGGTGGCCTGTGCCGCCGTGGCCACGGTGCTCCTGCCGATCTCCACCTCGAGCGGAGAGGCACTGGAGAAGCGCGTGGGAAACCCGGGAGACCATGCCGCGCTGGGTGACTCGCTCATCTTCTTTGCGATCCCCCTCCTGGTGCTGGCCGCCGCGCTGGTCTGGCTGGAGTGGCGCAAGGCAGCGGACAAGCCCGCGATCGGACCGTCCGTGCTTCCCGCAGCGATCGCCGGGCTGGCCGTCGTTGCGGCCCTGTCCGCCGGCGTGCAGGTCTACCGGGTCGGTGACTCGGGCGCCAAGGCTGCTTGGGGTGATCGGGTCAGCTCCTCGTCGGGCAAGTGAGGCACGCCGCGCTGGCCCTGCGCCGCCTCAGGCCCCGGGTCGCCGAGGGGAAGCCGGAGGGTGAAGCACGCACCGGGCGGCGAAGCCGCCTCGCCGACGCTCACGGTCCCGCCGTGGGCCGCAGCGACCTGGCGAGTGATGGCCAGCCCGAGGCCGGCGCCCCCGTCGGCCCTGCTCCGGCTGTCGTCGAGTCGCACCAGGCGCTCGAAGATCCGCTCCCTGTCGTCGGCGGGGACGCCGGGTCCGTCGTCGGTCACGGACACGAGGATGTCCCCGACATCCGGGTCGGCCGTCAGGTCGACTCGTCGGCTCGCGAACCTCTCGGCGTTGTCGAGCAGGTTGCGGATCGCCACCGCCAGGGTGTCCGGGTCGCCGAGGACGACGAGCCCGTCCTGCACCGTGGCCCTGACCTGGATGGCGCGCGCTCGTCGCACCTCGGCCCGCAGGAGGGCTGACAGGTCCACCCGCTGGTGCGGCAGGGGACCTCGGGCGTCACCCCGGGCCAGGAGGAGCAGGTCGTCGACCAGCAGGGTGAGGCGCCCCGTCTCGAGGAGGACCTCGTCGGTGAGGCCCTCGTGGCCCCCCGGGTGCGGGCTGAGCCGGTCGGACTCCAGCAACGCCCGGATGGTGGCGAGCGGGCTGCGCAGCTCGTGCGAGGCATCGGCCACGAACTGCCGCTCCGTGCGTGTCGAGTCGTGGATCCGCGCGAGCAGGTCGTTGAGCGTGGTGGCAAGCCGGTCGAGCTCGTCCCGCGAGGCGGGCACGGGGAGGCGCCCGGCCAGGTCGTCCGCCGAGATGGACGCGGCGCGACTGCGCATCGACTCCACGGGAGCGAGCGCGCGACCGGTGGCCCGCCAGGTGAGCACGGCGGTCGCGTTGAGGACGAGCAGGACGCCCGCGGCGAGCAACAGGCTGGTCGAGGCGGTGGCGGCGTCGACCGACTCCAGGCTGCGCGCGACCACGACGTACGACGTCCCGCTGGCGCTGCGCAGGGCGACCGCCTCGTAGCGGTCCGGCTCGTCGGGGACGGGGTCGGAGATCCGGGCGTGCACGGGATCGGACCCCGGCGGTGCGCCCAGGAGCGCGGTGGGGCCTGCGTCGGCAGACCCGCCCAGGACCTCGCCCGTCGCGACCGACACGACCTGCACGATCGACTCGTCGCTCGCGAGCGCGGGGCCGGTGGTCGCGTCGGGAGGATCGGAGGCGAGGCCGCGTGCCTGGTCCTCGGCCAGGACGGCCACACCGGCGGCCAGATCGGCCCGCTGGGCCCAGATCCCGGCGGCTCCTGCCACCAGGAGGACCGGCAGGAGCACGGCCGCGGTGGCTGCGGTGATGCGGGCGCGCAGGGACAGGTGGCCTCGCACGTCAGCCCCCGTTGGCGGCGACGCGATAGCCGGCGCCCCGCACGGTCTGGATCGCCTGGCGGCCGAAGGGGTGGTCGACCTTGCGCCTCAGGTATCCGACGTAGACCTCCACGGCGTTCTCACCCGCGTCGGTGCCGTCGTGCTGGGAGTCCCAGACGTTCTGCAGGATGTCGAGCTTGGACACCACCATGCCCCGATGCCGCATCAGGTGGTGGAGCAGGCCGTACTCGCGTGGCGTCAGGTCGATGAGCTCGTCACCGCGACGGACCTCCCGCGTCGCCGGATCCAGGGTGAGGTCTCCGGCGACCATGGTCGGGGGTCGCGCCACCCCGCCCCGCCTGATCAGGGCGCGCAAGCGGGCGACGAGGAGGGGGAAGGAGAACGGCTTGACGAGGTAGTCGTCGGCCCCGAGATCGAACGCGTCGAGCTGGTCGTACTCACCGTCCTTGGCGCTGAGGACGAGGACCGGCGTCCACACCTCCGCGACCCGCATCTCTCGGCAGACGTCATAGCCGTTCAGCCGGGGCAGCATGAGGTCCAGGACGACCGCGTCGTAGGTGCCGGTGAGCGCCATGTCGAGTCCCGCACGTCCGTCGTTCGCCACGTCGGTCAGCAGGCCCTCGGCGTCGAGGCCACGCTTGACCGCCTGGGCCATCGCCTCCGCGTCCTCCACGAGCAGCACGCGCATCAGCCGGCGCTCCTGTGATCGTTCTCAGCAACTCTCAGCTGGCCCACAGCCGCCTCGACGCAGGGTGGAGGACCTAGCAACCCACCACCAGGAGGTTCCATGAAGCCCACCATGACAGCCCGGCTGCGTCGCAACGCTGCCCAGGAGAACGAGGCCGACGAGCAGAACGAGAAGGGCGAGACGGCCGACGACCAGGCCGATGGCGAGATCAACGACGACGCCTCCGACACCGGTCCCGACGCGAATCCGAACGAGCCGGGACACCAGGACGCCTCCGACACCGAAGGCTCCGAGTAGCACTCGCCCGGCATCACCGCGACACCCCGGTCAGCTCGGCGGCCGGGGTGTCGCCCGAGCGCCACACGACGTACGGCCCCACCGTGGTCACCGGACGGTAGCGCCCGTCGAGCGCCCGCTGCGCGGTGTCGGCATCGACACCCCACGTGGCCAGAGACGTCCCGCTGACGACGACCCAGGTGGGGGCTCGCCGTCCCCGGAGCACGCGGGTCAGCCCTGTGAGCGAGGAGTCGCGCACCCGGACGGGCAGGCTCCACAGCTGCTCGTAGGGGCTGCGCAGACCCGAGTCGTAGACGATGTCCGGGTGGCCGAAACCCACGACCACGGTGTCGCGACGCGACCCGTGGCTGCGCAGGTACGCCGCCACGGCCACGTCGTCGGTGTGGGCCGGGAGCGTCAGCGCCGAGACGGCGACGGCTGCGACGCAGGAGACGGCGGTGACAGCGAGGGCGGCCGTCGTGGACCGCAGGAGTCGGGGATGCCGCTGGGTGGCGGCGACGGCGAGCAGGACCATGCCGGGGACGAGCCCGATGAGGTAGTGGAGCCAATAGCTGCCACCGGCCGCGACCGCGGTCATCTCCCAGACCAGCAGCACGACCGCGGGCGCGCGAAGGTCGGGGAACGCGCCGGGCCTGGACGGGCCGCGCAGGCGCAGGGCGAGCACGGCGACGAGCACGGGCGCGCCGCTGAGCAGGGCGGACTCGAGCACGATGGCGAAGCGAGCCGACGTGCTGTCCGAGGCACTGGTCTGGATCACGGTGGCGGCGTGGGCACGGAAGACGACCAGCGCATCCCACAGGCCTGAGGGCTCGGTGCCGCGAGCCGCGGCCACGACCAGTGCGCCGGCAAGGGCGGCCAGTGCCCCGGCGGCCACGCCGCCCGTCAGGCCGACGACCCGTCGCAGGCCCAGGGCGCGACCCGTCGCCAGCACCAGCACGGCCGCGACGACGAAGACGTCGATGACGTTCTGCTTGACGAGGGCCGCAGCCATCCCGGCCAGTCCCGCCACGCCTGCCCAGGCGACCGCCCGGCTGCCGCTGGCCTGCCAGGCACGCGTCAGGGCGAGAGCGCCCGCCAGGACGAACGGGACGGCCAGCAGCTCCCCGTCGACCTGCGTCGTCCCGAAGAGCGGCGTGCTCAGGAACACCGCCGCGACGACCGTGGGGGTGACCGCACGGAGCCCGGCGACCGAGCCGGCCAGCAGCGAGGCCAGCACGACCGAGCACAGCACGGCGGCGATGCCGATCAGCCTCAGCCCGACTGCTCCGCCGAGATGACCGGCCAGGTCGAACAGCCCGACGAGCAGGGGTGGGCGGTCCACCCAGTAGTGACCGTAGAGCGATGGCCCGGGCCTCCACTGCGAGGCCACGAGCAGGAACCCTCCCTCGTCCGGACTCAGTGGTCCGGCGATGAAGGGCACCCATGCCGAGCCGGCCAGGAGGGCCAGGGCACAGGTGACCCTGTTCATGGCGCCAGGCGGGGTGAGGCGTCGCGCCAGTGCTCGGCGAGGGGTCCCACGCGCAGGCCGGAGGCCTGCCAGGCAGGCACGAGCCGGCCGGTCGCCCCGAGGGTTGCCCGCCACGAGCCGGGGGCGGAGGTGCGGTCGGAGTCGTGGAGCAGCACGGTGCCGCCGGGCTGGAGCTGTGACCCGACCCGCCGGGCGACGGAGTCGGCGCTCGCGCGAGGTTCCCAGTCCCGTCCCCATGCGGACCAGAGGACCGTGTCGAGGCCCACGCGGCGCGCCGCCCACCATGAGGCGAGGGTCACGAGGCCGTACGGGGGGCGGTACCACCGCACGGCGCCGCCGACCGTGTCCTCGACGAGGTCGCGCGTGCGGGCGAGGCCGTCGTGCAGCGACCTCGGCGTGTGCATCGCCACGGGTCGGTGGTCCCAGCCGTGCACGCCGATCTCGTGACCGGCCGCGACCATCTCCCGGAGCAGCGCCCGGTCGCCCAGGTGTCGCCCGAGGACGAAGAACGTGGCCCGGACCCCGAGCCGGTCGAGCTCGTCGAGGAACGCGGGCGTCGACGCAGGGTCGGGGCCGTCGTCGAAGGTGAGCGCGATGTGGTGCACGTCGGAGCGTCCCGAGAGGCGCGGTGGCACGAGCGCCGGGGTGAGGGCGCTGCGCACGGGTCCGAGGGAGACAGCCGAGGGCAGGAGGATCGCGCCCGCCCCGGCTGCGGCCAGGGCTCCCACGGCGGCGGACGGCGGCGAGATCATGCCGCGACCGTCACCGGGAGTCGTGGGACGAGGTGGTGGTCGAGCAGGACGTCCAGCACCGCGCCACGGTCGCGGGGCAGTCCGCGCGGCATCGAGGTCATCAGCACCTCGATGAGGGCCGAGCCCAGATCACCGGCGCCCGCGACCCAGGGCACGAGGCCGGCCCTGCTCAGCACCTCGGCGTTGGAGGTGCCGTGGCCGGGGATGGGGCGATAGGTGAGGGTGGGGGTGCCGGCGGCGAGAGCCTCGAGCGACGTCATGCCGCCCGCGTTCTGGACGACGCACGCGGCCGCGGCGACGAGTGCGGACATGTCCGTGCGCCACCCCAGGGCGACGACGCCCGGCACGGCATCGAGCTGTGCCCGCAGTCGGACGTTGCTGCCGCAGGCCACGACGGGGGTGACCAGGCCGGTGGCGAGCAGGTCGAGGGCGCTCGCGTAGAGCTCGCCGATTCCGCAGGACCCGCCCACCACGAGAGCGGCCGGTCGGTCCGGCGGCCACGGAGCCGACCACGAGTGCGCCGGGGGGCCCAGGTGGGGCACGACCGGTCTCACGGTCGCGACCGTGCCGCCCAGACCGACTGCCTGGAGCGCCGTGAGGTCATGCATCGCGAGGTGGAGGTCGACGGCCGGATGGACCCACAGCCGGTGCACCGACGCGTCGGTGAGGTAGGTGACCACGGGGACGTCCAGCCGGCCTCCGGCTCGGGCCTCGCCGAGGGCCTGGCTGGCGAACGGGTGCGTCGACACCACCAGCTGGGCAGCGGCCACCCGGCGTACGAGGGGGCGGCCGAGCACCCCCAGCAGGAGCTGCACGATCCGGAAGAGCAGCCTGCTGCGCTCGAGTCCGCGCAGGGTCGAGCCCCAGCTGCGCGGCGCCAACCGCAACTGTGCGAAGTAGAGCCAGCGCAGCAGTGGACCGATGCGCGCGGGGAGCTCCTCGGCGATGTCGAGGAGTCGCACCCGGTGCCCCGCAGCGCGCAGCTGGTGCGCCAGTGCGGCGGCGGCGGCGTCATGTCCCGCCCCATAGCTGCCCGACACGATGACGACATCTCCGCTGACCATGGGGGCAGCATGTGACGAGCAACCTGCCTGTCACCTGACCGCAGCGTGGCGCCACGAGGCAGACTCTGGGCAACCGCAGTCAGGTGGCGTGCAGGTGGGCGGAGCAACGATGACCCGCACAGGTGACGCCACCGGAACGAGGACACGACCATGGCGAGAGTAGGGCTCTGCGAGGACGAGTTCGCGATCCGTCGCGTCGTGACCGACGCGATGCGGTTGGCGGGCCACGACGTGGTCAACGCCCACGACGGGGGCGAGGCCCTCCGGTTGTTCGCCGCCGACGACCGGCTGGACGTGATCATCCTCGACATCGGGCTTCCCGACGCGGACGGACGTGACGTCTGCCAGGCCCTGCGCTCCTCGGGGCAGGCGGCCCCGGTGCTGTTCCTCACCGCGCTCGGCGCGTTGCACGAGCGGCTGGCCGGGTTCAGCGCCGGTGCCGACGACTACCTTCCCAAGCCCTTCGACGTGCTGGAGCTGATCGCCCGCGTCGAGGCCCTCGCGAAGCGTGGGCGACTGGTCGTGGCCGAGTCGCCGACGGACCTGGTGCTGGACCCGGCGCGCCACTCCGTCGCCTGTTGGGGCAACGAGTCGCTGCTCACCCCGACGGAGTTCCGGATGCTGGCCGCGATCACCTCCCGACCCGGGGAGGTCGTACGCCGGCGGGTCGTGGTCGCCGCGGCGTGGCCACAGGGGGGCATGGTGAGTGAGAACACCGTGGACTCCTACATCCGTCGGATCCGGGTCAAGCTGCGTGACATCGACTCGCCACTGGAGGTCGCCACGGTGCGGGGTGTCGGCTACCAGCTGAGGTGATGACCGACATGACCGAGTCGCACGAGGACACCGAGCCGGTGCCGGGACGCCTGCGAGGCCACCCGCGGCGATGGGCACCGCGCTCGTTCCGGGGCACCATCGTCGCGTCGACGGTGGCCTTGATGACCGTGGCCATGGCCCTGGTGCTGCTCGGCATCCAGCTCGTCCTGGCCGTCACCGCCCAGCGCGACATCCAGCAGGTGCTGACCGACCGCTCCCAGTCGATGATCTCCCTCGTCGAGCAGGCGTCCACAGCCCGGCTCACGGTGCCGGCGGACGCCCTGGAGCCCGGCATGGTCGTCTACGACGCCGAGGGCCGCCGGGTCGCGGGATCGGTGGAGTCCGGCGTGCGCGAGGTGGCCGACGACCTCGGCGCCACCACCCGGGTGCGCACCGTGCAGGGCCCGGAGGACGAGGAACGGCTGCTCGGGACACCGTTCACCACCCCGAGCGGGGACAGGGGCGTCCTGGTGATGAGCCAGGAGACCGGCCCCTACGAGCGCTCGGAGCTCTATGCGCTGCTGGCCACCCTCGCGCTGGGGGTCCTCGTCATCGGCGCCACCGCGGTCATCGCGCTGCGCGTCACGAGCCAGGCCCTGCGGCCGGTCGCCCAGATGGCGGACCGCGCAGCCGACTGGAGCGAGCACGACCTCACCCACCGCTTCGCGCTGGGTCCACCGTCCAACGAGCTCGCCGCCCTGGGCGAGACCCTCGACCATCTCCTCGACCGGGTCGCGTCGGCCATCCGCTCCGAGCAGCGGCTCACCTCCGAGCTGGCCCACGAGCTGCGCACGCCCCTGACGGCCATCCAGGGGTCCGCGGACCTGGCCCTGCTGCGCGGGGTGGACGATCCGGCGGTCCGGGAGGACCTGCAGCAGATCTCGGCGTCGGCTCGCGACATGGCCCGGGTGATCTCGACCCTGCTCGACCTGGCCAGGGATGGCACATTGGCCGGACGCGACCAGACCTGCCGCATCGCCCACGTGGTCCCCCGCCTGGCCGCCGGCGTCGGCGACCGTGTCGAGGTCGTCGACCTGACGTCGGGGTCGACCGCACGCATCGCGGCGTCCGCCGACCTGGTGGTCCGGGCCGCGTCCCCCCTGGTCGACAACGCCGTCCGACACGCGCGGGGCCGCGTCCCGTTCCGGGCCCGCGACCTGCCCGACCACGTCGAGCTGGTGGTGGCCGACGACGGCGCAGGCGTGGACCCCGCCCTGCGCTCCGAGGTGTTCGCGCCGGGGGTCACGCACGGGACCGGGGGCGCGGGTCTCGGCCTGGGGCTCGCGCGGCGGGTCGCTCGCTCCTTCGGCGGCGACGTCTCACTGGAGACCACCCCGCACAGCGGCGCTGCCTTCATCGTCACCCTTCCGCGCCGCTGACCACGCCCTGCCGGGTGTCGGGCCGCCCGAGCGGTCAGGTGCCGTGCAGGTGCCCGGGAACATCCTGCTGCTGTGGAGACCCAGGCCGCCGTCGGACGACGCGGACCCACGCGCGGTCGACTGCTGCTCTACACCGGCGGCCTCCTCCTCGGGCTCGCCACCCTCGTCCTGGCCCTGCCTCAGGTCTCCGGTGCCCCCTGGCGGGCCGTCGCGGCCGCGCTGGTCGCAGTCCCGGCGCACTCCCTGGCGCTCCTCGTCGGACTGTGGGCGACCGGGCTGGCAGCCCACACCGTGACCCTGACCGCTGCGCTGCCGGGGCTCTCCCACCGCCGGGCCCTGCTGCTCAGCCTCACCGGAAGCGCAGTCGCCAACGTGCTCCCGCTGGGCGGAGCCGCCGGGGTGGCGCTGAACTACCGGATGACACGCAGGTGGGGCTTCAGCCCCGCCGGCTTCGCCGGCTTCACCGTGGTCAGCAACCTGTGGGACGTCCTGGCGAAGCTGGTCCTCCCCCTGTTCCTGGTCCCGATCGTCCTGCTCGGTCTGCCCGTCCCGCAGGGGCTGGAGCAGCTGATCCTCGGGGCCTCGATCGCCTGCCCGGTGGTCGCTCTCGGGGCCGCGATCGCCCTGGCGCACCCGCGCGTGCTGATCGGGTTCGGGGGACGGGTCGAGCGCGGGCGGCGCGTCGCGATGAGCGTCGTACGCGCGGGCTGGCGCCGGCTCAGCCTGGGCATGGCGGCCTACACCCTTCTGCTGTTCGCGCTCCTGCAGACGTGCCTCGGCGTCACCGGCGCCGGCGTGATGTGGCAGGTCGGGCTGCTCGCCTTCTGCGTCGAGCGGCTGGCCACCCTCGTGGGGCTCACCCCCGGCGGCCTCGGACTGGTCGAGGTGGGTCTGGCAGGGGCGCTCGCACTCTCACCCGGAGCCGACCCCGCCGGCACCGCGGCCGGGGTCCTCGTCTACCGCTCGCTCACCTTCGGTCTGGAGATCCCGGTCGGCGCACTGCTCCTCGCGGGGTGGACCTGGCGCCATCGGAGTCCGGCATGAGGATCGTCCACGTCACGGACTGCTACCTGCCGAGGATCGGCGGGATCGAGCTGCACGTGCGGGACCTGGCGGAGCGCCAGCGGAGCGAGGGACACCAGGTCACGGTCGTGACCTCGACCCCGGGGCCGCGGCTCCCCGACGTCCTGCGTGCCTCCGTGCGTGAGCGGTCCTGGCTGGTGGACCTGCGACCCGAGGTCGTGCACGCCCACGTGTCGGTCGTGTCGCCGTTCGCCCTGGCGTCTGCACGGCGTTCCGCCGACCTGGGCCGACCCACGGCCGTGACGGTCCACTCGTTGTGGACCCACGTCGGTCCCCTGCCGCACCTGGCCCGCGACCTCTGGGGGATGCGGGAGTGGCCGGTGACCTGGAGCGCGGTCAGCGAGCAGGCCGCCGCTCCCGTGCGCTCGCTGCTCGGGGTCACCGTCGCCGTCGTGCCCAACGCTGTCGACGTCGACCAGTGGACGCCGATGTTGCCGCCGCCGACGTACGGCCCCCCGCACGTGGTCAGCGTGATGCGGCTGACCGGGGTCAAGCGCGCACTGCCCCTGCTCGCCGTGCTGCGTCGAGCAGGCGAGGAGGTCGACTTCCGGGCCACCATCGTCGGCGACGGACCCAGGCGGACGGCGATGGAGCACTACCTCCATCGACACGGGCTCGGTGGGCGGGTCGGTCTCGTCGGCACCCTCGACCGGGAGTCCATCCGCCTCCTCCTGGCGCAGGCCTCGGTGTTCCTTGCTCCCGCGCACCGGGAGTCCTTCGGCATCGCGGCCCTCGAGGCCCGCGCCAGCGGCGTCCCGGTCATTGCCAGCGCGCACTCGGGGGTGGCCTCCTTCATCCAGCACGGTGGTGACGGGTTGCTCGCCCACGACGACCGGGAGATGACCGAGCAGCTGGTGCGGCTGCTCCGCGACGACGGGCTGCGCGCGGGACTGGCGGCCCACAACCGGACGGTGGCTCCCGCCTTCGGCTGGCCCGAGTCCCTCGGCCGGCACGCGGACCTCTACGCCCACGCCGCGGTGGGTCACGACGCCGCCCGGGTGGTGTCGCGCAGATGACCTTCACCATCGTCTCGTTCCACGCCCACCCCGACGACGAGGCACTGCTCACCGCCGGCACGCTCGCGCGAGCCGCGGCCGACGGGCACCGGGTGGTGCTCGTCGTCGCGACCGACGGCGAGGCCGGTTTGGCCGAGGGTGATCCGGGGGCGGTCGAGCTGGGCGAGGTCCGCGCGCAGGAGCTGGTCGCCTCGGCCGCCGCGATCGGCGCGGCGAGGGTGGTGCGCCTGGGCCACCCCGACTCGGGCCTGCAGACCCGACGGCGTGGGGCCGACGGGCGCGTCCCGTTCGCGGAGCTCGATCCGCGTGACGTCGCCTGCGACCTGGCCCGGATCCTGGCTGAGGAGGCCGCCGACGTCCTCACGACGTACGACGCAGCCGGGGGCTACGGCCACCCCGACCACGTCCAGGTGCACCGGGTGGGGCTGCTGGCCGCCCGGATGGCCGGGACACCGCTGGTCCTCGAGGCGACCGTCGACCGCGAGCTGATGCTGCGCGCGACCAGGGTGCTCCGCGCACTCGCGCGGGTGCTGCCGGTGCCGCATCTCCCCGACGTGCGGACCTCCTTCACCCCGCGCGCCGCGCTCACCCACCGCGTCGACGTCCGCCCCCACCTGGAGGAGAAGGTCTGCGCGATGCGGGCCCACCACAGCCAGGGCGGGGGAGGCGACGGGGTGCGCACGCTGGCGCTCCTGCTGCGTCTGCCCCGGGGCCTGCGACGTCGAGTCCTCGGGACCGAGTGGTTCCGTGAGGTGGGCCGCGCGCCCGGGGGCGAGCCGATCGATGACATCTTCGACACCCTGAGAGAGCCGCCTGCCCGTTCTCCGTGCGGATACCATCGCCGCTGATGGCCTGTGCGGCCAGCGACGGAGGATGGCGATGGGTGCAGGACACGGCCACGGCCACGCGGGGGGCCGGCACCGCTGGCGCCTCGCCGTCGCCTTCGGGCTGGTCGCGGCGTTCTTCGGCGTCGAGCTCGCGGTCGGTCTTCTCAGCGGTTCGCTCGCCCTGATCTCCGACGCCGGCCACATGGCCGCCGACGTGGTCGCGCTCGGCGCGGCACTG
This sequence comes from Propionibacteriales bacterium, assembly GCA_038259535.1. Taxonomy (GTDB): domain Bacteria; phylum Actinomycetota; class Actinomycetes; order Propionibacteriales; family Nocardioidaceae; genus Nocardioides. The sequence continues at coordinate 7,088 of JBBSOR010000029.1, read as the reverse complement.
GTCGCGACGAAGATCGCCACCCGGCCCGACGGCACCGGTCGACGGACCTATGGCTCCTACCGCGCCGAGGTGTTCGCCTCCGGCTTCACCGTGCTGATCATGCTCGGCGTCTCGGTGTACGTCGTGGCCGAGGCAGTGCGGCGCATCGGCGAGACGGTCGAGGTGTCCTCGGGGCCGATGCTCGTCGTGGGTGCCATCGGCCTGGCCGTCAACCTCGTCTGCCTGGCCCTGCTCCGCGGTGGCGCACAGGAGTCGATCAACGTCCGGGGTGCCTACCTCGAGGTGGTGGCCGACGCGGCCGGCAGCGTCGGCGTCCTTCTTGCCGGACTCCTCGTCGGCGTCACCGGAGCGGGTCAGTGGGACACCGTGGTCGCGGTGGCGATCGGTGTCTTCGTCGCGGTCCGCGCGGTCGTCCTCGGGCGCCAGGTGCTCGCGGTGCTGGGGCAGCACGCGCCCGAGGACGTCGACCTGGACGTGGTCGTGTCCGACCTCGAGGCGGTCGTGGGGGTGGCCGAGGTGCACGACCTCCACGCATGGACCCTGACGTCGGGGATGAACGTCGCCACCGCCCACCTCGTGCTGCGCGACGGCGCGGACGCACAGTCGGTGCTCGCGGATGCGCAGGACGCCCTGCGCGAGGGCCACGGCATCGAGCACGCGACGCTCCAGGTCGAGGTCACCCCCGCCCACGAGTGCCGCGCGGCCACGTGGTGACACACTGAGTGCCTGACGCGCCCGTCGAGCCGGCGCCACGAGACGGGGTGCGTGTGACTGAGCTGACGATCGAGCACGCGGCCACACCGCCCTTCGCCAAGACCGCCAACGTCTTCGCCAAGGGCGCCCTCGTCCTGCTGCTGGTCCTCGCGGTGCTCTATCCCGAGCAGGGCAACCTCCGCGACAAGGCCGCCGGCATGCGGGCCGTGGGCTACCCCCTCATCTCCTTCACGCTGCCCCTGCTCTGGTGGGCGCTGTGGCGCGAGCGGATGTCGTTCCCGTGGCTCTCCGACCTGCTCATCACGCTCACCTGCTTCAGCGACATCCTCGGCAACCGGATGGACCTCTACGACACCGTGGTGTGGTTCGACGACCTCATGCACTTCGTGAACACCGGCCTCCTGGCCACGGCGTTCATCCTGCTCACGCTGCCGCGCGTGAGCGGCTTCGGCCGGGTGCTTGAGCGCGCGCTCGCCCTCGGGGCGACGGCGGCGATCGCCTGGGAGGTCGCTGAGTTCTTCGCCTTCATCAGCAAGTCGTCCGAGCGCGAGTTCGCCTACGCCGACACACTGGGCGACCTGGCCCTGGGCGTCGCGGGAGCCGTCGTCGCGGCCGTCGTGATCCACCGGTCCTGGCAGCGAGGCCGGCTGCTCGAGCCCGCACCGCTCCCGCCCCGCCTGGCCTGACCCCCCGACCGAGCGGCTTGACGCACCTCACACGGCCCGGGACTTGGATCGTTCCAATCTGCTCGTCAGACTGGATTCAGAGGTCCCAACACTGAGGAGAGACCCATGCGTCTGATCGACGAGCTCAACCAGCTCCACGACTACTACGCGAGCAAGATCGAGGTGGCCATCAGCCGCGACGACGTCGAGTCGGCCGAGGGCTTCGCGCAGGCCTACGAGGACGACGCCATCGCGATGATGGCCGAGCGCGAGGGCCTGACCCACCTGCTCCCGCTCCAGCGGGGCGTCCCCCGCGAGAGCTCGCTGCACCGCCTGGCCCGCCGCCTGCGGCCCCGCCGCGCCGCCTAGGACCTGTCGCCGGGGACGTCCTCGCGCAGGTGCAGCGCCTCGATCAGCGGCACCACGTCGGCGATCGAGTCGACGATCTTGGTCGGCCGGTAGGGGAAGTTGCCCACATCGCGTCGCTCGGTCGCGCCCGTGGCGACCAGGATCGTCCGCATGCCCGCCTCCAGACCGCTGATGATGTCGGTGTCCATCCGATCGCCGATCATCACGGTGGTCTCCGAGTGCGCCTCCAGCCGGTTGAGCGCGCTGCGCATCATCAGCGGGTTGGGCTTGCCGATGAAGTAGGGGGCGCGTCCCGTGGCCGTGCTGATCAGCGCGGCCACCGAGCCCGTGGCCGGCAGCATCCCCTGCGCGCTCGGCCCGCTCGGGTCGGGGTTGGTCGCGATGAACCTCGCTCCGCCGTTGATCAACCGGATCGCGCGGGTGATGGCCTCGAACGAGTAGGTCCGGGTCTCCCCGAGCACCACGTAGTCGGGGTCCTGGTCGGTCATGACGTAGCCGATGTCGTGCACAGCCGCGGTGAGTCCGGCCTCGCCGACGACGTACGCCGAGCCACCGGGGCGCTGGTCGTCGAGGAACTGCGCCGTCGCCAGCGCGGAGGTCCAGATCGAGTCCTCCGGCACGTCGATGCCGCTGCCGCGCAGCAGCCGCTGCCGGAGGTCGCGTGGTGTGAAGATCGAGTTGTTGGTGAGGACCAGGAACGGGATCCCCGACTCGCGCAGGGTGGCGATGAACTCCTTCGCCCCGGGGATGGGGTCCTCCTCGCGCACGAGGACCCCATCCATGTCGGTGAGCCAGGTGCGGACGGGGCGGGGTTCGGTCACGGGGCCCATTGTCGACCACGCGACGGCCGTCCGCGGTCAGGGCACGTGTGCGGTGTGGTCCACCGGGTGGCTGCGCTCGAGCTTGGCGCCCTCGACGTCGACGTCCGGAAGGATCCGCTCGAGCCACTGCGGCAGCCACCAGGCGTGCTCGCCGAGCAGGTGCATCGCGGCCGGGATCAGCAGCATCCGCACCACGAACGCGTCGAGCAGCACGCCGAAGGCCAACCCGAATCCGATCGGCTTGATGGTCGCGTCGTGGGAGAAGATGAAGCCCGCGAAGACCGAGATCATGATGATCGCCGCGGCCGTCACCACCGAGCGACCGGCGCGCAGCCCGTGCCGCACGGCCACCCGGGCGGGCGCTCCGTGGGCGTGGGCCTCGCGCATGCCCGAGACCAGGAACAGCTGGTAGTCCATGGCGAGCCCGAACAGGATCCCGGTCGCGATGATCGGCAGGAAGCTCAGCACCGGCCCCGGTGAGTGCACGCCGAACAGGCCGCCGAGGAAGCCCATCTGGAAGATCGCGGTGATCCCACCGAAGGCCGCGAGCAGCGACAGCACGAACCCCAGTGTCGCCGTGAGCGGCACCAGGATCGAGCGGAAGACCAGCACCAGGATGAGCAGCGAGAGCCCGACCACCAGCACGAGGTAGAGCGGGAGGACGCCCGCGAGCTTGTCCGAGATGTCGATGCCGGCGCTCGCGTTGCCGGCCACACCGAGGGTGGCCCGCTCGCCGTCGGTGGTCTGCGGGGTGAATCCTCGAAGGTTCTGCACGACCTCCGCCGTCGACTCGCTCGACGGTGAGCCGTCGGGGATGACCTGGAAGGCCAGCGCCGACCGGTCCTTCGACGCGCCGATCGGCACGACCGCATCGACGTTCCAGACCTGGCCGAGCTGCTGGCCGATCTCGGCCTGCTCGGCGACGACGCCGTCCTCGGCGACTGCGCTGGGAAGGTCGGCGACGACCAGCAGCGGGCCGTTGGACCCGTCGCCGAACTTCTCCGCCTGGACGTCGTAGGCCCGGTAGGCGGCCGAGTCCGTGGGCTGGGTCGATCCGTCGGGGAGTCCGAGGCGCATCTGGGTCGCCGGTGCGGCGATGACGAGCAGCGCGGCGACGCCGAGCCCCAGCACGGTCCACGCGCGGGTGTTGCTCATCGGCTCGTCGCGCTCGCCGACCGCGACGTCGTACGTCGTGTCGCGGGCTCGGCCGGCACGCTCGCGCCGCTTCAGGATCCGTCGGCCCACCAAGGACAGGACAGCGGGCGTGAGGGTGACGGCCATGAGGATCGCGACGAGCACGGCGACTGCGCCGACGGTGCCCATCAGGCCGAGGAACCCGACGCCGGTGACGTTGAGGGCGAGGAGGGCGACGATGACGGTGACGCCGGCGAAGACGACGGCGTTGCCGGAGGTGCCGTTGGCCAGGCCGATCGACTCGTGCAGGTCGACCCCCTGCTTCAGCTGGCGGCGGTGGCGGTTGATGATGAACAGCGAGTAGTCGATGCCGACCGCGAGGCCGAGCATCACGCCGAGGACCGGGGTGACGGAGACGAACTCGACGAGGCCGGAGAACGACAGCGAGGCCAGGGATGCGAGCGCGACCCCGAGCAGCGCGGTGACCAGCGGAAGTGCAGCCCCGAGGACGGTCCCGAGCATGAGGTAGAGGACGATCGCGGCGATGATCACCCCCGCGACCTCGCCCGGGCCGAGGATGGACGGGACGGTCTGCGCGATGTCCTGCGAGGGATAGAGGTCCACCCCGTCGATGCCGGCGTCGGCGACCAGGTCCTCGATCTCGGTCTTCACCTCGGCGGTGACCTCGTTGGTCGAGACGTCGAAGGTGACGTTGGCGACCGCGGCACTGCCGTCCTCCGACACCGTGCGGAAGCCGGCCGACAGTGCGGTCAGCGTGGCTCCCTGCTCCAGCGCGGGCGCCTGCTCGTCGACCGACACCCGTTGGCGGTCCACCTCGGCCTGGGCGTCGTCGAGCTGACTCGCGGCGTCGGCGAGCTGCGTGCGGATGGCGGCGAACGTGCCGTCCTGCCTCGCCCGGGCGCGCTGGTCGGCGAGGGCCGCACGTCCGGCGTCGATCTGCGCCTGGCCGACAGCGAGCTTGACCAGGCCGTCGTTGAGCTTGTTGCGGCCATCGGCGACCTGCTCGGCCGAGGAGTCCAGCTGGTCCTGGGTGGCGAACGGGTCGGAGACCTCGGCGACGGAGTCGACCTCCGTGAGGCGGTCGAGCAGGCCGGCCACCGCGCGCTCCTGCGCGGCGGTGAAGGCAGAACCGTCGGTGGTCTCGGCGACGATCGAGCCGTTGCCGCCGCCGGTGCCCTCGAAGTCGCGCTCGAGCTGCTGGGAGACCCGCGTCGTGGGGGTGTCGGGCAGCGAGATGTTCGACGACAACGCGCCCGCGAAGGACACGTACGTCACCGCGCTCACGGTCACCAGCGCCAGCCAGGCGCCGATCACGGTCCAGTGGCGGCGCGCGGCGAAGCGGCCGATGCGGAAGAGGAGCTCAGCCATCGCGGGTGAGGGGCCTTTCGTGTGCTGGGTGGGTGGTGCGGGGGAGTGGTCAGCCGACGTACCCGGCGCGGAGCCGGAGCAGCAGGCGGTCGAGCAGGCGGTCCCAGTCGGCCCGGGCTCGCGCCGCGACGTCGGTGGACACGTCGGGGTGGTCCTCGACCCAGCGTCGGCCGATCGAGGCGAGCCCGCTGGTGAGGAGGGCCAGGGTGAGCTCGAGGTCGAGCGGGTCGACCTCGGGTGCCCGGGCCACGAGCCGCTCCCGGAGTTGTTCGACGACGTGCTCCAGCGCGGTGCGCGCGATCATGTCGGCGCGCTCGTCGGAGGGGTCGGGCCCGCCGAGGACACGGTGGATGGTGGCGATGGCCGCCGGCAGGTCGACCGACCGGGTGGCCTCGCACAGGGCCTCGAGCGCGGCCCGGTTGCCGGCCGCGCCGGTGGGGAGGGTCGCGGTGCCGCGCTCGAGGCCGCCCAGGAGCTCGACGGTGACCTCGGTGAAGATCTGCTCGCAGACGGCGACGAGCAGGTGGTCGACCGTGGCGAAGTGGTTGAAGACGGTGCGCCGCGCAACACCCGCCGCGCCGGCCACTCCCTCGATGGTGAAGCCGTCGGCTCCGTGCTCGGTGGCCAGGGCGCGGGCCGCCTCGACGATCGCGACGTGCCGTTGGCCGCGCAGGCGGCTGCGCTTGTCGTGGGGGGAGGGGCAGATCACCCCACCATCGTTGCACTCAGTGCAAATTGCTGGTTCGCGGGTCAGCGGCTGGGGTCGATGATCGTCATCCCGGCGACGGTCGCGACGTCGAAGACGGGCAGCAGGGCAGCCGCCTCCTCGAGGCCGATGGTGCGCTTGACGAGGAGCTGCGGCTGGAGCGCTCCGCTGCGGATGAGCTCCATCATGGGCGGGTAGTCGGTCGCCGCCATGCCGTGGCTGCCGAGCACGTCCAGCTCCCAGGCGATGACGCGCGCCATGGGCACGCGGGGGTGACCCTCCACCGGCGGGAGGAGGCCGACCTGCGCGAGGCGTCCGCGGCGACGGAGGCTGAGGAGCGCGTCGGCGCAGGTCTGCTCACTCCCAACGGCGTCGACCGCGACGTGGCTGCCGCCGTCGGTGAGACGAGCGACCACCGCGGCAAGGTCCGTCCCGTCAGCGAGCAGGGTGTGCTCCGCGCCGAGGTCGGCAGCGACGGCCAGGGCTTCGGGGTTGCGATCGACCGCGATCACCCGCGCACCCAGGGCACGCGCGATCATCGCCGTGCTCAGCCCGACCCCGCCGGCGCCGACGACCGTGACCCACTCGCCCTCCGCCACCCGCGCCCGACCGACCAGCGCGCGGTAGGCCGTGGCGAAGCGGCACCCGAGGCTCGCGGCGGTCGCGAAGTCGACCTCCTCGGGCAGGGCGACGAGGTTGGTGTCGGCCGCACGGAGGGCGACCCGCTCCGCGAACGATCCCCAGTGGGTGAAGCCCGGTTGCACCTGATCGGGGCAGACCTGCGCGTTGCCCGAGCGGCACCACGCGCAGCGACCGCACCCACACACGAACGGCACGGTGACGCGGTCGCCGACCTGCCAGCGCGTGACGTCCGGACCGACCTCGACGATGGTCCCGGCGAGCTCGTGGCCCGGCACGTGGGGGACCGCGATGTCGTCGTGCCCCGCCCACGCGTGCCAGTCGCTGCGACACATGCCGGTCGCCGCGACGCCGACGACGACGCCGTCCGCGGGTGCCGAGGGATCCGGGACGGCCAGGACCCGAGGCTGGGAGCGGATGCCGTCGATCACCACTGCGCGCATCGAGCCATCCTCGCCGACCCCCGACATGACGATCGGGCCGGCCCACGAAGGACCGGCCCGATCAATCGGCGGTGGCGGTGGGATTTGAACCCACGGTGGGTTTGACCCCACACAACATTTCGAGTGTTGCACCTTCGGCCGCTCGGACACGCCACCGCGCGGAACATTACCGGAGGGTGTGCGTGGAGCCGAAAACGGAGGCGCGGGT
>JBBSOR010000028.1:0-35993 GCA_038259535.1 Propionibacteriales bacterium | reverse complement strand
GTCCGTGGGAGCTCGGCCTCGCCGAGACCCAGCAGACGTTGCTCCTCAACGGCCTGCGCGACCGGATCGTGGTGCAGGCCGACGGTCAGCTCAAGACCGGCCGCGACGTCATCATCGCGGCGCTCCTCGGTGCGGAGGAGTTCGGCTTCGCCACCGCCCCGCTCGTGGTCAGCGGCTGCATCATGATGCGGGTCTGCCACCTCGACACCTGCCCGGTGGGCGTGGCCACCCAGAACCCGGTGCTCCGCGAGCGCTTCAGCGGCCAGGCCGACCACGTCGTGAACTTCTTCGAGTTCATCGCCCAGGAGGTGCGCGAGCTGCTGGCCGAGCTGGGGTTCCGCAGCATCGCCGAGGCGGTCGGCAAGGTCGGCACGCTCGACATCGGCGAGGCCGTCGACCACTGGAAGGCCTCGGGCCTCGACCTGTCGCCGATCCTGCACCAGGCCTCACGGCACGGTGAGTTCGGCCAGTTCGAGGACCAGGACCTGCGCAACACCAGGTCGCAGGACCACGGACTCGACAAGGCGCTCGACAACGAGCTGATCGCCATGGCCGCGCCCGCACTGGAGTCCGGTGAGCCGGTGCGCGCCCAGGTCGCGATTCGCAACGTCAACCGGACGGTCGGCACCATGCTCGGGCACGAGGTCACCAAGCGCTACCGCGGCGAGGGGCTGCCCGAGGGCACCATCGACATCACCTTCACGGGCTCTGCCGGCCAGTCCTTCGGCGCCTTCGTGCCCCGCGGGATCACGCTGCGGCTCGAGGGCGACGCCAACGACTACGTCGGGAAGGGCCTCTCGGGCGGTCGTCTCGTGATCCGCCCGGACCGCGCCTCGACGTTCGTGGCCGCTGAGCAGATCATCGCCGGCAACACGATCGGCTACGGCGCCACGTCCGGGCAGATCTTCCTGAGCGGTCGTGCCGGGGAGCGGTTCTGCGTCCGCAACTCCGGCGCGAGCGCGGTCGTGGAGGGGGTGGGCGACCACGCCCTCGAGTACATGACCGGCGGCGTCGTCGTCGTGCTCGGACCGACGGGGCGCAACGTCGCGGCCGGCATGTCCGGTGGCTACGCGTTCGTCCTCGACCTCGACGAGGCCCGCGTCAACACCGAGCTGGTCGAGCTCGCGCCGGTCACCGGCAAGGCCGCCGACGAGCTCAGGTCGCTCGTCGAGCAGCACGCCGAGGAGACCGGGTCGCAGGTCGCCACCGCGCTGCTGGCCGACTGGGACCACTCGCTCGCCCGCTTCACCGAGGTGATGCCGAGCGACTTCAAACGCGTGCTCGAGGCTCGCGAGGAGGCCCTCGAGGAGGGGCTCAGCGAGGACGAAGCGGCCGCACGAATCATGGAGGTGCTGCATGGCTGACCCGAAGGGTTTCTTGAAGCACGGTCGCGAGGTCGCCTCACGGCGCGACGTCGCCGAGCGCGTGCACGACTGGGACGAGGTCTACCCCGACGGCATCGGCCGCGCCCTGCTGCCGATCATCACCACCCAGGCCGGACGATGCATGGACTGCGGCATCCCGTTCTGCCACCAGGGCTGCCCCCTGGGCAACATCATCCCGGAGTGGAACGACCTGGTCTGGCGCGATGACTGGGACGGCGCGATGGACCGCCTCCACGCGACCAACAACTTCCCGGAGTTCACCGGGCGGCTGTGCCCGGCCCCGTGCGAGACGGCCTGCGTCCTCGGCATCAACCAGGACCCCGTGACGATCAAGAACGTCGAGGTCTCGATCATCGATCGTGCCTGGGGCTCGGGCTACGTCCGTCCGCAGCCGCCGGAGTGGCTCTCGGGCAAGACCGTGGCCGTCATCGGCTCCGGCCCGGCCGGCCTGGCCGCCGCACAGCAGCTCACCCGCGCCGGCCACACCGTGGCCGTCTACGAACGGGCGGACAAGATCGGCGGGCTGCTGCGCTACGGCATCCCGGAGTTCAAGATGGAGAAGAAGCACCTGGATCGGCGTCTGGACCAGATGCGCCGCGAGGGCACGGTCTTCCGCGCGGGCGTCGACGTCGGCGGTGACCTCACCGGTCCCCAGCTCCTGGCACGCTATGACGCGGTCGTGCTCGCGATGGGTGCCACCGACGCGCGCGACCTCCCCGTCCCGGGCCGCGAGCTCGTCGGCATCCACCAGGCCATGGAGTTCCTGCCCCAGGCCAACCGTGCCTCGCTCGGCGAGGACCCGACGTCGGACGGCTCCGACCAGATCCTCGCCACCGACAAGGACGTCGTCATCATCGGAGGCGGTGACACGGGCGCCGACTGCCTGGGCACCTCGACCCGTCAGGGAGCCCGGTCCATCACGCAGCTGGAGATCATGCCGCAGCCCGGCGAGGACCGCCCCGCGGGCCAGCCGTGGCCGACGTACCCGATGACGTTCAAGATCACCTCGGCCCACGAGGAGGGCGGCGACCGCCTCTACGCCGTGTCGACCCAGCAGTTCGTGGGCGACTCCGACGGCCGTGTCGCCTCGTTGCGGCTGGTCGAGGTGGACGCGAAGTTCCAGCCGGTCGAGGGCACCGAGCGCGACATCCCGGCCCAGCTGGTCCTGCTGGCCATGGGCTTCGTCGGCCCGGAGCGGAGCCGACCCGAGGGGCCAGGGCTCATCGACCAGCTCGGCGTCGATCTCGACGACCGCGGCAACGTGCGGCGCGACGAGTCGTACGCCGCCTCGGTGCCGGGCGTCTACGTCGCCGGCGACGTGGGCCGCGGCCAGTCGTTGATCGTGTGGGCGATCGCGGAGGGTCGCAGCGCGGCCGCCGCGGTGGATGCCCATCTCACCGGTTCGACCGCACTGCCCGCACCGATCAAGCCGCACGAGCGTCCGCTGGTCGTCTGAGCGGTGTGCGGGCGGCGGCGGCGTTCGTCGCGAATCCCGCCTCGCTGACCGACAGATGGACGGACGCGTTTTTGGAACGATCCAACACACGCTAGGGTGAAGCACGTGCGAAGAGCGAAGATTGTCTGCACCCTCGGTCCTGCGGTGAACACGCCCGACGGGATCCGAGCCCTGGTCGAGGCGGGCATGAACGTCGCCCGCCTCAACATGAGCCACGGCGCGTACGCCGACCACGAGGCCGCCTACTGGCTGGTCCGGCAGGCCTCCGACGACACCGGGCACGCCATCGGCATCTTCGCCGACCTCCAGGGACCGAAGATCCGGCTGGAGACCTTCGGCGACGGGCCGGTGAAGCTCAAGAAGGGCGCGACCTTCACCATCACCACGCGCGACGTCGTCGGCGACGTCGACCAGTGTGGGACGACCTACAAGGGCCTGCCCGGCGACGTGAAGCCCGGCGACCCGCTGCTCATCGACGACGGCAAGGTGCGCCTGAGGGCGACGTCGGTCACCGACACCGACGTCGTCACCGAGGTCGTCGTCGCCGGCAAAGTGTCCAACAACAAGGGCATCAACCTGCCCGGGGTCGCGGTGTCGGTGCCGGCGCTGTCCGACAAGGACACTGCCGACCTGCGCTGGGCCCTCAACCTCGGGGTGGACTTCATCGCCCTGAGCTTCGTGCGCAGCGCGGCCGACGCCGAGGACGTGCGCGCGATCATGCGCGAGGAGAACATCTTCGTGCCGATCATCGCCAAGGTCGAGAAGCCGCAGGCCATCGACAACATCGACGAGATCGTCGACGCCTTCGACGGCATCATGGTCGCCCGCGGTGACCTGGGCGTGGAGTGTCCGCTCGAGGACGTGCCGATACACCAGAAGCTCATCATCGACAAGGCCCGCCGCTACGCCAAGCCCGTCATCGTCGCCACCCAGATGCTGGAGTCGATGATCACCGCCCCGGCGCCCACGCGCGCCGAGGCCAGCGACGTCGCCAACGCCGTGCTCGACGGCGCCGACGCCGTCATGCTGTCCGGCGAGACGAGCGTGGGGGAGTACCCCATCATCGCGGTCGAGACGATGGCCCGGATCGTGGCCTCCACCGAGGACCACGGGCTGAGCCACATGGCGGCCGTGGCGTGGAACCCGCACACGCGCGGCGGCATCATCGCCAAGGCGGCGGCCGAGGTGGCCGAGTCCGTCGGCGCGAAGTACGTCGTCGCCTTCACCGTCAGCGGTGACTCGGCCAAGCGGCTCTCGCGCTACCGCGGCTCGATCCCGATCCTGGCCTTCACCACGCGGGCGCGGACGCGTTCGCAGCTCGCCCTCACCTGGGGTGTCGAGACGTTCCAGGGCGCGGAGGTCGAGCACACCGACGAGATGGTGCGCCAGGTCGACGAGGCCCTCATCCACATCGGTCGGGTCACCAAGGGCGACCTCGTGGTCCTCATCGCGGGCAGCCCGCCCGGCATCCCCGGCTCCACCAACGCCCTGCGGATCCACCGGATGGGCGACGCGATCGACGGAGCGGCTCCGGCCTACCGGCGGCCTCGCTGATCCCGAGCTGAGCGGGTGCCCCGTCGCCTCCGTGGCGACCTGGGGCTTCCCGCGAGCGGTGTGTGAGGGGGATTCCCGGCCCGCGCAATGCCCCTGTGGCACCGCCCAGCCGGGAGCGTGTGGCGGGTGGCGGGTGGCAAGGGAGCTGCCGGGAGGGAGCGGCGGCGCGTACCGAACTCGGTGCCCCGGGTGAGATTCGAACTCACACTGAATGCTGTTTGAGAGCATCGCCTCTGCCGTTGGGCTACCGGGGCCAAACGCGTGGAAACCGTACCCGACTAGCCTTGGCCCCGTGACGCAGCCCGTGGACTCCAGCCCCGCCTCGACCTCCGGCGACGACGTACGCCGGGTGGTGATCGCCGAGGACGAGGCCCTCATCCGGATGGACCTCGCCGAGATGCTCGGCGAGGAGGGGTACGACGTGGTCGGCCAGGCCGGCGACGGACAGCGGGCGATCGAGCTGGCGCGCGACCTGCGTCCCGACCTGGTCATCCTCGACGTGAAGATGCCCGTGCTCGACGGGATCGCCGCGGCGGAGGTGATCGCCGCCGAGCGCATTGCGCCCGTCGTCATCCTCACGGCGTTCTCCCAGCGCGACCTCGTGGCCCGCGCCCGCGACGCCGGGGCCATGGCCTACCTCGTCAAGCCGTTCCAGCGGGGAGACCTCGTGCCGGCCATCGAGATGGCGGTGAGCCGCTACGCCGAGATCACCGTGCTCGAGCAGGAGGTCTCGGACCTGCAGGAGTCCCTGGAGACCCGCAAGTCGGTCGAGCGCGCCAAGAGCGTCCTGCAGGACGAGCTCGGGCTCGACGAGCCCGCAGCGTTCCGCTGGATCCAGAAGACGGCCATGGACCTGCGCCTGTCCATGAAGCAGGTGGCGGACGGCGTGGTCGAGCACGGAGTCAGCGAGGTCTAGACAGCCTGCGCCCTCGTTGCGGTGGTATCGCGAGGTTGTGGGCCCGCAATCGACCTCGTTGCGTCACAAATGCGTCACGCTCCGCGAGCGGCGGCCGCAACAGTGATCCGGCGCACATTCCTGGTGCTAGGTTTCCGTCCACCCGACCATGCGGTCTTGGCATGGCCCGAATTATGACGGAGGACTCATGTTGCACACCTCGAGGCCCAAGCGTGCGATCGTCGCGCTGATCGCCACCGCGGGACTTACTCTGAGTGCCTGCGGCACCACCGACGACGGTGGCAGTGGCGGGAGCACCAGCGGCGGCAGCGACGGTGGCGCCGCGTGCGACCTGACGCTCGCGTTCTTCGGCCCCCAGACCGGCCCCGCTGCCGGCCTCGGTGAGCCGATCATCAACGGTGCCCAGATGGCCATCGACGAGTACAACGCTGACGCGGAGTGTGAGGTCGGCTTCGAGAAGATCGACTCGCAGGGCAGCCCCGACCAGGCTCCGTCGCTCGCCACCGAGGCGGCCGGCAACGACGCCATCGTCGGCATCGTCGGGCCCGCCTTCTCGGGCGAGTCCGCTGCCGCGGGCCCGATCTTCGCCGAGGCCGGTCTGCCGACCATCAGCCCGTCCGCGACCAACCCGGCGCTCTCCGAGAACGGCTGGGCGACCTTCCACCGAGTCCTCGGCAACGACGCCACCCAGGGTCCGGCCGCTGCGCGTTACATCCAGGACACGGTGGGCGCGACGTCCGTCTTCGTCATGGACGACGCGTCCGAGTACGGCGCCGGCCTGGCCGACATCGTCAAGGATGACCTGGGCGACCTGGTCGTCGACACCGACACCATCCAGACCGGCCAGACCGACTTCAGCGCGTCGGTCACCAAGGTCCGTTCGTCCAAGGCCGACGCGGTCTTCTTCGGTGGCTACTACGCCGAGGCCGCTCTCATCGTGCGCCAGCTGCGCTCTGCCGGCTACGAGGGCAAGTTCGTCGTCGCCGACGGCGTGAAGGACCCGGGCTTCCTCGACGGGGCCAAGGCCGCTGCTGAGGGCACCATCATCACCTGCCCGTGCATCCCTGCCGAGGACCCGGCCGTGGCCGAGTTCGCGTCCTCCTACGAGGCCGCATTCGGTGGCGCCCCCGGCACCTATGCAGCCGAGGCCTACGACGCAGCGTCGATCTTCCTCGACGGCATCGCCGAGGGCATCGACAACCGTGAGGACATGCTCGCGTTCGTCAACGACTACGACCAGCCCGGCGTCACCAAGCAGCTCACCTTCGACGACAAGGGTGAGCCGGCCGACGTGCACGTCTACGCCTACACCGTCACGGGTGGGGAGATCGTCTCCGACACCGAGATCGAGTGAATCCGAGCGTCATCTAGTTCGACCACGAGATACGGCCGGGGGGCTGGTTCCCCCGGCCGCATCTCGCGGCCACCACGCTCCTGATCTGGAGGTTCGGTGAACTTCGATTTCCTGTTCGGCAACTTTGCTGAGCTGACCGTGACCGGTCTCGCCTTCGGCGCCATCTATGCGCTGATCGCGCTGGGCTACACGATGGTCTACGGCGTCCTGCAGCTGATCAACTTCGCCCACTCCGAGGTCTTCATGTACGGCACCTTCGCCGCACTCTGGACCGCGATGCTCCTCGCCGGGGACGGCGACGTGAGCACGATCAAGGCGATCGGGATCCTGCTCGTCGCGCTCGTGGCGGCGATGGCCATGTCGGCCACCGTTGCCCTGGTGCTGGAGCGTGTTGCCTACCGCCGCCTCATCCAGAACAACGCCCCCCGCCTCATCGCCCTGATCTCCGCGATCGGGGCCTCCTTCGTGCTGGCGGAGATCATGGGTCTGCGCGACCGGATCGCCAGCTGGTTCGGGCTCGAGGACACCCTGCGCGACTACGTGGGCAACGCCCGCATCAACCGCAGCATGCCGACCCTGATCGAGAACAAGCGGCTGTTCCCCATCGGCAACTACCAGGTCACCATGATCGACGTCATCGTGATCCTCTCCGCCATCCTCATGATGATCGGCCTGGACCAGTTCGTCCGCCGGTCCCGGCTCGGCCGGGGAATCCGGGCCACCGCCCAGGACCCCGAGACCGCCGCGCTGATGGGTGTCAACGCCACCCGTGCGGTCCAGATGACGTTCCTCCTCGGCGGTCTGATGGCCGGCGCGGCCGCCTTCCTCTACATGCTCAAGATCGAGACGACGAAGTTCGACGTCGGCTTCCTGCTCGGCGTCAAGGCGTTCACCGCCGCGGTGCTCGGCGGCATCGGCAACCTCCGGGGCGCCCTCGTGGGCGGTCTGGTCCTCGGCGTCGCGGAGAACTGGGGATCGGCGCTGTTCGGCAGCGAGTGGCGTGACGTGGTGGCGTTCGTGCTGCTGGTCGTCATCTTGCTGTTCCGACCTACGGGCATCCTGGGTGAGTCGCTAGGAAAGGCACGCGCATGAGCACCGAGTCGAGCTCCACGACCGCTCGGACGTCGCGGATGTCCTTCGGGCAGCGGGTCGCTGCCCTGCCCAAGCCGGTCAAGATCGGCCTGCTGATCCTGGCCGCCGTGTTCGCCTACGCCCTGCCCCTGCTCGAGCCGCCGTTCATCTCCCCGCCGGGGACGGACTTCGGTGGTGTGCTCTTCACGGTGACGATCTACTGCATCGTGGCGCTGGGCCTCAACATCGTGGTCGGCTACGCCGGACTGCTCGACCTGGGCTACGTCGGCTTCTACGCCATCGGTGCCTACACCGCCGCGATCCTGACCTCCTTCCACGCCAACTGGCCGCTGCTGCTCGCGCTCCCGGTCGCCGTGCTGGCCTCGACCCTCTCCGGCGTGCTGCTGGGCTGGCCGACGCTCCGTGTGCGTGGCGACTACCTCGCCATCGTGACCCTGGGCTTCGGCGAGATCATCCGGCTGGTGGCGCAGAACACCGAGTGGTTGGGTGCCTCCAAGGGCATCAGCCAGATCGCCAAGCCGTCGGGCGCGTCCCTCTTCGAGATCCCCCACCTCAACTGGGACAGCGGCGTTCCGCTCCTGGACTTCAACGACACGACCAAGTTCATCGAGTTCGGGGTGCTCGACCAGATCCCCTACTACTGGTTGGGGCTCACGGTCGTCATCCTGGTGCTGTTCGCCGACCGGTTGATCAAGGACAGCCGCGTGGGGCGCGCCTGGGAGGCCACCCGCGAGGACGAGGACGCCGCCGAGCTCATGGGCGTACCCACCTTCAAGTTCAAGCTGCTCGCGTTCGCGACCGGTGCGTTCATCGGTGGGCTCGCGGGTGCGCTCTATGCCAGCCGTCAGGGTTTCATCAACCCGCTCTCGTTCCTGCTGCTGTTCTCCATCCTGTTCCTGGCAGCGGTGGTCGTCGGTGGACAGGGCAACAGGTGGGGCGTGCTGGTGGGCGCCTTCCTGGTGGCCTACCTGCCCGAACGGTTCCGAGACTTCTCTGACTTCCGGGTGCTGGCCTTCGGTGCCGCGCTGATGCTGCTCTCGATCTTCCGCCCCGAGGGCTTGCTGCCGCCGCGACGCACGGTGCGGGCCAGGCACGCGCAACACGACATCGAGGCGCTCGAAGAGGGCACCGAGGGAGAGGATGCACCGCATGTCTGACGACAAGCCCACCACGGCCGGCACGCCGGCACGCGTCCTGGAGATCGACCACCTCACCCTGAAGTTCGGCGGCCTCACGGCCCTGGACGACGTGACGTTCCACATCAACGAGGGCGAGATCCTCGGGCTGATCGGGCCCAACGGTGCGGGCAAGACCACCTGCTTCAACGCGATCACCGGCATCTACGCGCCCACCAGCGGCGCCATCGTGTTCGGGGGCTCCTCGATCGCCGGCCGCAAGCGTCACGAGATCGCCAAGCTCGGTGTCGCCCGGACATTCCAGAACATCCGGCTGTTCAAGTCGATGACAGCCCTGGAGAACGTCCTGGTCGGCGCGGACGCCCAGCACACCACCGGCATGGCCAGCGCCCTGTTCCGGCTGCCGAAGCACCGGCGCGAGGAGCGCGAAGGCCATGAGCGGGCGATGGAGCTGTTGCGCTTCATGGGCCTGGACCGAGTGCCCGACGAGCTTGCCTCGAACCTCTCCTACGGAGACCAGCGTCGCCTGGAGATCGCCCGCGCGATGGCCACGAACCCCAAGCTGATCTGCCTCGACGAGCCCGCGGCCGGATTCAACCCGGCGGAGAAGGCACAGCTGATGGAGCTGATCAGGCGGGTTCGCGACCAGGGCTTCACGGTCCTGCTCATCGAGCACGACATGAAGCTCGTGATGGGCGTGACCGACCGGATCGTGGTCCTCGAGTTCGGCAAGCTGATCGCCGAGGGTGCACCTGCTGAGATCCGCGACAACCCGGCGGTCATCGCCGCCTACCTGGGAGTGGACGAAGAAGATGCTTCTTGAGGTCGAGGGCCTGTGTGTCAACTACGGACACATCGAGGCCATTCGCGATATCTCCTTCGGTGTCGAGGAAGGCAGCATCACCACCCTGATCGGTGCCAACGGAGCCGGCAAGACCACGACGCTCAAGACGATCTCCGGTCTGCGCAAGGTCAGGCTCGGGAAGGTGGTGTTCGACGGCAAGGACATCACCCACGTGCCGCCCTACGAGCGAGTCAAGCTCGGCATCTCGCAGTCCCCTGAGGGCCGCGGCTGCTTCCCGGGCATGACCGTGCGGGAGAACCTCGACATGGGGGCCTACGTCCGCAACGACCGTCGGAGCGCCGCCTACCAGGCAGATCTCGACCGGGTCTTCGAGCTCTTCCCGCGACTCCTCGAGCGGATCAACCAGTCGGCGGGCACGATGTCCGGCGGCGAGCAGCAGATGCTCGCCATCGGTCGCGCCCTGATGGCCAAGCCCAGGTTGGTGCTGCTCGACGAGCCGTCGATGGGGTTGGCGCCGAAGTTCATCCAGCAGATCTTCTCGATCATCTCCGAGATCAACGCCCAGGGCACCACCGTGCTGCTCGTGGAGCAGAACGCGGCCCAGGCGCTCAAGCGGGCCGATTCTGCCCACATCCTCGAGACCGGTGAGATCGTCCGCTCCGGCACGGGAGCCGAGCTGGCAGGGGACGACTCGGTGCGAGCCGCCTACCTCGGTGGGGACGTCTAGGCCGTCGATCTTCTGGTCCGACCCACACCTGTCCAGCGGTGGGTTGTTCCCGTACGCTCACGCCTGTGCGCCACGCCCGGCGAGGCACACGGGGGAGCATTGAGGTTGACCCTGGGAGTGAAGCCATGAGCAGGACGCCCGTGTCGGTCCGCGCGGCAGAGCCGTCGGACGTTGCCACCCTGCGTGAGCTGTGGTGCGACATCCTGCGCAAGGGCGGGCTGGACGAGCAGCTGGCGGACGTGGCCCGCATCGTCGCGACGGCGAGCGAGCGCGAGGACCGGGTCGTGGCCGTGGCCGAGGTCGACGGCGAGGTGGCCGGTGCGGTCTATCTCGAAGCCTCCACCTTCACCCCCCTCAACCTCGAGCCGGCGGTCCTGGCGGTGTCACCGCACGTGCTTCCGCAGTTCCGCCGCAAGGGCGTCGGCAGCGCGCTGATGGAGGCGGCCTGCAGGTTCGCCGAGCAGCACGGCATCACCCACGTCCAGACCGCGGCCGCGGCCGAGCTGCGCGATGCCAACAGGTTCATGGCGCGGCTGTCGTTCGCCCCCCAGGCGATGCTGCGCGCTGCCACGACGAGCTCCGTGCGGGCCCGGCTCCCTCAGGCGCGTCAGGGCACCCCGGCCGCGACCAGCAAGCAGCGCATCGACCGGGTGCTGGCGGCACGCCGCACCCGGCGCGAGCGCGTCCCCGGCTGAGTCGCCGGTCCCTACGCCTGTGGCGCCGGCACCAGTGCGCAGGTGATCCGTGAGGTGCACACGCGCTTGCCGCGCTCGTCGGTGATGACGATCTCGTAGGCCGTCGATGTGCGCCCGAGGTGGATGGCCGTGGCGACCCCCGTGACGATCCCGGAGGTGGCCGCACGGTGGTGGGTGGCGTTGATGTCCACGCCGACGGCCATCTTCTCCGGATAGGCATGGATCGCCGACCCGATCGAGCCCAGGGTCTCGGCCAGCACCACGGAGGCGCCGCCGTGCAGGAGCCCGAAGGGCTGGGTGTTGCCCTCGACCGGCATCGTCGCCACCACCCGCTCGGCGGAGATCTCGACGAGCTCGACGCCCATCTTGTCGTTGAGCCGGCCGTTGCCGTCGGGCATGAAGGCGATCAGCTCCTCGACGCTCAGGTCGGCCAGGGACTCGGGTGCGCTCATGTCGTCATTGTGCCGGGGGAGTCGGAACTTCCCGGGCGTGGGGCTGTCAGTGGCGGCGGCTAGAGTCTGCGGGTGCCCGGACCGACTGAGACCACGAGCGAGCCGACCCGCCCCCGCCTGCTGTTGCTCGACGGCCATTCCTTGGCCTACCGGGCCTTCTTCGCCCTGCCGGTGGAGAACTTCGCAACGGCCACCGGCCAGCACACCAACGCGGTCTACGGCTTCACCTCGATGCTCGTCAACGTCCTGCGCGACGAGGTGCCGACCCACGTCGCGGTGGCCTTCGACAAGTCCCGCCAGACCTTCCGCCTCGAGCAATACCCCGAATACAAGGCCAAGCGCAACAAGACCCCCGACGAGTTCCGCAGCCAGCTGCCCCTGATCCAGCGGGTGCTCGACGCCCTGCAGATCCGCCACCTCGAGCTCGACGGCTTCGAGGCCGACGACATCATCGCCACCCTGGTCACCAACGCCCTGGCCGAGGGGATGGAGGTGTTGGTCCTGACCGGTGACCGCGACTCGATCCAGCTGATCACCGAGCACTCCACCGTGCTCTACCCGATGCGTGGCGTGAGCGACCTGGCCCGGCTCACCCCGGCCGCGGTCCAGGAGAAGTACGGCGTCCCGCCCCACCGCTATCCCGAGCTCGCCGCCATCGTGGGCGAGACCTCCGACAACCTCCCCGGCGTGCCGGGTGTCGGCCAGGGCTATGCCGCCAAGTGGATCAACCAGTTCGACGGACTCGACAACGTCATCGCCCGGGCCGACGAGATCACCGGCAAGAAGGGTGAGGCCCTGCGAGAGCACCTCGGCGACGTGATCCGCAACCGCCAGCTCAACGCGCTCGTGCGCGACCTCCCCCTGTCGTTGGAGGTCGGTGAGCTGGACCGACGCCCCTGGGACCGGACGGCCGGTCTGGAGCTGCTCGACGAGCTGGAGTTCCGCGGCGAGCTGCGCACGCGACTGCTCGACACGATCGATCCGGCACCCGCCGACGAGGTCACCGCCGAGTCGGGCTTCGAGCTCGACGGTCGGCGCCTCGAGCCCGGCGAGGCCGTGGCCTGGTTGGAGGAGCACGCCCCGACAGGGGAGCGGGTCGGGGTCGCGGTCACCGGCACGTGGCGCTCCGGCACCGGTGAGGTCGTCTCCGTCGCGGTGGCCACGGCGGCGGGCCAGGCGGCCTGGATCGACGTCACCGACATCGGCCCCGAGGACGACGTCGCGGTCGCGACCTGGCTCGCCGACCCCGATCGTCCCAAGGCGCTGCACGACGCCAACGGACCGAGCCTGGCCCTCGCCGCGCGGGGGTGGGAGCTGGGCGGCCTGGAGGTCGACACCGCCCTCGCCGCCTATCTCGTCCAGCCCGACCAGCGGTCCTACGACCTCGCCGACCTGACCCTGCGCCACCTCAAGCGCGAGCTGCGCCAGGACGCCACCGACGTCGACCAGCTCAGCTTCGACGCCCTCGACGACACGACCGCCAGCGACACGGCGATGCTCACGGCCCGGGCGGTGCTGGACTTGGCCGGCGCACTCGACGGTGCGGTCGAGGAGCGCGGTGGCACCCGCCTGCTCAGCGACGTGGAGCTCCCACTGATCGGCACGCTGGTCCGGATGGAGCAGGTCGGCATCGCGGTCGACACCGACTATCTCGAGGGCCTCGAGTCGGAGTTCGGCGAGCAGGTGCGCGCCGCCGCCACCGACGCCTACGACGTCATCGGCAAGGAGATCAACCTCGGCTCGCCCAAGCAGCTGCAGGTCGTGCTGTTCGACGAGCTCGCGATGCCCAAGACCAAGCGCACCAAGACGGGCTACACCACTGACGCCGACGCGTTGCAGGCCCTCTTCGAGAAGACCGAGCACCCCTTCCTGCAGCACCTGCTGCGCCACCGCGACGTGATCCGACTCCGTCAGACGGTCGAGGGTCTGCTCAAGACCGTCGCCTCCGACGGCCGCATCCACACGACCTACAACCAGATCATCGCCGCGACGGGTCGCCTCTCGAGCACCGACCCCAACCTCCAGAACATCCCGATCCGCACCGAGGCCGGTCGCCGGATCCGTGAGGGCTTCGTGGTGGGCGAGGGCAACGAGTCGCTCCTGACAGCCGACTACCGCCAGGTCGAGATGCGGATCATGGCGCACCTGTCGGAGGACGCCCTGCTGATCGAGGCGTTCCGCTCGGGGCAGGACTTCCACTCGATCACCGCGGCGCGTGTCTTCGGTGTCGATGCCGCCGACGTCAGCATTGAGCAGCGGGCGAAGATCAAGGCGATGAACTACGGCCTCGCCTACGGCCTGTCGGCGTTCGGGCTCTCCCAGCAGCTGCGGATCAGCACCAGCGAGGCCGCCGGCCTGATGGAGGAATACTTCGAGACCTTCGGTGGCGTGCGCGACTACCTCGGCGGCATCGTCGACGAGGCGCGACGCACGGGCTTCACCGAGACGATCCTGGGTCGGCGCCGCTATCTCCCCGACCTCACCAGCGACAACCGTCAGCGACGCGAGACGGCCGAGCGGATGGCGCTCAACGCGCCGATCCAGGGGTCGGCTGCCGACCTGGTCAAGGTCGCGATGCTCGGGGTCGAGCGGGCGCTGGCCGAGCAGGGGCTCCGCTCACGGATGCTGCTCCAGGTCCACGACGAGCTCGTCTTCGAGGTGGCTCCCGGTGAGAGCGACGCGCTCGCCGGCCTCGTGCGCGCAGAGATGGGCGGGGCAGCCGCCCTGGCCGTGCCGCTCGACGTCTCAGTCGGCTCCGGGCGCAGCTGGCACGACGCCGCCCACTGAGGAGTCACTGCGGAGGCTGGTCGTGGCGAGCGCTGCGGTCAGCACGACGGTCACCGCGATCATCACGCCCAGCAGCTGGGTCGGGGTCGACGTGGCCGATCCGGCCACCACGGCCACGACCAGGGCGCCCCAGACCAGGCCGATCGAGCGGCGGCCCCGCCGTGCCAGCGTCGCGTAGACGAGGAGCTGGGTGATCGACAGCAGGGTGCCGAGCACGGCGAAGAGCCAGAGGTGGTCCTCGACTGCCTGCAGCTTCTCGCTGCGCAGGACGTCGGCCGCCACCCCGGCGAGCAGCAGCACGCCGAGCGTGCACAGCGCGCCGAGCCCGAGGATCGCGGTGGTGCCGCGGATCACCGCACGCCGTCGTTGGTGCGCGGTGGCGAGGGACGGGAACATCACGATCACGACGAACTGGGGAAGGTAGAGCATGATCTTGGCGACCAGCAGGCCCACGGCGTAGAGGCCCGAGGCATCGTCGCTCAGGACGTGCCTGGCCACCACGATGTCGACGTTGGCGAGCGCGAAGAACGCCAGCAGGGCCTGGGTGCTGTGCAGCGACTCGCGCAGCAGCGACCAGGCCGTCGTGGTCTCCCCGGGTGCTTGCGCGGGAACGTCGTCCCGGGTGGCGCGGGGGCGGCGGAGTATCCACCAGCCGAGCACGACGGGGGCGATGTAGCCCAGGCCACTGCCGAAGAGCGCGATGCTCTCGGTGGGTCGCCACCACAGGAGGGCAAGGCCGGCGATGCGCGGGACGCCCGCGAGCACGTAGACCCACGAGAGGGCCGCCCATCGCTGCTCGCCCTGCAGGATCCCCACGTGCGCCCCCATGATCGTGGTGGGCACCGCGAGTCCCGCCAGCACGAGCGCCGGCACGACGGAGTCCAGCTGCAGGAGCCAGGTGACGGCGGGCGAGAGGACCATCAGCGACCCACCCACGGCCAGGGCGGTGGCGTAGCCCACGCGCAGGATGAGGCGCTCGATCCCGGCCACCGAGCCGGGGTCGGCGACGATCCGTCGTGCGGCGGTCGCCTGCAGGCCCATGTTGACCACGGAGATGACCATCAGCAGGTTGAGCAGGGCGAAGAACGCGCCGTAGGAGGCGGTGTCGAGGATGCCGGCCGCGACGATGGTGAAGCCGAAGGTGCACACGTTCATCACGGCGGTGCCGACGATGATCCCCCCGCTCCCGCTGAGGAACCGGCGCACGGGGCCGCTGGGGCGGCTCATGCGGGAAGGTGGGTGGTCGGTCGCGGTGCCGCTTGCCGGGCGAGGCGCAGGCTGGTCGCGGTCAGCACGAGCAGCAGGGCGGTGTCGACACCGACCACGATGCCGACCAGGCCGGCGACCGAGTCGGCACGGAGGCCGAGTGCCACGATGACCAGCAGGGCGGCCCACACGAGAAGCACCGAGCGCCGTGCCTGCCGGGCAAGCACGGCGTAGACCTGCAGCTGCAGCATCGCCAGCAAGGTGCCCAGCACCGCGAACACCCACAGGAGGTCCTCGACCTCGCGGAACTCTGCGCCTCCCACGAAGATCATCGCGACGCCGGAGAGGACCTTGGCAGCTCCCACGGCCAGCGCACCGAGGACGCCGACTGCGACCAGGCTGCGCACCAGGGCGCGGTGGCGGCTGTCGGGAGTGGCCATGTCGGGAAAGGCGATCACCACGATGAACTGGGGGAGGAAGAGCAGCACCTTCGCCATGATCAGGCCCGCTGCATAGAGGCCGGCGTCGCGCTCGGGGAGCACCTGGCGAGCCAGCACGATGTCCACGCTCGACAGGGCGAAGTAGGCGAGGAGGACCTGCGCGTTGTGGGCGCTCTCGATCAGCAGCGATCGCGCCGAGTGCTCCGGCGCGGCCATCTCGGGCGTACGCCGCTCGCGCAGGGCCCACCAGCCGACGAGGACCGGGAAGATCAGCCCGATGGCGACGCCGAGGATCGCGCTGGTCGCGCTCGGGCGCCAGAGGATGATGGCCGTGCCGATGATGAGGCGTGGAACTCCGGACGCCAGGTAGAAGGCGGCCAGGGCACCCCACCGTCGCTCGCCCTGCAGGATTCCTGCCATGCCCCCGGCCAGCGTCGTCGGCACTGCTGCGATCGCCACGACGGCGGCGGTGGTCAGGCTGTCGAGGTTGAGCAGGGCGTTGATGGCGGGGATCAGCAGGCACAGGACCAGCCCGAGCCCCAGGGACACCTTCGTCGCGAGGGCCAGGATGGCGCGTTCGATGGCACCGACGTTGCCGTGGTCGACCGCGATGCGCCGGGCGGCGGTCGCCTGGAGGCCCAGGGCAGCGACGTTGATCACGATCAACAGGCCGAGGCAGGCCACGAAGGCGCCGTACTGGCTGGGACCGATGATCCGTGCGGCCAAGATGGTGAACCCGTAGGTCGCGACGTTCATGACGCTGGTGGCCACGGCGACGACGCTGCCGTTGTAGGAGCGCCTGCTGCGCGCGCTGCTCGGGGCCCTCATCCGGCGAATCCTAGGTTCTGGACGCGGGCTCGGCGCGCACGGGTGCTCAATAGGGGTCGGCTGTGTCGTCGTGTCCGAGCAGCCTTGCCAGTGGGCGCAGGTGCAGTCGCAGCATCACTTTGACGATCAGGTTGCGGACGAACCAGGGAAGTTCCGCGAGCACGCGGAGCCGGTCCCGGGTCGAGGGGCGCGCGATCTCGAATCGGGCGAGCGACCCGGTGCGACCGACGTAGCGGTGGCGGTCGCTGATGGTGGCGTCGCGCAGCAGCGCCAGGGTCACACCGAGGGAGGAGAAGGCGTCGTGCACGAGCACGACGTCGCCGCCCTGCAGGAAGCGGGTCCACCGCAGGTCGGCCAGGCAGGACCACATGTCGTGCTTGCCGTCGACATAGACCAGGCGGACGGGCTGCGCCCAGTCCGTCCGCACGGCCTGGCTCGTGGCGACGCGCACGTCGACGCGCGCAGCGACGCCGGCCTCGGCCAGGTGGTCACGCAGGCGCCGCTCGGTGTCGGGACGCCCATAGCGCCAGTCGTCGGGAAATGGGTCGATCGCGGTGACCGAGGCTCCGCTGGCGGCCAGCACGATCGTGGAGCGCCCGAGGTGGCTGCCGATCTCGACGACCTGGCCGGGCGCGATGGACCGGGCCGCGTCGTAGAGGGTGCGCGCCTGTGCCTCGGTGAGCCATCCGTCGACCCTGCTGGAGAAGGCCCAGGCCGCGTCGAAGTCGAGCACCGGTCGGGTCGGGTCTGGCACGCGGCACAGCATAGGCTGGCGGGGTGGGGCCGGCGCGCAGGGTGAGCAGTCGGCAGTGGCGGGACTGGGCCGTCGCACTCTGGCCGTCGGCGCTCGCCGTCGTCCTGGTCCTCCCGCTCCTGACCAGGCCGGGCCACCCGCTGGCCCGGGACCTCGTGTTCGTCCCTCGACAACCCTTCACCGACTCCACCTGGGGCCTCGGCGACGTCGCCCCACGAGCCGTCCCGCTCGACTCGGTGGTCGCGGCCCTCACCCACGTCGTCGACGGGGGAGTGCTCGCCCGGGTGGTGCTGCCGCTCGTGCTGGTGCTGCTGGGCTGGGGTGTGGCGCGACTGCTGGCCCCGCTGGGTCGGACGGCGCAGCTCGCCGGCTCGGGCTTCGCGGTCTGGAACGCCTTCGTCGTCGAGCGGCTCGCGCTGGGCCAGTGGGCGCTCCTGCTCGGGTGTGCGGCGCTCCCGTGGCTGGTGAGGGCCGCAATGCGCTATCGCCGTGACGGCCGAGCGGTCGACCTGGCCGCAGCCCTCGCGTGGTCCGCGCTCGCCTCGTTGACACCCACCGGCGGGCTGCTCGCGCTGGCCGGCCTGCTCGTCGCCGCTGCCCCCCACGTGCGTCGCCTCGCCGTGCTCCTCGGTGCCGGTCTGGTGCTGCAGGCGCCGTGGCTGATCGCCGCGCTCACCGGTCCGGCCGCCTCGGTGTCCGACGCCTCCGGCGTCACGGTGTTCGCGCCGGACACCGAGTCGCCGCTCGGACCCGTGGTGGCGCTGCTCGGACTGGGAGGGATCTGGGACCGCGGCTCCGAGCCCGCCAGTCGCACGACGTGGTGGGCCCCGGTGGCCGCGCTCGTCGTCGTCGTCGTGCTGGCGTGGGGGCTGCCTGCACTGCGTCGCGCGTGGGGCGGCGGTGAGCTGGCGCGGTGGGGTGTCCTGTCCGGCGCCCTCGCCGGTCTGGCCCTGTTCGCGGCCACACCCTGGGGTGGTGATGCGATGGTCTGGACGGTGCAGTCCGTGCCCGGCGCCGGCCTGCTGCGCGACACCCAGAAGTTCCTGGCTCCGGCCGTGGTGCTGGTGTCGGCGGCGTTCGGAGCGTGCGCAGGGAGGATCGCGCAGGCACTCGGGCGGAGTGACCTGCGCTGGCCGGCCGTGCTGGTCGTGGTGCTCGCGCCGGTCCTCCTGCTCCCGGACGCCACGACCAGGACGTGGCCCACCACGCATCCGGAGGTCTTCCCGCCTGACTTCGCGGCAACCGCGCGGCTGCTGGCCGGTCGCGACCGGGACGTCGTGGTGACGCTGCCCTGGCGGGCCTACCGCGCCTTCGACTGGGGGCGCCCCGCGATGACGTCGTCGGACCCCGCCGTGCGGATGTTCGACGCCGAGGTCGTCACCAGCGACTCACTCCAGGTGGGCGCGGTGCTCGTGCCTGGCGAGGGCAGGCTGGCGGCACGCGTGGGGGAGGCGCTCGAGGCCGGACCGCCTGCGCAGACCCTGCCGGCGCTGGGCGTCACCTGGGTGGTGGTCTATCCCGACGACCGGGAGGCCGCACAGCTCGACCTCACGGGCCTCGACCCGGTCCGGCTAGGGGCGTACGTCGAGCTCTACCGCGTCCCCGGCGCAGTCCTGCCGGAGGTCTCCGCCTCGCAGGCGAGGAGGCTCGCGGTGTGGCTGGCGCACCTGCTGGCGCTGGGGTTGGCACTGGGCGCCGTGGCGACACGCATCCTGGGTGGTCGACAACGAGACGCCGAGGCCCCGTTCATGTAACCTAACGGTCGGTAACTTCAGCAGAGGGAGACAGCAGTGAGCAACGTGGGTAGCAGCGGTGTCACATCCGGGATGAGCTTCCTGGGCGTCTTCACCACGTTCCTGGCGCCAGCGCTCATCGGCGCGCTGCTTGCCACGTTCGGGCTCTTCGGGCTGGTCTACAGCCAGACCCAGGGTCCCGCCAAGAACCCCGCCAGCCAGCAGATCCTCGTCTACGGCGAGTGATCACCGCGCGCTCCGGCGCTCCGGAGCACGACCTCGGCCCGTTCGGCACACGATTCCCACGTGAGCGAGCGGGCCATCTCGCGTGCGGCAGTCCCCATCGCCTGACGCGTGACCCGGTCCCGCAGCAGGCCGGCGACGACCGCCGTCATCTCGTCGAGGTCGGTGACGAGGCGTCCGGTCTCGTGGTCGCGGATCGACTCGGTGACCCCGCCGGCGTCGGCGTAGGCCACGCTCGGGGTGCCGTGTGCACCTGACTCGGTGATCGCCAGGCACCAGCCCTCCTTGACCGACGGCATCACCATCACCCAGGCCCGTGCGACGAGCTCGTCGCGCCGGTCCTCGGTGACGTGGCCGTGG
The DNA here is from genome assembly GCA_038259535.1 of Propionibacteriales bacterium. GTDB lineage: Bacteria > Actinomycetota > Actinomycetes > Propionibacteriales > Nocardioidaceae > Nocardioides. The sequence goes on along the minus strand of JBBSOR010000028.1, from coordinate 16,070 downwards.
AAGGTCACGCGGTCCCGCACCTCCAGCTCCGCAGCGGCCGCGTCGAGCTGATCGCGCCACCAGCCGTCCCCGACCACGTCGAGGTGCAGGTCGGGGAACTCGGGGGTGAGCCGCCGGAGCACGGTGAGGGCGTGCTCGATCTGCTTGTGCGGCACCAGCCGGGAGAGCACGGCCAGGCGCGGGGTCGGTGACTTCGCCGACACCTGGTCGGGCATCGCGCTCAGACCGTTGCGTACGACGGTGATCTGCTCGGGGTCGATGCCGATCGTCGTCAGGTCGCGGGCCGAGGCGTCGGAGACGGTGAGGAAGGGGCGTCCGCGGTAGAGCAGCGGGACGATGCGGCTCTCCACGAACCAGCCGATGCGCCCCGCGAGCCCGGGATAGATGATGCGCCACTGCTCGGCGTGCACGTGGTGCACGAGGGCGACGACACCATGTCGCCGCACGAGCGGCGAGGCGAAGGGCAGGCCGTTGACCACGTCCACGACGACGTCGACGTCGCGCCGGTGCCGGACCAGCCAGGCCATCCCCCAGAGATACACGGTGAGGCGGCCGCCGAGGCGCCGCAGCCGGACGCCGTCGACCTCCTCGCGACGCGCGGAGCCGGGGTGGTGGGCACACAGCAGCGTCACGTCGTGGCCCCGGAGCGCGAGCTCGCGACCCACGGACTCGACGAACACTTCCGAGCCACCGCCGTCCGGGTGGGTGGTGTCGCGCCAGGTGAGGAAGGCGATGCGCATGGGTCAGGTCCCGTTGGTGCGGGCGGCGGCCGTCGCCAGCCGTTGGCACAGCGGCATGTCCAGGCCATCGAGATGCTCGAGGCTGACTCCGACCTTGCGTGCCTCCGTGTCGTCTCCCAGCCACTCCAGCGGGGCGGGCGTGGTGTGCCAATCGGCGTCGGTCCTCGTCGAACGGAGGAAGCCGACCGGCCCCGAGGGCGATGCACTGATCTCGTAGAAGCCGAAGTGGGGAAGGTTGCTGAGGTTGAGGTCGGCATAGCCGTTGGGGGGGAACTCGAACGAGTTCGCGCCGTACTCGCCGTCCTCCCCGATGAGGACGAAGCGCAGCTCCCTGTCCTCGGTGACCTCGAGCACCGCGCGGTCCTCGGTGCCCGAGATGCCGAACAGGGGCACCCGTCCGGGCCGGAGCCGGCCGGCGGGCCTGATCCGGGCGGCCTCGCCCCGCGTCTGGACGGTCGTCCACGGCTCGTAGGCATCGCCGGTGTTGAGGTAGAGGCCGTCACAGTTGCCGGCGATGCGGAGCTCGTCGGTCGTGCCGTCGTCGGCGAGGGAGTCGGAGAACGTCACGAGCCGCGCCTGCGCGGCAGGGGAGAGGCTCGTCTGCCATCCGAGGAAGCGCTCCAGCGCCGGGCCGCGGGCCTGGACGGCGGCCATGCTGAGGCCCACGGAGAGCTGGGCGAGGACCGAGAACGCGGCCAGCGCGGCGGCACCGGTCGCGACCAGCGGGAACACACGTTGGCCCTGCAGGGTGTTCGCCACCAGGACAGTGCCGATGGCGCCCCCGAGGACGAGCGCCGGAACGAACTCGCTGGCGTAGCGGGCAGCGAAGTAGCCGTAGGCCATCACGCCTCCCGTGATCAGCACGGCGGCGAGCATCGGGAGCCGCAGCACCCGGGTGCGTGCGGGCGCCCACGGGAGGAAGACGACGACCGCCGCGATGATCTGCAACAGCATGAGCAGCGGCATGAACGCCGTGGCACTGCCGGTCCGGTAGGCCTGGTCGACGAAGGCGCCGTTGAGCGCCTCGGGCGGACGAGCCGGGAGCGTGATCCACGGGAAGTAGTCGACGAACCGGATGCCGGTCGGCCACAGGTAGGCGTGGAAGGCCGTGGGGAAGAACTGGAGCCCGGTGATGGCACCGCCGTTGGCCGCGAGCGCCTCCCGGCGGTGGGCGTTGACCTGGGTCCAGACCTGGTCCTGCAACGGGAACATGTAGACGTGGTCGAACTTGTGCAGGTTGTAGGCGATCGACAACACCAGCGGGATGACGCCGGCCAGAAGGACGCCCCACCAGAACCGCCTCCGCTCCGGCGTCGACCGGCGCACCGCGAACCAGAGGGCTACGGCGATGACCGTCAGGCAGAGCGCCCAGCCTGCGGTGGCCCGGGTGGCGATCGCCACGAAGCAGAACGCGCCGAGCCAGCGCACGGAGTGCCAGTCGGGGGCGGTCAGCACGCGGAGCAGCCAGTAGAGCGCGCCGAGTGATGCGGCGATCGCCCAGGCGTACACCTCGTGGTAGACCCACGGCAGCGAGGCGTCGAGGGTCATGAAGGTGCCGCCGCTGACGGCCGCCAGGAATGTCGCGACCAGGAAGGCCTCACCTCGGCTGACCGACCTCCGGTCCGTGATGCGGGCGTGCAGCCACCACACGAGCTTGGTGGCGCAGACCACGAAGACGATCCAGGCCAGGCCCATGGAGAGCAGCGTCAGGCGTCCGTCGAACTCGTGGGTCGTCATCAGGACCGGCAGGCGGAGCAACGCCGGCCACGGCGGGAAGTACATGTAGGTGCTGCCGTCACGGATGAAGCCCTCGATGGACATGCTGCCCTCGGGCACCGCGACCTGCCCGTCGAGGAACGCGCGCGCCTGGAGCTCGTAGACGCCGGAGAAGAAGCCGGACGTCGCGGTGCGACCCAGGTCGCGCGAGATGTTGAAGAGGGTGAGGAGGTGGACGATGCCACCCAGGGTGAGTCCTACAGACGTGCTGATGACCCGGCGCCGATGGTCGGGATCGGTCACGCCACCTCCAGACGGTAGAGGAACTGGTAGCCGAATAGCCGCGGCCAGGTCCTCACCATCGCCCGGTCGGCACGCGTGACCCCGCGCACGATCTGTTGACGGGTCGGCGTCGAACCCGGGCCGTCGATGACCGACTCGAACGGGGTGCCGACCGTCCGGTGCTCCAGGACGCGCAGGCCGGACTCGGCGAAGAGCCGCTCGATGGTGGTGCGCGTGAAGAAGCGCACGTGCCCGCGGTCGAGGGGGCCACGCTGGTCGTAGTCGAACCTTCCGATCGCCGTCCGTCCGCGGGGATACCAGTGGCCGAAGTTGGGCACGGACACCAGGATCTCGCCACCCGGGACGAGCTTGGAGACCAGGTCGTCGAGGAGCTGCTGCGGCTCCATCACGTGCTCGAGGATGTCGCCCGCCACCACCACGTCGTACTCGGCCCGGATGGAGGCCGGCAGCGGCTGGTTGAGGTCGGCCTCGAGGAAGGAGTCGACTCGATCGGCGACGCCGTCGTACTTCTGGCGGTCGAGACCGGTCACGTGGTGGCCGAGCCCACGGGCCAGGTCCGCGAAGCGGCCGTCGAAGCATCCCGCGTCGAGCACGCGCAGGGGCTCGCGCTCCGTGAGCCACTCCAGCAGCACACCGTGCGAGCCGGTGGCCTTCAGTGCGTAGAGGTCGGTGTCGGTCGAGGCGACCCCACCGCCGAAGCCGCGGTGGTGGGCCCAGTGGCGCATGACGTCGACCGTGACGTCCTTGGCGTACTTCACACCGTTGACGTAGCAGATCTCGTCGCCGTAGTAGGTGGGGATGGGCACCTCGACGATGCGCTTGCCGGCGCGGATCAGGCCGAGGATGATCTCGGTGTCGAAGTCGAAGGCGTCGGAGTACGACGCGAGGTCGAGGTCGCCCAGCGAGTCGGTGCGGTAGGCGCGGTAGCCGCTGTGCCACTCCGAGAGGCGCTGGCCGGTCATGGCGTTCTGGAAGCCGGTCAGGATGCGGTTGCCGACGAACTTGTAGGCAGGCATCCCGCCGGCGCGCGCGCCACCCTTGTCCAGCATGCGCGAGCCGAAGACGGCGTCCGCCTCGCCGCTCACCAGGGGGGCGACGAGGTCCTCGATGCACTCCGGGGCGTACTGGCCGTCGCCGTGCAGCAGGACGACGACATCGAGGCCGTGCTCGATGGCCCAGCGGTAGCCGACCTTCTGGTTGCCGCCGTAGCCGAGGTTGCGCTCGTGCTTGACGACGGTGATCGGGAAGGGCGCGGTGTCGCTGAAGCGGACCCCGATCTCGTAGGTGTCGTCGATGCTCGCGTCGTCGCAGACCATGACGTGGTCGACCGACCGGGCGAACGAATCGGGGAGCCGGGACAGCGTGCGCTCCAACGTCGACGCCGCGTTGTAGGCAACGACCAGGACGCCGACACGGGGGGTGCGTGCTTGCGGGGAATGCTCGTCCCCACCCACGCCTGCAGCTGACTTCACGGCTCTCCCTCCAGAGGGCCTTGGGGGCGCTGACAGTGACGAGCGCCTCATGAACCGAGCGAGTGTAACCCGCCAGTAGCCTCCGCGCAGCCAGTCCGGGCAGCACCTCGAACTTTGTCGAACTGGCGCTTCCGGGGCTCGCCCCAGGTGGCATGATGCCCGCCATGGAGACCGCCCTGCAGCTCGTCGACATGACGCGCCTGAACGCCGACCTGGACCGCGCCACCGACGACTACCGGGCCGCCCAGCCGTTCCCGCACATCGTGCTCGACGACGTCCTGCACCGGCCGGCGTTCGACGCCGCCGTCGCCGACTTCCCCGGCATGCGCGACGAGTTCTGGAAAGCCTACGTCCACGTCAACGAGACGAAGTTCTCCAACACCCAGCCCGAGAGCTGGGCCCCGAGCCTCCAGTCCGTGGCTCAGGAGTTCTGCTCGCCCGAGTTCGTGGCCTACCTCGAGACGCTGACGGGCATCGCGGACCTCATCCCCGACTACACGATGGACGGGGGAGGCCTCCACCAGACGCTGCGTGAGGGCCACCTCAACATCCACGCCGACTTCACCACCCACCACGTCCACGAGACGTGGGCGCGTCGGGTCAACATCCTGCTCTACCTCAACGAGGAGTGGCACGACGACTGGGGCGGCAAGCTCGAGCTCTGGGACAAGGACATGTCGGCGTGCCAGGGCACGGTGACCCCGGCCGGCAACCGGATGCTCGTCTTCACCACGACCGACGACTCCTTCCACGGTCACCCGGACGGGCTCACCTGCCCGCCCGACATGGCACGCCGTTCCCTGGCGATGTACTACTTCACGGAGGAGTCGGCGCCCGTGCGCAAGTCGACCAACTACCAGGCGCGGCCCGACGAGGGACGGCTTCGCAAGGCGAGCATCGCGGCTGACCGCACGCTGCTCGACGTGTACGACCGGGCCAAGCGCCGGCTCGGTATCACCGATGAGGCCGCCCACAAGGTGCTCGCCGGACTGTCCAAGCTCCGCAAGCGAAAGTGACGCGTCGGGACGACGGTTCGCTGGGACGCCGCTACTGGGACCTGTGCGTCCTCTACCTCGTCGTCGCGGCGCAGGCCGCTCTCGCCCTCCGGATCGGTGGCCGGGATTGGTTCAGCGGCGACCTGCTGCACTTCTACGTCGCGCGCGGAGGCCTCCCGAACGGCGCCGAGAGCCTGATGGAGCCGCACACCGGCCAGTGGCAGCTGACCCTGATCCTGATCTACGTGCTCCTGTTCAAGCTGATCGGCCTGACCACCTATGTGCCCGTCGTCGCCCTCGCGGTGCTCGTGCACGTGGCGCTCGTGCTGGTCATGCATCGACTCCTGCTCAGGTGGGGCAGCGGTCGTGCGTCGGCCCTGGTCGCTGCGCTGGTGCTGGCCTACGGAGTCGGGTCTGCGGCGCGTGCGGTGGAGGCCCCGTTGGCGCTCACGTTGCCCCTGCTCCTGGGGGCGATCTCGCTCCTGGTCCTGGGCCGTCGCGGGCATGACGCACGCAGCACGGTCGTGGCCGGAGCGCTGCTCCTCGTCGGCGTCACCGTCTCGCTCGTCGGCGTCGTCGCAGGCGTCTGGGTCGGCGTGGTGGCGCAGTCCAAGGGTGGGCGACACGCCCTGCGCGTGGTCGCCCTGCCTGCCGTGGCACTCCTCGCCTGGGGTGCCTGGTGGGGATGGAGGGCGAGCGGGATCGTGGCACCGGGCACGGACGTCGCGCAGGTCGCGGAGGTCGCGGCCAGGCTCATGGTCGCGCCGTTCGACGACCGGACCGGCGGGTGGCTCGGGGTTCCCGTGGTGGTCCTCGTCGTGGTCCTGGCGGCCCTCTACCGCGGCCTCGAACGACCCCTCCTCGTGCACGCGACGACTGCGGGCGTCGTCGCCGCGGTGCTCCACGCCGTTCTCATGGCCCTCACGACCGTGCCCGGCGGCGTCGACCCGGCGATGCTCGCGCGCTGGCGTTGCGTCGCGCTGGTGCTGCTCGTTCCCGGCCTGGCCCTGGTGCTCGACGCCCTCGGGGCTCTGGCGGTGGCGCACCTCGGCGGCCGGCAGCGGCGATCGGCGACGGTCCTCGCGGGTGTCGCCCTGGGACTGCTCGCCCTGCTGGCGGGCCTCGGGCAGCACCAGTGGGCTCTTGATGCCCCGGGCGCGGGCGCGGTGGCCCGCACTCATCTCGCGGGCACCATGCTGGCGACGAGCACGGGGGAGGAGATGCTGACCGACGCTGTGCCGGGCTCCACCATCCGTGGCGACGACCTCCGGCGGCTGTCGGACCCAGCCCTCGGCTCGGAGCTGCCCGTCCTGCTTCCGTCGGAGCAGGACCGCATCGAGGCCGAGAGCAACTACTTCGTGGCCGTGACGGATGCGCAGCTCGAGCTGGCCACTCCGACCGACGTCTTCTCGAACGGGTTCGTCCCCGAGGTGGAGGGTCGACCGGGATGTCACACCCACGCCGTGACGAGTGACCGGCCGACGGTGGTCCTGACCAGCTTCATCGGTGCGGGGTTCCGCTTCCGCGGCGGAGCAGGAGCCGTGTCGACCCGGCTCTCGCGTCCCGACGAGGACCGGAGGACGGATCCGATCGAGTGGCCGGCGTCACCCGACGAGTGGACCTCCGTCGCGACGACGGCGCAGCTGGCCGAGCTCGCGGTCACCTTCGCCGGGTCCGGCGACTACGAGTTCTGCTTCGCCGACTGATCGTCGGTCGACCCGGCTGCAGCAGAGTCTCAGGGACTGCCGACGGGGACCGTCAGGTCGTCCACGCGCAGCTGGTCGCGCCCCCGAGCGGTGGTGGGCGGCGCATCGGGCGTGGCCGGTCGCAGCCGCAGCCAGAAGGGATGGGTCAACAGGCGGGCGACGTGTCGCTCGAGCAGGTAGTGGGTGGCGACGCACAGGAGGGCGGTCACCAGGAGGGCGACGACGGCGCGGGGCGCCCAGGCCCAGTCCCGCGTCCGTGCCTCGACGGCGGCGAAGGCCGGGTAGTGCCACACATAGATGACGAGGGACTGGCGCCCGAGGAAGCTCAGCGGGCGCAACGGGACCGTTGCCAGCGTGCGAGCACCGAGCGAGATGCTGCCGAGCAGCACGGCGAGGTCGAGCTCCAGCAGCGTGACGCCCCAGTGCAGGAAGTGAGTGTCGTACGAGCAGTACCAGAGGAGCGGGAGGAGCCCGACCAGGGACGCCGACCCGCACCAGGTGAGCACACGCGGTGGCACGGCGTCCTTGGGCACGAGCGCCAGGATCGCTCCGAGCAGCATGCCGGCGACGATGGCGTCCATCCGGGCGGTCGTGCGGAGCAGCACGTTGATCGCCGGCTCGACGTCGGACACGTGCATCCGCCACCAGGTCAACAGGACGAGCAGTCCGGCGAGGGTGGCGACCTGGAGGCTCGTGCGGCGTCGGACGAAGTAGAGCAGCACCGTCAGCGCCACGAAGGCCTGCATGTCCACCGAGAGATACCACAGGTGCCCGAGGTCCCAGCGCGCGGCGATCGCGTCGGTCTGGACATACCAGTTCCACGTGTAGGTGAAGACATGGAACACGGACTTCCAGTTGGTGCGGCTGGGCGTCGGGTCCCCGACGAACGCCGTGGCGAGGACGGCGATGGGCACGGCCACGAAGACCACGGGCGCGACCCGGATGACACGTCGCACGATCCCGACGGCGGGGCGCATGTTCGCCATGCCCTGGGAGGCCAGGGACCGGTGCACGAGGAAGCCGGTGATGACGAAGAAGAACGTCACCGCATAGTTTCCGCCGCGAAAGACCGCGTGCGTCCACGCGTGGTCGTCGATCCAGTCGTTCGGCCACAGGATCCAACCGTGCGAGATGACCACCAGGACGATCGCGACACCCCGCAGGCTGTCCATCGCAGCGAGGCGACTGCGGACCGGCGGCCCGGTGTCATCTGCGCGGTCCACCGGCGCGGGCGCGTCGCCGGTGCGGGTGAGGGCCATGTCGCGGACTCTAACCCGCCACCACCCGCGGGCGATCGGACGTGACGAAAGACGTGGCGAAAGACGTGGCGAAACTCGGCTCCACGATTGGCTACCGGAGAGTCACTTCGCTGCTACAGTCACCCCGACCTAGGGGCTTGACCGGGAGGAAATCGCTATGCGCAAGGGCTTCGGCATCGGACTGACGGTGCTGGGTGGCTTTTTGGTCACCCTGGCTGTTCTGGCTCAGTTCTGGGCACCTGGACAGCTGATGAAGACGCCGCTGGACACCGACAGCCTCACGTTGCTGGACGGTACGGCGCAGCTCTCGGATGGCGCCGGCGGCGCCAGCGAGTTCCCGATCAAGGCATTCAGCGTGACGCGCGCCGACTCGGAGCGCTCCGACGGCGAGGTCGTGGTCTTCCAGAACTCCAGCTGCCTGGTCAAGGACGAGGACGGGATCGACGAGTGCGTCAGCGCCGACGACCCGCAGGAGCGACTCGTCTCCGCGAGCACGGACAACTTCGCCACCGACCGTCGTGACGGCATGGCCGTCGACGACCCCAAGTACCTCCCCCCGAGCGCCGAGGCGAAGGAGGGGCTCGTCAACAAGTGGCCCTTCGAGGCCGAGAAGAAGACCTACCAGTACTGGGACGGTTTCGCGGGCGCAGCGGTGGACGCGACCTACGACCGCACGGAGACGGTCGACGGTCTCGAGACCTACGTCTATGCGATCAACGTCGCCGACGTGCCCATGGAGGTCACGGACGGCGTCCAGGGCACCTATGCCGTCGAACGGGAGATCTGGGTCGACCCGACCACCGGGGCGATCGTCAACCAGTTCGAGCACCAGGAGCGCCTCGACGGCGACGGCAACCCGTTCCTGATCCTGGACTACGGCTTCACCGACGAGCAGATCGCGGGCAACGCCAAGGACTCCAAGAGCAACGCGAGCAGCCTCAACCTGGTCACCGGCACCGTTCCGCTCATCGGATGGATCGTCGGCATCCCGGCCCTCCTCATCGGCATCGCGCTGCAGCTGATGCGCCGCCGCGCGGTCGCCTGACCCGCGCGACCGACCCCTCCGAGAGGTAGTTCCGCGACCGCATGCCTGACATCGCGACCGTCCACACCGACGACGTCCGGTGGTACGCCGAGACGTTCGACCGGGTCGTGCACAACGTCGAGACCGCCGTGCTCGGCAAGAGGCAGGTCGTCCGCCTCGCGCTGACCTGCCTCGTTTCGGGCGGCCACCTGCTGCTCGAGGACCTGCCGGGCACCGGCAAGACGATGCTGGCGCGTGCGCTGGCGAAGTCGCTGGACTGCTCGTTCGCGCGGATCCAGTTCACCCCGGACCTGCTGCCCTCGGACGTCACCGGCGTCACCGTCTACGACCAGTCCAACGGCGAGTTCACCTTCCATCCCGGACCGATCTTCCACAGCATGGTGCTGGCCGACGAGATCAACCGCGCCTCGCCCAAGACCCAGTCGGCCCTCCTGGAGGTCATGGAGGAGGGGCACGTCACCGTCGACGGCCGCACCCACGACGTCGGGCGTCCGTTCATGGTCATCGCCACCCAGAACCCGATCGAGCAGGCCGGCACCTACCAGCTGCCCGAGGCCCAGCTCGACCGCTTCCTCATGCGCACCAGCGTGGGCCACCCGGACGCGGCGTCCACCGAGGCGCTGCTGGCCGCGTCCCAGGTGCGTGACCGCGCCGCCGGCCTGACTCCCGTCGTCGCGGCCACCGAGATCCAGCAGATGAGCCAGCTCGCCGACCTCGTGCACGTGGACCCGGCGGTCATCAGCTACGTACGACGGCTCGCCGAGGCCTCGCGCGACGTCCCCGACGTCCGCATCGGCCTCTCCACCCGCGGCGCCCTGGCGTGGATCCGGGCGTCGAAGGCCTGGGCGCTCTCCGAGGGCCGTGGCCACGTCGTGCCGGAGGACGTCGCGACGTTGGCCCACGCCGTCCTGGGTCACCGCCTGCTGATGGCATCCGGCGCTGCGTTCGGCGGCGTCACCCCCGATGAGGTCATCGACAACCTGCTGGTGCAGGTGTCGGCGCCTCGCGACCGCGCGTGACCCCGACCGACACTCCCTCCGCCGCCGCACGGTGGCGCTCCCGATCGACCCGGCTGCTGACCTCGACGGTGAAGGTCCTGACGCCGCTCGGGCGCGGCGTCCTCGCGCTGGGGATCGTGACGATGGGACTTGCCGTGTGGCTCAACTGGCAGGAGTTCGTCCAGCTCGGCGCCGTCGCGTTCGGCCTGCTGGTGCTCGGCCTGGTCTGGCAGGTCCTGCCGGGCGCGCCCGCGGCCGAGGTGGCGCTGCGTCCCGACCGGGTGGTCGAAGGCATGGCGTCGCCCGTGGCGACCCTCCACGTCCAGGCCGGTGCGACGCCCATGCTGTTCCCCAAGCTCACCGTGCCCGTCGGCACACGCAGTGTCAGCCTCCGGCTCCCGTTCCTCGCGCCGTTCGCCCACCATCGCGACGTGGTGCCGTTGCCCGCCATGCCTCGGGGTGTGCATGCCGTCGGCCCGGTGACCTACGAGAGGACGGACCCGGTGGGGCTGGTGAGTCGTCGTTTCGAGACCGGCGCCGCACTCGAGCTGCGGGTGGCGCCGCGGGTGACCGACCTGTCGCTCTTCGCGGGCGGGCTGACCAACGATCTCGACGGGGCCACGAGCCAGCAGCTCTCGATGAGCGACCTGGCCTTCCACGCACTGCGTGAGTACGTCCCCGGGGACGATCTGAGGCATGTCCACTGGCGGTCCTCGGCGAAGGCCGGCGAGCTTCTGGTGCGGCAGTACCACGAGACCCGGCGCGGGCACGTCACGATCCTCGTGGACCCGAGCCGGGCGTCATACCCGCGACTGCGTGACTTCGAGCTGGCCGTGTCGGTGGCCACGTCGATCGCCCTGCGCGCGGTCCGTGACGACTTCGACACCTACCTGCGCTGCGGTCCCCACGTGGCGCGCGGGCGCAGTGCGGTGGCGATGACCGACATCGCCTGCCACTTCGCAACGGGCGAGGGTGACGACCACCTGACCCAGTCCGCGGACGCCGCCACCGCGGTCAGCGGCACAGGTCTCGTGGTGCAGGTGACGGGCGCGGCCCGCGAGCCGGTCGAGCTCGATGCCGCGGCGCGGCGCTTCGACCAGGGGGCCGACTGGCTGGTCGTCCGGGCGGACAGCGAGGGCCAGGCGCGACTCGCGGACGGCCCCCGACTTCGCGAGATGACCGTCCCGGACCTCTCCCACCTTCGCGACCTGATGGCCCGGGGCCTGCGGTGAGCATGCGGGTCCGCGAGTGGCGGGGCGACTGCGTGGACGGTGTGGTCCTCCTGGGGGCCATCGGCCTCGTCCTGACGCTGCTCGACGAGAGCTTCTGGTCGCGCGACTACCTCGTGGCCGGCCTGGTTCCGGTCATCGTCCTGCTCGGACTTGCCTGGGCGATCCGTCGGGTGCGGGACAGCGTGTGGGTCTACTCCCTCGTCGCGATCCTGGCCTACGCGCCGCTCGGCGCGCTGGTCGCGCTGCACCGGCCCGGTCCCTGGATCGTCCCGACCGTCGACACCATGAACCGGGTGCTGGGCGAGACCGTCGCGGCCCCCCGCCTGTTCGCCGACACCCTGCCCCCGGTCGAGGCGTCCGGGACGCTCCTCCTGCTGCCGTACGCGATCGGGTTCGGCGCGGCCATGCCCGCTGCCTGGCTCGCGCTCGCGACCCGCCGACCGATCGCGCCCACCGTGCCGGTCGTCGCGGCCCTGGCCGCCACCATCCCGCTCGCGGTGCTGGTCCCGGACCACTACATCCTGCGTGGCGTCGTCCTGACGGTGGTGCTCGTGACCTGGGCGGCAGGTCGCGCCCGACGCGCCGAGGCACTTGTCGGGGACCGGCGAAGCGGGGTGCTGGGCACCGTCGCAGCGGTGCTGGTGGTGGCGGTCGTCGCGGGGCTGGTGAGCTGGCTCGTGCCCGACAACGACCAGACCGACCGGGTCCGGCTGGACCCGTCTCGGAGCGAGGTGACCGCCACGAGCGCTGCCGACTCGGTCATTCTTCCGAGCCTCGGGAACGCGACGCTGTTCCGCGTGACCGGGGCACCCCCGGGTGCGCGGCTGCGCTTCGGCGCCCTCGACCTCTACGACGGTTCGGCGTGGGTCCCGGCCGACGAGTCTCCCGGCGCGGGCCCGGGCGGCACGTTCAGGCGCCTGGGTGCGGAGATCGAGCCGCTGCACGCCGGACCGCGCGTCAAGGTCCGGGTGCGGATCCGCCCCGGCTACGTCAGCGAATGGCTCCCGATGCTCGGAGAGCTCACGAGCCTGGACCTCGACTACACCGACGGACGCACCCAGCTCGCGGACGTGCGCTACAACCAGTACTCGTCGAGCGCCGTGGTGCTGGGTGGCGTGAATCCCCGCGACGACTACACCTTCGTCTCGGTCCTCACCGATGACGACTACAGGGCGACCGACCCCACGATGACCGCCACGGAGGACCAGCGGCAGCCCGAGGGCGCGTTCCTCGACCAGTTCCTGGTGCCGTTCGACCGACCCGAGCTCGCGCCCCTCCAGCGGGTCCTGCTGATGGCGCGCTACCTGCGGTTCAACGGGGAGGTGCGTCTCTCGGGCACGTCGTCACAGAAGCCGGTGGACCTGGGTCTGCGCCTGATGGGGTCCAGGCGGATCGTCGCGACCCCGTTCCAGTACTCCGCGGTCACCGCGCTGGGTGCCTCCCGGCTCGGGGTCCCCGCCAGGGTCGTCGTGGGCGCCGAGCCCGGTCGCCGCGGCATCGTCGACCAGGGCGATGTCGTCTCGTGGGTGGAGCTCCAGCTCGCCGACGGGACGTGGCGCACGTTGGAGCCCGACCTCTACACAGGGGTGCACCCCTATCGGGAGGACGAGCTGGACGGCGAGCTGCTCGGCGCCGGTGGCTGGGTCGACCAGGAGCTGGACCTCGACGAGTCCGAGATCAAGATCCCCAAGGGCGCTGACATCGAGCTGTCGCCGGATGCTGTGTTCGAGGAGCCGACGCACCGCTGGCGCACGGTCGGGGTCGTGGCTGCCGGGCTCCTCGGTCTCGCCCTGCTGCTGTGGCTCGCGGTGCCGGTGATGAAGCTGTCGAGGCGCGTCGTTCGTCGTCGTACGTCGTCGTGGTCGGGGATGTACGTGAACGGCTGGCAGGAGGTCCTCGACGCCGCCCGCGACCGTGGCACCCCGGTGCCCGACGGCTGGAGCCGGGTGGCCCAGGCGAGGGCGCTCGGCGTCGGGCTCGAGCGGGCGCGCCGGGCGGACGCGGCCGTGTTCGCCCCCACCGCGGGCAGCCTCGAGGATCGCCGCGACTTCTGGGGCGCCTGCCTGGACCTGCGCCGGGACCTGGTGGTGCAGGCCGCCGCCCGTCGGCGGTGGTGGGCCCTCTTCAACCCGGCCTCGCTGCTCGCCGGATGGGCGCGTCGGCGCACGGGCGAGCAGTCAGGGTCCGCCCAGGTGGGCCACGAAGATCGCGGTGCCCGGCGTGAGCAGCCCACGGGTGCGTGACCAGCCTCCCCACACCCGGTCCAGGTCCGCCGGCCACTCCGGCTCCACCAGGTCGGCCAGCGCGAGACCGTGCCCGGCCAGGAGCCGCACCCAGTCACCCAGCGTGCGGTGGTGCTCGACGTAGGACACCAGGCCGGAGGCGTCGTCGACCTCGACGTAGGGGGTGCGGTCCCAGTAGGACTGGGTCGCGGTCAGGCCGGCGTCGCCCGGGTCGTCGGGGAACATCCACCGGGTCGGGTGGGTGACGGAGAAGGCGAAGCGGCCCGCGGGGCGCAGCACCCTGGCCACCTCCGCCACGGCGTCGTCGATGTCGGCGATGAACTGCAGGGCGCCGAAGGAGCAGAAGACGATGTCGAAGCTCGCTGCGGCGAACGGGAGGTGCGTGGCGGTGCCGCGCACCGAAGGTACGTCGACACCGGTCTCCTCGTCGAGGCGGAGCGAGTGCTGGAGCTGGCGGTGGGACAGGTCGAGGCCGAATCCCCGGCCGCCCCTGCTGCGCACCCACCGCGAGCACTGGCCGGCGCCGCTGCCCACCTCGAGGACGTCGAGGCCGGCGACGTCACCGAGCACGTGGAGCTCGTCCTCCGTGTGGCCCTCGGGGCCCCAGACGAAGCCGGCGTCGCCGAGGAACGCGCCGTGCGTGGCCTGGTACTCGTCGGCGTAGCGGTCCCAGTCGGGTCCGTTGGCCAGGCGTGACTCCCGCTCGGAGACGGGACGCCGCTCGACCCGGACCGATTGCGGCTGGTGATCGTCCACCCCCTGAGCGTAGTCGTGCCGGCAGGGCGTGCCACCATCAGCCGATGAGTGAGCTCGACGCGTCGCTGACGCCTCTCGCGGGCGGCCACTCCGGCCGCACGTTCGTGAGCGACGTGGCCGGTGAGAGGGCGGTCCTGCGGATCTATCCGCCGGGTGATCCCCGTGGTCCGGAGGCGCCCGAGGTCGATGCCTCGGTGCTCCGGCTGGTGCGCGGCCTCCTGCCGGTGCCGGACGTGGTCGACGTACGCCGTGAGGACCGACCGACCGGCCAGCCCGGCCTGCTGGTGACGTCCTGGTTGGCGGGGGAGCGCGGGGACGAGGTCCTGGCCGGGCTCGACGCCGCTGGGCTGGCGCGCCTGGGGCGGTCGATGGGGCACGCGGCCGCCACGCTGGCCGGGATGCCGATGCTGCGGTCCGGGACCTTCGTCGACGTCGCGCTCACGGTGGCGGACCTGCCGGGCGCCGACCTGGGCGAGTGGGTCGAGACGCGCCTCACCGGCTGGTCGGTCGGCGACCGCGCCCGGCTCGTCGAGGTCGCGGAGTCGGCGCAGGACCTCCTCGACGGCATCACCCGCACCTGCCTGGTGCACAGCGACCTCAACCCCAAGAACGTCCTGGTCGACCCCGACTCCCTCGAGCTGGTGGCGATCGTGGACTGGGAGTTCGCCCATGCCGGCCATCCGTGGACGGATGTGGGCAACCTGGTCCGTTTCGAGCGCCACCCGGCGTACGTCGACGCGGTGCTCGAGGCCTGGACCGCGCTGCGCGGAGGTGAGGTCGCGGACCTGCTGGACGGCGCCCGGGCGGCGGACCTGTGGGCGCTGGTGGACCTGGCGGCACGCGCCGGATCCCACCCGGTCGCTGACCGTGCGGAGGGGCTGCTCCGCGCCATCGCCGACACGGGGGACCTGCACGCGTGGCCCCTCGCCGGAGGGGCTCTGCGGGGGTGAGGTCTGAGCGTGGCGCGAGCGTGCGAGGAGGGTGCCGCCCCGGTTGGACGTGGGCGGAGGTTCGCGCGTAGGCTCAGGCGTTGCGCCTGTCGTCTGCCCGGCTTCCATACCGAGCGAATCCCGGCTCGCCGTGTCCTCGCCAGTGACCCTCACAGGCAGGGCCAGTGAAAATGACGTCCTCACGCGCGTCCGTACAACTCCATCCATCCAAGGAATCACCTCCCTTATGACGCTCCTTTCTCACCTGCACGACTACGACGCCCCCCAGGTGGCGATCAACGACATCGGGTCCGAAGAGGACTTCCTCGCGGCCATTGACGCGACCATCAAGTACTTCAACGACGGCGACATCGTCGAGGGCACCATCGTCAAGGTGGACCGCGACGAGGTCCTCCTCGACATCGGCTACAAGACCGAGGGCGTCATCCCCTCGCGCGAGCTGTCGATCAAGCACGACGTCGACCCCAACGAGGTCGTTTCCGTGGGCGACAAGGTCGAGGCCCTGGTCCTCCAGAAGGAGGACAAGGAAGGCCGTCTGATCCTGTCCAAGAAGCGCGCCCAGTACGAGCGCGCCTGGGGCACCATCGAGCAGGTCAAGGAGGAGGACGGCGTCGTCGAGGGCACCGTCATCGAGGTCGTCAAGGGCGGCCTCATC